>UQMC01000024.1 GCA_900542115.1 uncultured Oscillibacter sp. | reverse complement strand
GGGAAGAAACACAACAATTTTCAGTCCATTTTGTAGAATAAATAGAATATTATACGATTTAAAATCGAAATTTGCCTTTCAATTCGGCCAAAGAACCCCGGACAAAACTCACGTGAGTCCGCGCCGGGAAGGGGAGCACTGTCGAAAACCGGGGGGCGGGTGCAATTCATGTCGAAATCGGTGCGTTTCGTGCAGATGTCCCCCAGCGAATGGGGCGGTATGGTATGCTGTTACTGTGAAAAATTGGGGGCAGGCGGGAGCCGCCGGGGATAGCCGGCGGGTCTGTGCCCAAGCTGTGAAAAAAGGAGGCAGAAGCTATGAAAAAGCGAATCATCAGTCTGCTGTTGGTGGTGAGCATGGTACTGAGCCTGCTGCCGGTATCCGCGCTGGCGGCCGGAACCAAAGACACCGCGGCAGACAGTCCCTTCACGGATGTGAAGCCGGGGGACTGGTGCTATGACGCGGTGCTGTACGCCAAAGCCAACGGCTTTTTCAGCGGCACCAGCGAGACCACGTTCAGTCCCAACGGCACTATGACCCGTGGGATGTTCGTCACGGTGCTGGGCCGTATGGCGGGCATTGACCCGGCGAAGTACGGCGGGGACACCGGCTTTACGGATGTGCCGGAGGGAATGTACTACACGCCCTACGTGAAGTGGGCGGCGCAGTACGGCATCACCGGCGGCACCGGGGACGGACGCTTTTCCCCGGACGCGCTTATCACCCGCCAGCAGATGGCGGCGCTGTTTGTGCGCTATTTTGAAAAATTCGGCATCCGCCTCACCGGCGGTACGCAATATACCACCGTGCCCGCCGATTTGGACGCCGTGGCGCCCTATGCCCGGGAGGCCGTGGTGAAGCTGTGGCAGGCGGGTCTTCTGAACGGCAACGGGACGCGGTTCGATCCCACCGGCAACGCCAGCCGCGCACAGGCGGCGGCACTGTGTCAGCGGACGGACAAGGCTGTGGAGACATGGTACACCGAGCCGGGCGTGGCCTCCAAGCGGGTCAGCGTGGACCCGGCGGCCCAGACCTCCGGCAGCGGCAGCAGCAGCTCCGGCAGCTCGTCCTCCAGCGGCTCTCACAGCGGGGGCAGCAGCTCCGGCGGCAGTTCCTCCGGGGGAAGCTCCGGCGGTGGGACCAGCACCACAACCTATTATAAGGTGATGTTTGACTGGGGCAATGAAGTATCCCACGAGGGCGCGGTTCTGCCCACAGACAATACCTACGCCGCAGGCACGGCCATCCGCCTGCTGCCTACGCCCACCGTTCCCAAGGGCGGCGTGTTCCTCGGCTGGTACTATAACGCGGAAATGACAAACTCCGTGGGTGCGGGGGATACCCTGACCCATGATGTGACGCTGTACGCGGACGTGACCACCGGCACCGTTCCCATCAGCGAAACGCCTAACTACGAGACCGTGACAGTCAGCGCCGGGGAATACAGCTTTGGTGTCACCGGAGCAAGCAAAGCCGACATCAAATTCATCGACATCACCGATGCCAACGCCAATGTTGACTTTGAACTCAGCGCCGATGGAACCGTTTCCGCCGTGCTGGAGGCCGGTGAGACTTATCAGGTGGAGCTGCTGAACGAGAAGGCGCAGTTTACGGGTAAGGAAGCCTCTGTCCGCTACCTGAACATTATCGTAGAGAAGAATGAGGTCCAGAATGCCTCTATCCGCAAAGATGTCAAACAGGAGGACGCAAGCGCTGCGGAGGGCTTGGATGCTTCCGTGTTTGAGGGTCTTTATAAAACGGATGGCGTCAGCACACAGGGCAACGAGACCACCGGAACGTTCCGGTCTCCCACGGCTTATGCCGTGGGAGAGACGGTAGCCTTTACAAGAGGCTCCGCAGACCTGACAGATGTTGACAGCACAAAGGGCGATGTGGCCTATGTGAAGATCACGAAAATCGGAGATACTACGGACGGTAAAACCGAATACACCTACGAGATGGCGGAGGCCGAGGATGTGCTGTTCATGCCGGATACCCTGCCGCTGTCTAAGAAGTATTTGGATACTGCCGATGGCAATCCCATCGCAGTTTCAGTGAACGACATGACCAAGGCCATGACGGACGTGGACGCTACCGCACTGGATGTGGGTGATTTTATTGCGTTCTGTGACGGTGCTTACAGCGAAAACGCTACAGCCTCTGCCTACGGCAAAATCACCGGCGTTCAAAAGAACGCGGACGGTACGCAGTACCTCATTACCTATGAAACCTACGAAAATGAGAACGATTACACTGCCGCGCTGGATGAAGCGCTGGACGTTTACTACGAGCGGGCAGAGGATATTACTCTGACGCCGGAGGAGCAGAGCGAGCTCCAAAAGCACCTGATCGACGATGTAAGGCAGAGCGGCTACATGGAGCAGGCGGCGCAGTATATGGCCGCTGTGCTGCTGGAGAGCGAGGACCCCAGCCATATTCCCACTTCGGAGGAAATTGAGGCCCGGATGCAGACCATCAGCGGGACCATGCTGCAAGCGGACGGCGCCTCGGCTAAGGTAGACTGGACGGCAGCCCGGGTCAGTATGTACAGCAAGCTTCAAAACCTTAGTGGCAATGGCTTCGGCGTGACTGTCATTGTGCCCTTCACCGTGGAAATGGGTAATGTGAGCGTGGAGGTCACGGCCCAGTTTAAGGAGGAGGTGCTGCTCAAGCAGAGCATCAGCACCAAGCGCCACAAGATCGGCTTTTTGAAGTATGACTACTCTCTCAACGCCTCCTTTGAGGTGGGCAACTACACCGGCGTGAATTTCAAGGCCGTGGTGCACACCGAAAATGAGAAGGAGTCTGACGCCGCGCTGGGCAAGCGGCTGGAGCAGGTGGTGGAGCTGCTGGAGCAGCTCTCCAATGGTGCGGACACCGCCGCCCCCGGCATGGAGGGCCTTGCGGCCACGTACCAAGACCTGATGGAGAACACCAGCGGCACCTGGAGCCCCATTATCAATCAGCAGTTGTTCCGCAGCAGCGGCAGCGCTTTCCTGCACATTTTCTGCTGGGAGGTCAAGGGCAGCTTTGTGGTGTCCGCCAATCTGAACGTGGCCATGGGTATGGACTTCCAATACAAGAACCACAAGCGCTATAACTTCTCCGTCCGGGTGAAGGCCAAGACCTCCACAAACGAGACCATCGACCTCGTTCCCGCCCAGTACAGCTTTGATTTCTACGTGGTAGGCACCGTGGCCCTGCGGGCGGGCATCAAGCTGGAAATGTATGTGGGTCTGTTCTCGCTGAAGGTGGACAAGATCGGCATTACCGCCGAGGTGGGCGGCTACGTCCAGCTCTGGGGCTATTTCTACTACCATAAAACATGGCAGGAGAAGCTGGGGGCTGCCTCCAACAGCTCCGGCGCCATGCGCATCGAGATCGGCATTTACATTGAAATCAAATTCGTGGCGCAGGCGTTTTCCAGCAGCAAGCTGACGTATAACCCCACGCTGTACGCCCACCAGTGGCCGCTGTGGTCGGCGGGGCAGGTAGATAACATCTATGCCTTTGCCAACACGGACAATACCGGCTATACCTTTAAAACGGTCAAAACGCTGGCGCTGCCCTCCAGCACGTATCTGATGCGGGCTATGGACCTCAGGACCGGCAAATTGAAGGACCTGAACCGGGACGATGCCACGGAGAGCAATTTCCGCATCGCCTTTACCAACCCGGTGTTCAGCTATAACGCGGCCACCAACACCGTGACGGTGGCGCCGGTGAACGGCTCGCTGGCGGAGAGCACGGACATGACCATCGTGTGGAAGAAAGCACCTCTGACGTTTACCTCCACGCCCATCAGCAAGACGATTCATCTGGAGTGGAGCGACCCGGCGGGTATGCGCTATATTGCCTTTGACTCCAAGGGCGGTTCCGCCGTGGCGGGGCTTTCCGGCGGCAGCGGCGCGCCCCTGACATGGCCGGCTGACCCCGAAAGACCGGGCTACACCTTTGATGGCTGGTACACAGCAGAGGGAAAACGCTACAGCAGCGTCTCCGTTATGCCCACGTTCCCGGAGGGCCAGACCGGCGTGACGCTGGAGGCCCACTGGAAGCCGAATTTGGTGAACTACACCGTGGAGTATTACACCGAAAAGCTGGACGGCAGCTACGATATGGAGACGGAGACCCGGCAGGGCAACACCGACAGCACCACGAACATGACGGCGCAGCCCAAAGAGGGGTATACGGCCAAGCCCATTGAGCAGCAGACCGTTGCCGCCGATGGCTCCACTGTGGTGAAGGTTTACTACGAGCTGAATACCTATCAGGTAAAGTTCCATGATCGTTTCTCTGAAACATACGAGAAGACATACCGGCATGGCGAGACGATTACCGCACCTCATGTGGCAAAAGAGGGCTACACCTTTGCATATTGGTATTCCGATTATGGAACGACGCATTTCGTAGAGGGCACGGCAGCCACTGAAAGCATTGACTATTATGCTGAGTGGGTCCCCATCACTTTCACCGTAGACTGGATCGTAGATGGAAAGTCCATCGGAACCAGTACGGTTCAGTATGGTGAGGCCATCCGTAACTGGCAGAGACCGAACGATCACCCCACCAAGGCGGAGGACAAAACCGGTACCTACGAGTTTACCGGCTGGAACACGAAGGAGGACGGAACCGGCATCCAATATGACTACAATATGCGAGTCAAGGTTGGTATGACGTTCTATGCCCAGTTTAAGCGGACGCCCGCAAAGTACACGGTGACATGGGACGCCAACGGCGGCGATGCGCTGGTCATGGCGGATACCACCACCAACGGCCAGACGGATTACGGCACGGTTATCGTTCCGCCCGCCGACCCCACCAGAGCGGAAACGGCTAAGGCAACCTATGACTTCCTCGGCTGGAACACGCAGACGGACGGAACCGGCGCCGCGCTGAACACGCTGACGGACAACCCGGATAAGGTCACTGCCGATGTGACGTATTACGCCCAGTGGAGGGAGAATATCAAGTCCTACAAGGTGATGTGGGACGCCAACGGCGGCAATGAACTGAGCAGGACCTCTGAGGAGCTGCCCTATGGCACGGCCATTGTCCGGCCCACTACGCCCACCAGAGACAGCACTGACACCACCACCTATACCTTCACCGGCTGGAACACCGATAAGAATGGCACCGGCACGGCTTGGACAAGCAGCACCACCGTTACCGGCCATGTGACGTACTACGCCCAGTGGAAGGCCGAAAATCGTGTGTACAGCATTACTTATTATAGTGAGGGCGGCGAGCACTCCAATCCCAATACCTACACCTACGGCACGGCGGTAACGCTGCAAGACGCGAAGCGGACCGGCTACACCTTTGACGGCTGGTATATGGCTGGTGAAACGGACGCCGGGACGAAGGTCACGGAAATTTCCGCCATGCAGACCGGCGATGTGATCCTCACCGCCCACTGGACAGCCAAGACCTATACCGTTAATCTGAACGCCAATGGCGGCACCGGCGGCACGGAGAGCATAACGGTCACGTATGGACAGCCTATGCCGGAGATCACCCTGCCTACGCGGGATTCCACCAAGTACCAGTTTGATGGCTTCTTTGACGCGGTAAAGGGCGGTACACAGTATTATAACGAAAACGGCGAAAGTGCGCGGACGTGGGATCTAACGTATGATTTGGAGTTGTACGCCCACTGGATGGATATAGCCACCAAGTATGATTTGTATATCGCCAAGCCCAACACCAGCGAGGTTGTCCGTGTTACCGGCATTAACGCCGACGATGTGTTCGGTGACGGTACCGTGTCCTTTACCTACGATGAAGAAACCGGTGGTCTGCTGACGCTGAACGGTTATCACTACAGCGGAAAGCCCGAGATATATAATCAGGAGGGTAACGCGGATAAAACAACGTTGAATATTGATAGCTTTCAGGTGGCAACACCAGTTATTGGATGGTGTGATACCGGACGACGCGGTGAATATCCGAATGTCAGATATGTAAGCAATAAATTGACAATCAAAGTAATAGGGGATAACTCCATTACCAGCACCAGGTACGGCAGCAGTTCACAGATCAACTGTGGTATCTATGCGATTAGCAAACTGACAATCGTTGGCGAGGACTCCGGTGATAAACTGGACGTTAACATGAGCGTAGAAACAGGTAACGCATATGGTATTTACGCCTTTAATACTATGACACTTGAGCTTGGCAAAGGCACTTTGGACGTTTCAAATCTTTGCATGGAAAAAGGCTCAGGGATTTATGCAAGTGGTACGGTTACTATCAATAGCGGTATCATAAATGTTGGTGTGCCACAGACAAGTAATGCTGGTTATGGTTATGGTATTGAGAGCAACTATATTAATATTTATGGCGGCAAAGTGACTGTAAAAGGCAAGACCTGTGCATTGAAAGCTGGAGTAACGCCAAATCCGGAGGATATCCTTCCTTATCTGATTATTTTCGGAAATGGAATCACAGAGAAATATGGCTGGACAGAAATGAATAAGAATTCTACCAGAGTAGAATATGTGATGAAAGATAATGAGAATTATCAAAAGTTCTATTGTATTTCCAGTGCCTCCACTCAATCCGCAGAGGCGGAGCTGCCCGCCGTATTTGCGGACGAGGAGCCTGTCGATGTGGTCTCGGTGACGGAGGCTCCTGACGCCCTCCCGGCTAAGGATGAGGCCGTTCTCACCACGGAGGAGCCCTCCATCGCGTAACAGGCACAGACAAAACCGAACATTACAGCATAGGGCCCCGGCGGCTGTCCCATGCGGACGGTCGCCGGGGCCTTTGTACGCGCCGGGAGCGGTCTGTTAAGACGCCGCAGCGCCGGGAGCTTGACCGAAAATGTTGCAAATCGTGATAAAATTTGTGATTACCACAAGAAAACCAAAAATATGTAGAGGAAACGTCAGTTTGTCCGGAATGTAATCGGTTACTTACACGAAGATGCACAAGACGGTCGAAAGCGTTATGACCGATATTGACTAAAAGCGGAGACCGGTTTGTTGACAGAACTGTGCAAAAGTGCTAAGATAAGGCAAACCCTGAATAGGGTAAATGATGATGGAGGTATGTTATGAAAAAGATTTTTTCTCTCCTGCTGACGCTCACCATGGTCTTGTCCCTGGCTGCCTGCGGCGGCAACAGCGCTGCCCCCAGCACTCCTGGCAGTGACAGCTCTAACACCGGCTCCGACACCGCTTCCGATTCCGATACCATTAAGATCGGATATGTTTCCGACCTGACCGGCGCTACCGCCCTGTGGGGCACGGCCGGACAGTACGGCGCCGAGCTTGCTATCAAGCAGGTCAACGAGAACGGCGGCGTTCTGGATGGCAAGATGCTGGAGCTGGTCCCCATGGACGGTAAGGGCGAGCCCGCCGACTCCGTGTCCGCTTTCAAGAATCTGGTGGAGGTACATAACATCGTGGCCGAGATCGGCACGAACTTCTCCTCCTGCAACATCCCCATGGCCTCCGTTGCCGACGAGGTGAAGGTGCCCATCATCGGCACTGCCGCCTCCAACGAGCTGGTCACCGTGGATGAAAACGGCAACCTGCACCCCTATTCCTTCCGTATGTGCTTCATCGACTCCTATCTCGGCACCGTCATCGGCAACTATGCCTATGATACGCTGGGTTCCCGGAACGCTGCTCTGTTCACCGTGGCCGGCAACACCAACTCCGAGTCTGTTGGTCAGTTCCTGCGTGATGCCTTCACCGCTAAGGGCGGCACCATCGTGGCTGACGAGCAGTGCCAGGATGGCGACGTGGACTTCCGCGCCCAGCTGGCCAACATCGGCGCCAAGAACCCCGACATTGTGTTCGTGATCATGAACGACTATGCTAAGAACGCTACCTTTGCAAAGCAGGCCCGTGAGATGGGCATCGACTGCATGCTGATGGGTCATGACGGTTGGGACTCCGCCCAGCTGGCCGGTGAGGCTGAGGGTGCTTTGGAGAACTGCCTGTATGTCTCCCGTATCGGCTTCAGCACTCCCGAGGCCAAGGCCTTCGGCGAGGAGGTCGCCAAGACCTACAACATCACCATGGAGGGCGAGTGCCTGTTTGGTCATGACGGTGTGATGTGGCTGGTGGATGCCATCAACCGCGCCGGCTCCGCCGATCCTCAGGCCATCCGCGACGCTCTGGAGCAGACCGATGTCTTCGAGGGCCTGATCGGTACGCTGGTCATGGACCCCGCTACCCACAACCCGTCCATGGCTTGCGCCGTGTATGAGTGCCATGGTGACTCCTTCGACTTCAAGGAGATCATCGAGGCCCAGTAATGTCCGTGACAGGGGGAAGGATATTCTCCTTCCCCCTGCCTTTTTTTAGACAAAAGCCTCTACTGCGACTTTAGGAGTGATAAGATTATGTTTTTACAACAGTTGGTGACGGGCATTTCTGTTGGCGGTATCTACGCGCTGCTGGCAACAGGCTACTCCCTGATCTACAGTCTGCTGGACTTCTCGAACTGGGCCCACGGCGAATTCGCCATGGTCAGCGCTTATGTCGCTATCGTCCTGTCCAGCTTCATGGGAATGCCCTTTGTTCTCGCCGCCATCGGCGGCATGATGGGCGGCGCGCTGGTGAGCTTTCTGTGCGAGCGCCTTGCCTATCGCCGTATCCGCCGCAACGGCGCCCCCAATATGTTCCTGATGATCGCCGCCATGGGCCTTTCCAATATGTTCCAGCAGGCGGCCAACCTGATCTTCTCCGGTCAGTACCGGTCCTATCCCTTCAAGCTGCCGGTCTCCACCATTCAGGTGGCGTCCGCCTACATCGGTGTGCTGGATCTTGTGAGCCTTGGCATCACCGCCGTTATCATCGCCATTCTGGTGTACCTCATCAATAAGACGCAATTCGGACTCAATGTCCGTGCAATCGCCTGCAACGCCCACGCCGCCAAGGTCCTTGGAGTGAAGGTGGACCGCTGCATCGCCACGGTGTTCGTGCTGGCGGGCGCTCTGGCCGGTGTGGCCGGCGTTCTGTACGGAATGAAATATAATGTGTTCCCCACCATGGGCAACGTGGGCCTCAAGGCGTTCATCGCCTCCGTTATCGGCGGCCTCGGCAGCGTGCCCGGTGCCATTGTGGGCGCTATCATTCTGGGCGTGATCGAAACGTTTGTCTCTGCGTTCGTCAGCTCCAGTCTCCGAGACTTTTTCTCCTTCGCACTGCTGATCGTCCTTCTGCTGGTCAAGCCCAGCGGCCTGTTTGGCGTGGACGTGCAGGACAAGGCATAAGGGGGGCAGAGGAATGCTTGCATTATTTAACAGTATCAACAGCGCCGTGTGCGGCGCACTGGGCATCAATACCTATTTGCAGGGCGTGATCATCATGGTGTGCATCAACACCATCGCCGTGCTGGGTATGTCGGTGCTGACGGGCTTCACCCGCCTGTTCTCCTTCGGCAACGCGGGCTTTATGTCCATCGGCGCCTACACCGCCGCCATTTTGACGGTGAAGTTCAACGTGAACTTCCTGCTGGCCATCATCTTAGGCGCTCTGTTCGCGGGCTTCATCGCTTTTCTGCTGGGTTCCATCACCCTGCGGCTGAAGGGCGACTATTTCCTTATCACCTGCCTTGGCTTCGGCGAGTGCGTCCGTGTGCTGTTCAACTACACGAAGAACATCACCGGCGGCTCTGCGGGCTATCCCGGCATCCCCGCGTATTCCAACGCGCTGTTCAGCCTTGTGTGCGTGGTGCTGGCGTTTTTCGCGGCGTGGCGCTTCATCCACTCCAAGTACGGCCGGAACCTGACGTCCATCCGTGAAAACGAGATGGCGGCCGAGGCCGTGGGCATCAACGCCTTCCGGGTCAAGCGGATGAGCTTCGTGTTCTCCGCCATCTATGCCGGCTGGGCCGGCGCGCTGTACGGCGGCTACCTTATGTACATCGTTCCCAGCAGCTTCAACCTTGCCAAGAGCTGCGAGCTCATCACCACCACCGTGATCGGCGGCCTCGGCTCCCTCACCGGCTCCGTGCTGGGCGCCATCATCGTCACGGTGCTGCCGGAGATCTTCCGTTCCCTTGCCAACTACCGTATGCTGCTCTACGGCATGGCCGTGGTGCTCATCATCCTGTTCAAGCCCAGCGGCTTGTACGGCTATAAGGAATTTTCCCTGAAGCGGACCATCAACTGGTTCCGCACGCTGCCGGCACGCCTGAGCGGCCGGAAGCAGGCTGAGACAACTGAGAAGGGGGGCCGCTGATATGGCAACACCAGTCCTTGAAATGCAGAATGTGGAGAAGAACTTCGGCGGCGTCCGCGCCATCGACAATTTCAGCGTGACGCTGGAGCCGGGAAAGATTCATGGCCTCATCGGCCCCAATGGCGCCGGTAAGACCACCATCTTCAACAACATCACCGGCATTTACGCGCCGGATAGCGGCAAGATCATCTTCAACGGCACGGATATCACCGGCAGCGCGCCCCATCGGGTGGCGCAGCTGGGTATCGGCCGCACGTTCCAGAATATCCGCCTGTTCTCCAACCTCTCTGTTTTGAGCAACGTGGTCATCGCCAGCAATCTGGACGCCACGTACAATCTGGCCGACGCCATGTTCAAGACGAAGAAGTACAAGGAGCGGGAGAAGCATCTGGAGGAAAAGGCCATGGACCTGCTGGAGGTGGTGGGTCTTGCGGACAAGGCCAACGAGCAGGCCAGCTCCCTGCCCTACGGTCACCAGCGCAAGCTGGAGATCGCCCGCGCCATGGCGCTGGACCCCAAGCTGCTGCTGCTGGACGAGCCGGCCGCCGGTATGAACGCCGAGGAGTCCGCGGAGCTGGTGAGCTTCGTGCGGCAGATTCGGGACCGCTTTGATATTACCATTTTGATGATCGAGCACCATATGGACGTTGTCTCGAACCTGTGCGACCATGTGACGGTGCTGAACTTCGGCAAGACCATCTGCGTCGGCACGCCGGAGGAGGTCAAGAGCGATCCTGAGGTCATCAGAGCCTATCTGGGAGGAGAATGATCATGGCATTGTTGGAAGTCAAAGACTTAACGGCGGCCTACGGCGGCATCCAGGCGCTGCGGGGCGTGTCCTTAACGGTAGAGGAAGGGCAGATCGTGGCCGTTCTGGGCGCCAACGGCGCCGGTAAATCCACGTTGCTCAAGTGCATCTCCTCCGTGATGAAGCCCACCGGCGGAACCATTGAATTTTTAGGCAAGCCTGTTTCCCAGAAGCCCTACGAGGTTGTGGAAGCGGGACTTGTGCAGGTGCCGGAGGCCCGGCAGATTTTCGCCAAGCTGACGGTGGCGGAGAATCTGCGGGTGGGCAGCGGCCTTAGAAAGGACGCCGATGGTATCCGGCGGGATATGGAGCGGGTGTATACCATGTTCCCCCGCCTGAAAGAGCGCGAAAAGCAGTACGGCGGCCTGCTCTCCGGCGGCGAGCAGCAAATGCTGGCCATCGGCCGGGGCATCATGGCCAAGCCGAAGCTGATGATGCTGGATGAGCCCTCTCTGGGCCTTGCGCCCGTCATCGTGACGCAGGTGTTCGACATTATCAAGGAGATCAATAAAGAGGGCATGGCCATCATGCTCATTGAGCAGAACGCACAGAAGGTTCTGGAGTTCTGCGATCAGGCCTACATCATGCAGGTGGGCAAGGTGGCCATTTCCGGCCGGGGCCGGGATCTGTTGGAGGATAACGCCGTTGCCGCGGCGTATCTGGGCGACTAAAAAAGACTGTTTCCAAGAAAGGACGAACATGCGTATGGAGGTAAAAAAAGCCGCGCAGCTTTCTCTGCTGGGCGCACAGGCCCGCAGAAGCGCGCTTGAAATGGTGTATCGGGCCACATCCGGCCATCTGGGCGGATCCATGTCCCTGTGCGAGATTCTTTCTGTTTTGTATTTTGACACCATGCGGATCGACCCCGCCAAGCCGGATGACCCGGACCGGGACCGCTTCGTATTGAGCAAGGGACACTGTACGCCAGCATTGTATTCCGTTCTGGCAATGCGGGGCTTTTTCCCCAGGGAAATGCTTTCCACCTTCCGCAGCATCGACGGACATCTCTCCGGTCACGCGGAAATGCGCCATGTGCCCGGTGTAGATATGTCCACCGGCAGTCTCGGTCAGGGCATTTCCACCGCTGTGGGTATGGCGCTGGCCGGTCAGGTAGACAAGAAGGACTACCGGGTCTACGCCGTGCTGGGCGACGGTGAGCTGGAGGAGGGTCAGGTCTGGGAGGCAGCCATGGCTGCCGGGAACTACCATCTGGACAACCTCTGTGTTTTTGTGGATAACAACAACATCCAGATCGACGGTACGCTGGAGGAGATCATGTCTCCCTATCCCATCGATAAGAAGTTCGAGGCATTCAACTGGCACGTGGAGTGCTGCGACGGTCATGACGTCACCGCCATCGCGGCGGCACTGGAAAACGCCAAGGCCGCCAGGGGCAAGCCCACGGTCATCATTGCCAGGACCGTGAAGGGCAAGGGCGTTTCGTTCATGGAGAACAATAAGGAATGGCACGGCAACGATCCTGACAAGGAGCAGTATGAAAAGGCCGCAGCCGAGCTGGACGCTCTGGTGGCTGCGGCAGAGAAGGAGGCGGCTCGCTATGAATAAGAAGATCTCTACAAGAACGGCTTACGGCGAGGCGCTGGCCGAGATCGGCTCCGATCCCCGCATCTTTGTGCTGGACGCGGATCTGCAGTGCTGCACCCGGACGGAGAAGTTCGGTGCGCTGTATCCCGAGCGGTCCCGGAACGTGGGTATCGCGGAGGCAAACATGGTGGGCATCGCCGCCGGTATGGCGGCCTGCGGCAAGATCGTGTTCGTCAACTCCTTTGCCATGTTCACCGCCGGACGGGCCTTTGAGCAGATTCGCAACTCTCTTGCCTATCCGCACCTGAATGTCAAGGTCATCGGCACCCATGCCGGCGTCAGCGTCGGTAAGGACGGCGCCACCCACCAGTGCCTTGAGGATCTGGCGGCTATGCGCTCCATCCCCGGCATGGTGGTGCTCTCTCCCTGCGACGCCAATGAGACCCGGCTGATGACGAAGGCCATGGCGGCGTATGACGGTCCCTGCTTCATGCGTCTGGGCCGGCTGGACGTGGAGGAGTGCACGAACTTTGTCCCGGGCTACAGGTTTGAGTGGGGCAAGGCCACGGAGCTTTACGAGGGCACCGATGTGACCATCATCGCCACCGGCCTCATGGTGCAGGAGTCCCTGAAGGCCCGCGAACTGCTGGCACAGGAGGGCATCAGCGCCGCCGTGCTGGATATGCATACCATCAAGCCGCTGGACCGCGAGGCGGTCATCAAGGCAGCGGAGAAGACCGGCTGCATCGTCACGGCGGAGGAGGCCAACATTCTCGGCGGCCTCGGCGGCGCCGTGGCCGAGGTGGTCACGGAGACCTGCCCGGTGCCGGTGCTTCGCGTGGGCGTGAAGGACATTTTCGGCCGCAGCGGCGACCCTTACGCGCTGTTGGAGCGCTATGAGCTGACCGCGAAGGATGTTGCGGCCGCCGCGCGGCGGGCCGTGGCCATGAAGAAATAACGATATGCAGGATGTTATTTATGTCGCCTGCGACGATTCCGGCGCGGAGGCCAAGAGCTGGATCTTAGAGTATCTGGACGCCCACGGCTATGCGTGGCGGGATTGCGGCGGGGATGAGACGCCCTCCCGCTATCCCTATTACGCGGCAAAGGTGGCAGCGGCGGTCTCCCGGGGGGAGATTCGCCGCGGCATCCTCATCTGCGGCTCCGGCATCGGCATGAGCATCGCGGCCAATAAATTCCGGGGCGTCCGGGCCAGCGTGGTGACGGATGATTATTCCGCCCGCCTCACCCGGCGGCACAACGATTCCAATGTGCTGTGCCTCGGAGGCCGGATGGTGGGCCGGTGGATGCTGCTGCGGATCGTGGAGACATGGCTGACCACGGACTATGACGGAGGGCACCATCAGGGCTCACTGGACCTGCTGGCCGAAATGGAAGCGGCCATGCTGCCCGGAGCCGTGTGGTGCCCGGAGGAAATTCCGTATGAACCCTTTGAGTGGGACCCGAAGCAGGGCCTGTAACGCTCAGTAGACCAGCCGGATATTTTTGGACTGGCAGAAGGCGGCCCACTCCGCCGAGGGCTGGATGTCCGTGATGATGGCGTTCACCAGCTCCAGACCGTTGAAGCGGATGTTGGCGCTCTCATCGAATTTCGTGTGGTCCATGATGAGGAACCGCTGCCGGGCGTGCTTGAGCATAGCCTCGCGGACACGGGCCTCGTTGAGATAGTTGTCGGAAAGACCCTCCGCCAGCGTGACCTTGGGACTGCTGATAAAGGCGCAGTCGGCATAATACGTGCTGAGGATGTCCGTGGTGTGATAGCCCACAAAGGACAGCGTCCGGGTCCGCAGGCTCCCGCCGAGGCAGATGAGATTGATGTGGCTGTTGGGCTCCGTGCACAGGCTGCAGATCATCATGGAATTGGTCACGATGGTCAGGCTCAGTTTACTGCCGAGCAGCTGCCGGGCCAGAGCAAGACACGTGGTGCTGGAATCGAGAAAGATCACGTCCCGGTCATGGATGAACTCCATGGCCTTCAGGGACATCTGGTTTTTCTCCTCCTGATAGAGCGTTCGGCGCAGGGGAGAGGCGTAGGTCTTGTCATATTTGTCCGAGAGATAGGCGCCGCCCCGGATGCGGTTGAGCTTGCCAACGGCCTCCAGCTCCCGCAGGTCCCGGCGCACCGTTTCCTCGCTGCACCCCAAAAGCTGGCTGAGGGAGGGAATGTCCAGACTGCCCTTTTGCTTCAGCTCCGCCTCAATTTTGGCAAACCGTTCGATTTTCAGCATATCGCACCGCCTATGATTGAAATTATTTTGCACTTATCTGTGGATTATACAGCAATTTTGAACAAAACTCAACAAAAACGTTCAACCGAACAAGTTGACAGAAGGGAAGTACCTTATGTCTGATTACAGCAGCTTTTTTCTGATGAAACCGGAGGATGTGAAGCGGTACGCCGTGGAAGTGCTCCATTTTTTCCAGCCCGACGAGGAGACGGACTGCATTGAGATCGGCGATGGCAACATCAACTATGTCTTTCAGGTGCGTTCCTGCAAGGATGGCCGCTCCGTCATCGTCAAGCAGGCGGACAAGCTCCTGCGCTCCTCCGGCCGCCCGCTGGACCTCTACCGCAACAAGATCGAGGCGGAGACGCTGAAGCTGGAGTCCAGTCTGGCGCCGAACTTTATTCCGCAGGTCTATCATTATGACGAGACCATGGCGGCGCTGTCCATGGAGGACATCTCCGCCTATAAGAATCTCCGCAAGGAGTTGGCGGCGGACCGGGTCTATGACCACCTGAGCGAGAATCTCGCTACGTTCCTGGCAGAATCCATGCTGCCTACCACGGACCTTGTCATGGACCGGCAGGAGAAGAAAAAGCAGGTCAAGTTCTTCACGAATCCGGAGCTGTGCGACATCACGGAGGATCTGGTGCTGACGGAGCCTTACTGCGCCGAGCCCATGAACCCCCGGAACAAGAACATCGTGACGCCGGGGAACGAGGAATTTGTCCATGAATTTCTCTATGAGGATGAGGACCTCCACGCCGAGGTGGCTGCGCTCCGCAACGGCTTTATGAATAACGCCCAGGCGCTGATTCACGGCGATCTGCACTCCGGCTCTATTTTCGCCAACGAGCAGGGCATCAAAATTATCGATCCGGAATTTGCATTTTACGGCCCGATGGGGTATGATATCGGCAATGTCATCGGCAACCTGTTCTTTGCGTGGGCCAACAAGTTCTATACCGGCGGCAGCGCGGAGACGCAGGCGGCGCTGGAGCGGACGATTCGTGAGACCTGTGACAAAACGGCGGAGAAGCTGGGCGAGCAGTACGATAAGCTGGTGCAGTTCCCGCTCTACAAGGCCCCCGCCTTCCGCAAGGCGTATTTAGACAGCGTTATGGCGGACTCCTACGGCTACGCCGGTACGGAGATCATCCGCCGGACGGTGGGCGATTCCAAGGTGATGGAGGTCACGTCCGTGGCGGAGCCGGAGCGCCGGATTCCCATGGAGCGGGCCCTCATCAAGCTGGGTATCTATCTCATCAAGGAGCGGGCCAGCGGCCTCACCGGTACAGCCGTGACAGAGATGTTCCGCATGATTCTGGCATAAAAAGGAGAGCTTTCAATGGTAAGAATGGATGAAAATATGCCGTTCCTGCTGCAATATGAAAATGTGGCATGGTACGATAACGGTAAGGTCCGCATTCTGGACCGCCGGGTCTATCCCACGGAGGTCCGCTTCGTGGAGTGCACCACCTATCAGGAGGTGGTGAAGGCCATCGCGGATATGGTGACCCAGAGCGCGGGCCCCTACACCGCTGTTGGCATGGGTATGGCGCTGGCCGCGTGGCAGGTCCGGGACAAGGGCGCCGCGGAGCAGAACGCCTTTTTGAAGCAGGCGGCTTACGATCTGGCCCACGCACGGCCCACCACCGCCAACCGCTACGGTCAGATCACCTACCGCTGCGCCGAGGTGGCGCAGGCGGCGCTGGAGGCCGGGAAGGACCCCATCGAGGCCATTGTGGAGAACACGGTGGAGTCCCTGAACCGCCGGTATTCCACCATGCAGATCGTGGGCGACCATCTGGCGGAGCTCATTCCGCAGGGCGGCACGATTTTGACCCAGTGCTTCGGCGAGACCATCATCGGCACGGTGATTCGGGCGGCCCGCCGGCAGAACAAGGATTTCCGCGTGTTCTGCGCGGAGACCCGGCCCTATCTGCAGGGCGCGCGGCTGACCAGCAGCTGCTTTGCCCAGATGGGCTTTGATACCACGGTCATTACGGACAACATGGTGGCGTATTCCATGGAGCGGGAGCACATTGACGTATTCACCTCTGCGGCGGACTCCATCGCCCGGGACGGTCACATTGCCAACAAGATCGGCACGTTCCAGATCGCCATTCTGGCCAAGTATTTCGGCGTGCCCTACTATGTCACCGGCATTCCCGATCAGGACAAGCACAGCAAGGACGATATTGTGATTGAGATGCGCGACCCCGCGCAGGTCCTCAGCTACCGGGGCATTCCCAATACGCTGCCGGAGGTCAAGGCCATTTATCCGTCCTTTGATGTGGTGCCGCCCCATCTCATCTCCGGCGTTGTCACGGATAAGGGCGTGTATGTGCCCTATCTGCTGGACCACTATTTCGACTCCGATGTGAAGAAATTCTATTAAGGAGGGGCTGCTATGAAGGTTTATGTGCGCGCGCCCTATGAGGAAGCCTGCCTTGCCGAGCTGAACGAACTGTTTGACGAGGTGGTCTACGAGCCCTGGACCACCACGGGCCAGCGCTATTATGAGGACGAGATGCTGGAGCATCTGCTGGCGGTGCAGCCGGACGCCCTCATCACGGAGTTGGACCGGGTGACGGAAAAGGTGCTGGCCGGTTATGACCGGCTGAAGTTCATCGGCGACTGCCGGGGCACCCCCGCCAATTTGCAGGTGGATGCCTGCACGAAGGCCGGTGTTCCCATTCTCTGCACCCCCGGCCGCAACACGCAGGCCGTGGCGGAGATGGTGGTGGGGCTGATTCTCACCATGTACCGCAAGACCATCCCCGCAATTCAGTGGGTACAGGACGGAAAATGGGTGCAGGGCACCACGCCGTATTACCTCTGGATGGGCCATGAGCTGCAGGGCAAAAAGGTGGGCTTTGTGGGCTTCGGCGCCATCAGCCATGCCGTTGCAAAGATTTTGGACGGCTTTGAGTGCGATATTTCCTTCTATGACCCGTTCCTGCCCGGCGATCAGGGCCATTACCGCAAAAAGAGCCTTGAGGAGATTTTCAGCGAGAGCGACATCGTGACGCTGCACCTGCCGGTGACGGACTCCACCCGGGGCATGATCACCGAGCCGCTGCTGCGCTCCATGAAAAAGACCGCGCTGTTCGTCAATGCCGCCCGCTCCGCCATTGTGGACTATACCGCCTTGGAGAAGGTGCTGCGGGAGGAGGCCATTGCCGGCGCCATCATTGATGTGCTGGATACCGAGCCGCCCACGGAAGCCGACCTTGCTATCGGCAAGTGCCCCAATGTGCTGCTGACGCCCCACATCTGCGGCGCGACCTACGAGGTGACGGATCACCAGTCCCGCATCCTCAACGAGCGCATCAAAAAGTGGCTCCGCGGCGAGGACATGGAGAAAATCGTTTATAACCGGGACGTTTTGAAGAAGTAAGCCGATGAAGCATTATCTGATGGTGGACTTAGGCACCGGCAACAGCCGCGTGGCATTGGTGGATTCCGACGGCGGGATTCTGGGCCTGCGGACGTATACCAATGTCTATCACCGGGACAGTGCCTATGAGGACGGACAGTATTTTCTCCCGGAGGACTGGGCGGCGCTGCTGCTGCAGGGCTGCCGGGAGCTGTGCCGGGAGCACCCGGACATTCAGGTGGACGCCGTTTCCGCGGCCGGTGCACGGCAGAGCTTCGTGCTGCTGGATGGAAACGGCCGGGCGTTTCTGGGTCTGCCGAACATCGACAACCGGGGCCGGGCCTACATGGCGCAGGTGCCGGAGCATGACGAGATCTACCGCCTCTCCGGCAAATGGGCCACGGAGGATTTCGGTGCCGCCAAGCTGCTGGGACTACGGATGAAGCACCCGGAGCAGTATGAGGCGGTGGAGAGCGTCCTGAGCCTCAGCGAGTGGATCGCCTGGATCTTCACCGGGCGGAAAGTCATGGAGTACACGCAGGCTTGTGAGAGCCAGCTCTATGACATCGGCCAGCGGAGCTGGTCCCAGACGCTTTGCAGCTTTTACGGTCTGCGCCCGGAGTTTTTGCCGCCGCTTCAGGCGGCGGGCACGGCGGTGGGTCCCATTCTCGATACCTATCGCCGGGAGCTGGGCATGGCCAAGGACGCCGTGTTTGTGCTGGGCGGCGCGGATACGCAGATCGCCCTGCTGCAAACGGGCATCCGCCCCGGCGGCATCGCCGTGGTCTCCGGCACCACCTCGCCGGTGGTGGCGGAACTGGAGCAGCTTTTCTATGACCCGGCCCAGCGCGTCTGGACGGACGCGGGACTGGGGGCGGAGAGCTATCAGGTGGAGATGAACCCCGGCGTCACGGGCCTGAATTATCAGCGGGTGAAGGACCGGCTCTGCGCCGATATTCCCTACGAGCGGCTGGAGGAAATTTACCGGGAGAAGACCTCGTTTGCCTGTACGGCGTCATTTTCTTCGCTGCTGTTCTATCAGCGGCGCTCTCTGCGCCGGGGCGGCTTCTTCATGCGCGCCCCGCTGGACGCCGAGGCGGACCGCACGGACCTTGCGTGGGCCGTGCTGGCGGACATCGCCTGCTCCACCCATGAGCAGCTTCAGTACCTCGTTGAGCTGACAGGGAACGAGGGCGGCCCCATTTTGGGCTGCGGCGGGGGCTTCCAGTCCGAGGCGCTCTGCCAGATGCTATCGGACCTTTCCGGGCGGGAGCTGCGGCTGCGCGCCGGCTTCCGGCAGGCCACTGTACAGGGACTTGTGACCCTCTGCAACGATTACTTGGGCGAGGTGCCCGCAAAGCGGGACAGCGCCCTGAAGACCTATCACCCCCGGACGGGACAGCTGATTCACCAGTATGCCCCGGCCTGGCGGGAGGCGCGGGACCGCGCCAATGACATCAAGGCTTGACGAAAATTTTAATTCCGCCGCAGGGCGGGTACAAAAAGTGAACGATTTTGGGAGGAATTTGCTATGCTGATGCAGGAAGAAAGAGAACTGGTCGTTGAATACGGCAAAAAGATGAGCGCGGCCCGCCTGAGCACGGGCACCAGCGGCAATATCAGTATTTACAATGCGGAAAAGGGCCTTGTGGCGCTGAGCCCCTCCGGCATGGATTATTTTTCCACCACGCCTGAGGACGTTGTGATTTTGGACTTGGACGCCAAGGTGGTGGACGGTAAGCGGAAGCCCTCCAGCGAGTGGGCGCTGCACACCACGTTCTATAAGCATAAGCCCCACGCCCGGGCTGTGGTCCACACCCATTCCGTGTACTGCACCACGCTGGCCGTTCTGGGCGAGCCCATCCGTGCGGTGCACTATGTCATCGGCGACGCCGGCGCTGCAGAGGTCCCCTGCGCCCCCTATCAGCTGTTCGGCACCGAGGCGCTGGCCGAGGCCGCTATGAAGGTCTGCGGCAAGAGTGATGGTGTTCTGCTGGGCAACCACGGCCTTGTCTGCTGCGGCAAGGACATCAAGAGCGCTTACGGCCTTGCCTGTAATCTGGAGTTTATTGCGGAGATTCAGTGCCGCGCCATGAGCATCGGCAAGCCCAACGTGCTGACGGAGGAGCAGATGGCTGAGGTCATGGTGAAGTTCCAGTCCTACGGCCAGCCCGGCGAGAAGAAGACCGGCTATTAAGCGCCTGCCGTTTCAAGGAGAATCAGATAAAAAGGGCGGTGCGTACCAATGGTACGCAC
>UQMC01000023.1 GCA_900542115.1 uncultured Oscillibacter sp. | reverse complement strand
CATAAAGCCCTTATAGGGCTTACTCAAGCCTCCGGCTTAGCCGGAGGTTTTGACTGAAAGTAAATTTCAATGAATCCGTATGGGACAGGGCGGCAGGGGAGCGCCGCTGCCGAAAATATACTGGATTTCAACAAAATTATTTGACAAGCGATTTTGCATTACAGCTTTTGAAAGACATGGATGTGGAAGGACGCCTGACAGTTCAGTGTCTCCAACTGCTCCATCCGCTCCACGCCCGCCCTGGGGGTTTTCCAGCAGTAGGGCGTCATTTGGAACAGGGCGCGGATATCCGCCGGGGAGGTTAGGTGCAGCGTGAAGTCCACTGGAATAATCGCCTCATAGGAAAAGCCCTCATAGGGCGTTTCTTTTTCCTCGTTGGGATACGGACGGTCATAAAGCACCTGCTTCAGTTCCCACAGGTGTTTGGCACCCGGCACTACATAGAGGAAATGCCCGCCAGGCTTTAAGACCCGGCGGAATTCGTCAATGGCCAGCGGGGAAAAGCAGTCCAGCAAAATGTCCGCCGCCTCATCGGCAAAGGGAAGATGGAAACAGGAGGCCACGGCCAGTTCCACGTATTTTTCCCGCTTGGCCGCCAGACGCAGAATGGAGCGGGAGATATCGATACCCGCCATTTTGGGTAGTTTCCCGGCCACAGCCAGCGCCTGCCGGATGCCGGAGGTGTAGTAGCCCTCGCCGCAGCCGGCGTCCAAAATCACCGGCCCTTCGTCAGGAAGGGTGTTGATCCAATTACAAATCGTATTGAGCAGTGGACTGTAATACCCTTTGGATAGGAAATCCCGCCGGGCAGCCGCCATGGCCTTATCGTCACCGGGATCGGCGGAGTGCTTGCGGTTCGGCGGCAGCAGGTAGGTGTAGCCCTCCTTGGCGATATCATAGCTGTGGCCGCCGGGGCAGCGGTACACCCGCTCCTCCCGCTCCAGCGGCGCCCCGCAGACGGGGCAGCAGAAAAGAGAGGTCATGGCTCCAGCTCCTTTGTTACATCATGAATCCACTTGCCGCTGTGGATGCGGTGCAGACCGAAGGGCACCTTCAGCGCCGACTCCATGGCCATGACAAAGCAGAACAGGGCAATGGGCGCGTGGAGAATCAATCCCAGCAGCACCAGCAGGGGCAGCGTAAAGAGCCACAGGGGCAGCAGGTCAATGAGCATGGCCGCCCGCACATCGCCGCCGCCCCGGAGTACGCCGACAATGCCGGTGGTGGCAAAGGCGTGGAGCGGCGCGGAAAGGGAGTAGCAGATCATCATGGTCACGCACAAAGCGGCCGACACGGCGGACATGGAGAACAGGGGCAGCACATGGGGCTGGAGCACCAGCCAGAATAAGAGCTGCTCCACAACGGCCACGCCAAGGCCGGTGCAGAACGCCACGAAGATCAGCGCACGGCCGATGTCATAGGCGTTTTTGCCGCCCATGCCCACCTCCTTGCCGACGATCACGGCAGCGGCCGCCGCCACACCGAAAATGGCTACCGTCACCATCTTGTCGATGTTGCCGGCCACGGTGTAGGCGGAAATAAGGTCTGTGCTGCCCGCCATGTGGCCCATGATAACGGTGTATAGAGAGGTACCGGTGCCCCACAGAGTCTCATTGAGCAGCACCGGCGTGGAAAACTTCACGAAGCTGCGGAAAATGGCCTTTCCGGGACGGAGAATGCAGGCGGGCATCAGCGGCATCCGCTTGCAGTGAAGGGCGTAGGTGACTGAAATGATAAATTCCACCACCCGGGAGAAAAACGTTGCCACGGCGGCGCCGGTGATTCCCAGCGCGGGAAGGCCCAGCTTGCCGAAAATGAGCACGTAGTTGCCTACCGTGTTGCATACGGTGGAAATGGCGAACACCGTCATGCCAAAGCGGGGATTTTCAATGCTGCGCTGCATTCCGATATAGATGGAGGACAGAGAGTTGAGAATATAGGAAAAGCCCACGATGCGGATATAGGGCGTACCCAGCTCCACAAGGCGGAGATTGTCCGTGATGAGCAGGAGCACCTGCCGGGGGAAGAAGCCCATGATCAGGGCGCAGAGTGTGGAGATGCCGCCAGCCACAAAAAAGCCGATTCCCATGACCCGGTTGATGGCCTCCCGGTCGCCCCGTCCCCAGAACTGGCTGATGAGAACACTGGAGCCGCTTTGCAGACCGAAGACAATGAGCTGGATGATATAGATGGGTACGTTGGACACGGTGACAGCGGACATCTGCTCCTGTCCCACAAGGCCCACCATAAAGGTGTCCATGAAGCCGAGGGAGGTGGTGATAAGATTTTGCAGCACTACCGGCATTGCCAGCGCGAAGACCCGCTTGTAAAAGCCCGGCTCCCGGTGAAGATAGTTGAAATTCATAGCTTGTGTTGTTTCCTCAGAAAAGATTACAGCATCGGCATCCGGGTATCGTGATGGCGGTGCAGCGCCTCAACGCAGGCGTCGATTTCCTCAAAGGTGGTCTCCGGGCCGAAGCTTAGCCGGATGACGCCGGCGGCCACCCGCTTTGGCAGCTTCAGCGCCGCTACCACCTGACTGGCCTTGCCCTGATGGCAGGCGGAGCCGGCGGAAATGCAGATTCCCTGACTGCCAAGGTCCGTGACGATATTCTGGCTGGGCCAGCCCTCCAGCGCTACGGACAGCACGTGGGGTGCCTTACCGTCCCCAATGAGGCGAAGGTCCGGGATGGCAGTGAGCTGTTCAATGGCATAGGCTTTGATGTCCGCCATGTGCCGGAGCTTGTCCGCAAGACTGTCCTGCCGCAGCTCCACGGCCTTGGCAAAGCCCGCGATTTGCGCGGTGGGCTCTGTGCCGGAGCGCAGACCCATCTCCTGTCCGCCGCCGGGAAGCAGCGGCCGGGGCTCCCGCACCCGGGGACCGATGTACAGTGCGCCGATGCCCTTGGGGCCGCCGACCTTGTGGCCGGAGATGGTGATAAAGTCCGCCCCCAGCGTTTTCGCGGAGAAGGGGACCTTCAAAAAGCCCTGCACCGCGTCGGTGTGGAGCAGCGTTTTTTCATTGACCGCCTTCAGCCCCCGGGCGATCTCCGCAATGGGATAGATATTGCCAAGCTCGTTGTTTACCATCATAACGGACACCAGCGCCGTGTCCGGCCGCACTGCCGAGAGCACGGCCTCTGCGGAAATGTCGCCATTTGCGTCCGGCAGAAGGCGGGTGACCTCCCAGCCCTCCTGCTCTAACTGGCGGCAGCAGTTCAGCACGGCATGGTGCTCTACGGCGGTGGTGACGATGTGGCGGCCCACCCGGCGGTTGTGCCAGCAGGCGGCGCGGAGGGCCCAGTTGTCCCCCTCCGTTCCACAGGAGGTGAAAAAGAGCCGCCCCGGCTCACAGCCCACCGCCTGTGCCACCGTGGCCCGCCACGCCTCCACGCGGCGCTTCATTTCAAGGCCCATGGGGTATTGGGCGCTGGGATTGCCGAATTGCTCGGTGAGAACAGCGTACATAACGTCCGCCACGGCCCGGGGAACTGGCGTGGTGGCGGCGTGATCCAGATAGACCATAAAAACCTCCTCTTGCCCAAACGGGAAAAGCAACGTATAATAAAAGAGAAATGATATAGAGTCATAGACTTTGACAATACAACAGCGTAATTACTTATTATAAAAGAAACGTTTTCAAAACGCAAGGAGAAACTATGAAAGTTGCCATTTACACCCTTGGCTGCAAGGTGAACCAATATGAGACGCAGGCCATGGAGCAGACCCTCCGGGCCCGGGGACATAAGGTGGTGGATTTTTCCAGTGACGCGGACGCATACGTGGTGAATACCTGTTCCGTCACCGCTGTCAGCGACCAGAAATCCCGTCAGGTGATTCACCGCGCCAAGCGGCAGCACCCGGCGGCGGTGATGGCGGTCTGCGGCTGCTATCCCCAGACTCATGCGGAGGCCGTGCGGGAGCTGGAGGTGGACCTCATTGCCGGCACCGGGGACCGGGAGGGCTTTGTCACGCTGCTGGAGGAGGCCGCTGCCGGAAAGAAACGGCTGGAGGCCATTGACAAATCCTTTGAGCGCCGGACGTTTGAGGTCCTGCCCGCCGGGGGTATGGAGGGCCGCACCCGGGCCATGCTGAAGATCGAGGATGGCTGTGTGAATTTCTGCTCGTACTGCATTATCCCCTACGCCCGGGGGCCGGTGCGCTCCCTGCCCCTGGAGCGGGCGGTGGAGCAGACGCGGCAGTTGGCAGCGGAGGGCTATCGGGAGATCGTGCTCACCGGCATTGAGATTTCCTCATGGGGACACGATTTGAAAAACGGCCTGACCCTCATTGATCTGTTGGAGGCACTGTCCGCCGCCGCTCCCGGCGTCCGGCTGCGGCTGGGGAGTCTGGAGCCCCGGACGGTGACGGAGGACTTCTGCCGCCGCGCCGCCGCGCTGCCGGAGCTGTGTCCGCAGTTCCACCTGTCCATGCAGAGCGGGTGCGACGCCACCCTCAAGCGCATGAACCGCAAATACGATACCGCCCGGTATCTGGAATCCGTAACACTGCTGAACCACTGGTTTGACCGCCCTGCCGTTACCACGGATATGATCGTAGGCTTCCCTGAGGAAACGGAGGAGGAGTTCGCGGCCTCCTTGGACTTCATCCGCCGATGCGGCTTTGCACAGATGCATATTTTCCCCTATTCCGTCCGTCCCGGCACCCCGGCGGCGGGCATGACGCAGATCACCAAGGCCGTGAAGGAGGAGCGGGCCCACCGGGCCGCCGCAGTGGCGGAGGAGATGCACCGGGCATACCTGAACGGCTGCGTAGGGCAGACATACCCTGTGCTGTTTGAGCAGCCGAAAAACGGAAAATTTGCCGGCCACGCGCCCAACTACATGGAGGTGCTGGCCGAGGGAACAGAACTGCACAACGAGGTGCGGAACGTTGTCATCACCGCCGTAGAAGGAGAGTCCCTGCTGGGGCGCATTCAGGAGGATTGAGATGAACAGTCATTTTTTTGCCTATATTTCCCGGATGCGGTTCATTCAGCGCTGGGCGCTGATGCGGAACACCGCGCCAGAGAACGTGCAGGAGCACAGTCATCAGGTGGCGGTGCTGGCCCATGCGCTGGCGGTCATCCGCAATGAGCGCTTCGGCGGCCAGGTGGATGCCGGCGCCGTAGCGGTGGCGGCGCTGTATCACGATGCCAGCGAAATCCTCACCGGCGATATGCCGACTCCCATCAAGTACGATAATCCCGCCATCCGCAAGGCGTATAAGGAGGTGGAGAAGGTGGCGGAGGATAAGCTGCTCCGCCTTTTGCCGCCGGATATGCAGCCGGTATATAAGCAGGTTTTGCGCCCGGACGCCGAAACGGAGGCGCTGGTAAAGGCGGCGGACAAGCTCTCCGCCTATATCAAGTGCGTAGAGGAGCTGAAGGCTGGGAACAACGAGTTCCGGGACGCAGCCACACAGACCCGCGCCGCGCTGGAGGGCTACGGACTGCCGGAGGTGGCGTATTTCATGGAAACGTTCCTCCATAGCTTTTCCCTGACGCTGGACCAACTGAAGTAGCTGTGGAGGCTGCGGCGAAGAGCCGCCGTGCGGAAATACAGAAAAAACAAAAGGGCATGACAAGCGTCATGCCCTTTTGCTAAACATAGAAACCATTTTCCGAATTTACGCTGTTTTGCCCGACACTCAATGCCGCGATCCGTCAGGAACGTTTGCTATCCCTGACTGCTTTCAGAATAAAGCCGCCCATGATTGCAATGGGAATGGAAATAGCGAAGGAAACAGGCTTTAAATAAGCGCCGAGAACACCACCCAAAAGTGTACAAATCACCGCAGCCACAATCATATTGCCACCTCTATACGTCAAAAATAGGGCCAAAGCGCATGAAACTAATAACACTGCCACAATCATGCTGCTACCTCCATGCGTCCGTATTCGTCGAACCTCAGCATATTCGCATTACCACATTCCATCGCGGAGCGCAAGAATGCAATGCAAATGCCGTTGCTGCGCGGCGATTTCGGCGGGGAGAGGGTGAACGGCGGAAGGAACAAGGCGTCGGCTTTCACAGGAAAAAGAATACTCACGGAAAATGTGGGGCCTCGGACTTGCCTCCCGGTATTCCACAAATTGTCAACGGCAATTCGTGGGATACCGGGAAGCGAGTTCGAGCCTCGGTTTTTGCAAACATCTCCTTCCCTTGCGGTGCGTGCAACTCTGTGCATCCGTTACCTTTACCTGTGTGCGGAGCGCACTTGAATCAGGGAGATCTGGTAGGGTTCTGCATCATCCTCACAAGCTCCATAGCCCGCGGCGCTGCCTTCCGGCAGCGCCTTGCTCATTCCGCTATTCGCCCTCTCCCCACTGAAATCGCTGCGCTGAGTTTCAGCGGGGGACTCCGTCGCAGTGATTCGTAGGATGTTGGAAATGAGTTCGGACCTTGTTCTGCAATCCGCATACGGAAATGCCAAGAATTCGTTTAAAAACGCAAAAATAACAGCAGAGCATCCAACTGGATGCTCTGCTGTTATTTTTATAGGGGTAGGTATCTCTGCTTTACAGCTTTGCCAGCGCCTGATCGAAATCGTTCAGCAGGTCATCGGTGTCCTCAAGGCCGGAGGAGAGGCGAATCTGGCCCATGGTGATGCCAATAGCCGCCAGCTCGTCGGGGCTGAGATCGCGATGAGAGGCTCTGGGGGGATAGGTCAGCGTGGTGCCGACACCGGCCAGCGTGGGAACAAAGCGGACCAGCTGCAGATTGCTGATGAGCTTGTCGATCTCTTTCTGACCGCCCTTGAAGTTCACGCAGAGCATACCGCCGTAGCCGTTGCCCTCGAACTGCTTGTCGGCCAGCGCCTTGCTGGGAGAGGACTCCAGACCGGGATAATAAACCTTTTCCACCTTGGGATGGCTCTCGAAGAACTTGGCCAGCGCCATGCCGTTTTCCGCCATCTTCTTAACACGCAGAGGCAGGGTCCGCAGGCTCCGGGCCAGCAGCCAGGACTCCGTAGCGCCCAGATTGGCACCGTAGAGGCCGAGGTAGAAGCTCAGAGACTTGATGATCTCCGCGGAGCCGACCACCGCGCCGCCTACCAGATCATCATGGCCGCCGAGATACTTGGTGGCGCTGTAGATTACAAGGTCGGCACCGAACTTGATGGGCTTTGCGATGATGGAGGTGGCAAAGGTGTTGTCGATGAACAGCTTTGCGCCGTGGGCGTGGGCGACATCTGCCAGATGCTGAATATCGGGTACGCTCATCAGAGGATTGGCGATGGTCTCGCCGTACACCAGCTTGGTGTTGGGACGCATATAGTCCGCAACATCCTGCGTGTTGAAGTCGATGAAGGTGGTCTCCACGCCCCAGCGCTTCAGCTCGTGCTTGAGGTAGTAGAACGCCTCGCCGTAGATGATGGGGGAGGCCACGATGTGGTCACCGGGCTTCACCGTTGCCAGAATGGAGGTGGTGATGGCCGCCATGCCGGAGGAAAACACCAGACCCTTCTCGCCGCCCTCACCGGCCGCCAGAATTTGAGAGGTGGCGTCGGCGTTGGGGTTGCCAAGACGGAAATAGGCATAGCCGGGAGCGCCCTCGTCGCAAATCTTATCAATGGGATCAATGGAGTCGAAAATGTAGGCAGAGGACAGATAGATGGGGAAGGTCTCCGGCACTGTCAGCGCCTTGTTCAGCTCGTAGCACAGCTCACCGTTGCCGGTGTGGACGTATTTGGTTGCGTCGCCCTTTTCAATAGACATATAATCCTCCTTACGCGCTTTGCGCGTTCCAATTAAAATGCGGTATCAGATTTTTTCAGAAACTCACGCGAAATCAGGTCTCCGTGCGGCCCTTGCCCTTTCCGGCGATGAGACCGACGATGAAGCCCACCACAGCGGGAACGATCCAGCCGAAGCCCAGAGCATAGAGGGGGATGTGGTTCATAACGGGATCGAGGAAGCCGAAGCCGTACTCGTGGGGCAGGTCCAGAATGGCGTACACCACGGTGAAATACACAGCGCCCTTAAATGCGCCGTCATTGGGAATCTTCTTCTCGAAGATGCCCAGAATGGTCATTACCAGCGTGATGGGATAGAAGAAGGAGAACCAGGGGGAGGTCAGGCTCACGATGGTATCCAGACCGAAGCTGGCGACGATGGTGGTGACGATAGGGACGATCATGACCAGAACCTTATAGGACAGCTTGCCGTGGGTGGCGGTCTCATAGAAATCTGCCACTGCGGTGATCTGGCTGATGGCGGTGGTGAGGCAGGCCAGCACCACGGACAGGCACAGGCCGTAAATCGCAATCTGGCCGCCGCTGGAGCGGATGATCGCCAGCAGGAGGTTGGCGTTGCTGATGCTGTCGGGCGTGTACTCGGTGCTGACGCAGGCGCCCATATACAGCAGACCGCCATAGACGATAGCCAGGCAGACGGCGGCGATCAGGCAGGCCCGGACATGGGCCTTGCGGAAGGCTTCACCCTCGTAGCCCTTGCGCTTGATGCTGTCAAAGAACACGCCGGCAGCCAGAAAGGACACCAGAACGTCGCCAGTGCTGTAGCCGCCGAGGAAGCTGTTGACAAATGCGTTGTCCACAGAGGCGGCGCCGGGAGTACCGATGGGGCTGACAGCGCCCTTGACCACCAGAATGAACAGGATGATGGTCATAACAGGAGTCAAAATCTTGCCCACATTGTCCAAAGCGGTACCGCGGTCCTTAGCGAACAGGAACGCGATGGCAAAGTAGATGATGACGAACACCAGATACGGTGCGCCGGGCCAGATGCCCTGAAGGCCCATCTCAATACCGACGGCTGCGGTTCTGGGGATGGACACGCAGCAGCAGAGGATCATGATGGCGCCGATCATGACGGTGTAGAACTTCTTGTTCACATGGTCGGAGATTTTCTGGACAGAGCCGCACATACCCAGCACAATGATAGCCAGAATGGGCAGACCCACGCCGGAGGCCAGCATACCGATCATGCCGCTGAGCCAGTTGCTGCCGCTTTGCAGGCCCAGCATCGGCGGGAAGATCAGGTTGCCCGCGCCGAAGTAGGAGGCGAAGAACGCCAGACCTACGAATAGGACGTCTGTGAATTTGATTTTTTTCTCTTGCATAAATAAGTTCCTCCCTATTTTCCTATTTTGCACACTGAAAAACTGAGAACCGTTTGCTGACTTTTATGATAGCGGCTGAAATCGCGTTTGTCCAATAAACCGATGTTATGAACTGCAATTACTTTTGTATATATCGACCTATAATCACCTGTTTTTTAAAAACTGTTGTTTAGTATCACGAAAATGTTTGTTTTTTTAAAACAGACTATTTTGGTATGATTATAGTTGCACATTTTGGAATTCTTGTGCTATAATACAAGAAATCCATCGAAAAACGAGGAAAGGTTGGCAATTTGTCATGACGCTTCTTCAGTTGAAATACATTTCCACGGTGGCTAAATACGGCTCTTTCTGTAAAGCAGCCCAAGCGCTGTACGTATCACAGCCCGGAATCAGCAAAATGGTCTGTGCGCTGGAGGAGGAACTGGGAATTACCATTTTTGTCCGCTCCGCTGCCGGCATCACCTTGACGGCGGAAGGCCGGGAGCTGCTGAATATGGGGGAGCGGCTGCTGAAGGACGCCGAGCATATCTCCCGGCACTTTACGCAGGACATGGGCAAGACCCATGAGACCCTCAGCGTCAGCAGCCAGCATTATTGCTTTGTGGTTGATGCCCTGATGGATTACCAGCGCGCCAGCAAAAAAGATGACTATACTTATAAGCTGTTAGTGGGACAGGGGCCGGAGGTCATCCAGCAGGTGTCGGACAAGACCACAGAGCTGGGCGTCCTCTTTATCAGTGACCGCAGCCGCAAGCACATGAACCGTGTTTTTGGGGACAACCATTTGGAATTTCACCCGCTGGTCAACAGCAAGCCATATGTGTTCATCCACGAAACCCATCCGCTGGCAAAAAAGTCCGTGCTGACGCTGGAGGAGCTGCAGCCCTATCCCTGCATCATGTATGAGCTGGACTCCGATTCTCCCTCCGTTTTGCAGGAGGAAATGCTGCTGCCGGACTTTTATCCCCGGAAGGTGAACATCATCAGCGGCCTTTACCAAAGCATGATGGTCATGAAAGAGTGTCAGGGCTATGATTTGGGGACCGGCACGGTCTCTGCCGGAAACCGAGAGCTGGGCGTTGTAAAGCGGCCCATCGTGGGCTATGATGATGTGATCACCATCGGCTGGATTTGCCAGAAGGGCCATACGCTGTCCCGGCCGGCGGAGGAGCTTGTCAAGCTGCTCCAGCGCCACTGCTGCGATGTGCCGGAGACCTGAATGGAAAAATAATTGGTTATGACCGGCAATAACATCACGGTATTTCCGTAACCCCTGTGATTTGTGCTATGCTTTTCTCAACCAAAATGGTAGGTTTTAGAAAAACCGCACAAATTTTAGGAGGTATACGCATGAGCCAGTTAGTTTTGAAGCATCCTGACCTGAAGCATGAGGAATTGAAGTTCAACACCGTAGAAGTCCACGCCGGTGAGCCCCGGGATATGTACGGCGCTTTAATTCCTCCCATCTACCAGACGTCCACCTTCTATTTTGACTCCACGGACGATGCTGTGAAGGCCTGTGACGATTACGCCGAGAGCTTCGCCTACAGCCGCATCACCAACCCCTCTGTGGATTATCTGGAGCAGAAGCTGGCCGCGCTGGAGCATGGCAAGGGCGCTGTGGCCTACGCTTCCGGCATGGGCGCTGTTTCCGGCGCGGTTTTCGCTCTGCTCAAGGCCGGCGACCACGCCATCTTCACCAAGGCCAAGTATTCCGGCACCGAGGACGTCACCAGCGATTGGTTGCCCCGCTTCGGCATCGCCCACGATACCTTTGACGCCGCTGACCTCAGCCAGTTGGAAAAGCTCATTAAGCCCAACACCAAGCTGATCTATGTGGAGTCTCCTGCTAACCCCACCATGGTGCTGATAGACATTGCTGCCGTGGTGGAGATCGCCCATAAGCACGGCATTAAGGTCTTTATCGACAACACCTTCGCCACTCCCTACAATACCACCCCGCTGGATCTGGGCGTGGATGTGGTCATCCACAGCCTCACCAAGTACATCGGCGGCCACGGCGATCTGCTGGGCGGCGCGGTTGTTTCCAACGATGAGCAGTTCCTGCGCGAGTGCCGCTTGGGTACGTTGATGCATTTCGGCTCCGTGATGGCGCCCTTCACCGCATTTCTGGTGTGCCGCGGCCTCAAGACGCTGGGCGTCCGCATGAAGCAGTACAACGAGAGCGCTCTGAAGATCGCAAAGTGGCTGGAGGCCAATCCGAAGATCGAGACCGTCCGTTATCCGTTCCTGGAGTCCAATCCCCAGTATGCCATTGCCAAGAAGCAAATGAAGGGCGGAGGCGGCATGATCTCCTTTGACGTGGCAGGCGGTCTGGAAGCAGGCAAGAAGTTCATCAACAGCCTGAAGCTCTGCACGCTGGCCGTGTCTCTGGGTGATACGGAAACGCTGGTGGAGCAGGCTGCCGCCATGACCCACACCATGATTCCCAAGGAGATCCGCGAGGCGGCCGGTATTACCGATGGTATGATTCGTATGTCCGTTGGTCTGGAGGACCCGGACGATATCATCGCCGATCTGAAGCAGGCGCTGGGCGACTAAGTTCAACTGTCTACACTTTTCTCCATATCCCCTTCTCTTTTGAAAAAGAAGCACGCCTCCGGACAATCCCGGGGGCGTGTTTCTTATTATATAAAGCAAATTTTTGCTTTTTAAACTATCCACACAAAGCATTGTTCCCCAAGAAGCGCAGACAGCGGTGAACATTTTGCTCACCGCTGTCCGCGTATGCCTCACTGCGGCATCCGCCGCCTGAAAAGGAGGTTATTTCCCCTGATTTGCCCGGTAAAGGAACGTCACGATCTGGGCGCGGGTGCAGGTATTGCCGGACAGAAGCTGTGTGCCGCTGCCCTGCATGATGCCCTGGCTCAGTGCCCAATTCATGGCGGACACCGCATAACCGGGTACGGAGGCGGCGTCCGCAAAGCCGGAGATCAGGTCTGCCAGCGTCACAGCGTCCATCCCGCTGGCTACCGCATAGCGGAATAGGAATGCAACTGCCTGTGCGCGAGTGCAAGCCGCATCCGGGCCGAAGGCGGTATCGCCGATACCGGTGGTGATGCCCTCGCTCAGTGCCCAGCGGACAGCTTCGCCGTAATACGCGTCCTCGGCAACATCTGTCATGTTCATAGCGTAGTTCACCACAGGAGATCCAGCCGCACGCCACAGGAAAGTGACGATCTGACCTCGGGTGCAGGGCTGGTTCGGTGCAAAGAGGCTGTTACCAACGCCGCCGGTGATGCCGTTGTCCACGGCCCATTTCACCGCGTCATAATAGTACGCGCCGTTGGGCACGTCATAGAAGAAGTTCAGAACGCTGTTGTCCTCCATGAAGGTAACCTTGACCTCAACTCTGCTGCCGGGCATGGTGAAGGTGTATTTCCCATTGCCCCTGTCAGTGAGCTTGAGGTCATTTCCGTTCCTGTCGGTGGCGGAAATGGTTTCCAGCACATAGCCGCTGTCGGGTTTCACCGTGATCGTCACGGTGCTGCCCGCAGAGGCGTTCCTCGGGCTGACCGTCACGCTGCCGTTCTCCGCAGCCGGCGCGCTGACGGCATAGGTCGGGTCGGGGTCATCATAGCTCGGGGCGGGCGGGTTCGCCGTCCACTTGGCGTAGAGCGTCGTATCCGCCGTTACGGTGCCATTGGCAAAATCCCACGGGGTCTGCAACGTGCTGTCCTTGTACCAGCCGCCGAAGGTATAGCCGGACTTCGTTGGGTCGGCGGGCTTGGTGACGGTGCTGCCAGCATCGACGGTCACAGGGCCTACCGCGCTGCCGCCGCTGGTTTCAAAGGTGACGGTATACGTCTGTACCCACTTAGCCGTGAGCGTCATGGCGCGCGTGACCGTATCCGTGTCGAAGTTCCATTTGGCTTTGCCGCCGTTGTTATCGTAATACCAGCCGCCGAAACGATAGCCTTCCTTTGTCGGAGCTGTGGGCTCGGTGATCTTACTGCCCGCATCGATAATCTCCTGCGTTTTTGTGCCCTCGTTATCAAAGGTCACGATGAATTTCAAGTTGGGAATCGAAACGCCCGCGGCGATCGTGCCGCCCTCGCCGTTGATGACGGTTCCAGTAAACACGCCGCCGGTGATGGTACCGTTGTTGGTGACCTCGCCGTTGAATATGCCGCTTTCGATGGTGCTGCCGGGGGTGACGGTCACTTTGCCATTGAACACAGTCCCGCCGGAGCCTGTAATGGTACAGGGACCGTCTTCTGTATCTCCCAGCACGACGTCGCCGTCAACCGAGCCGCCGTTGGCGAGAAGTTTTCCATAGTCAGCAGGATACATCTGAGAGCCGGTGATGTATAGTCCGCTTCCGTTTGCTGCAATACAGTCGGCAATGCGCGCACTGCCCGCCAAGGTGATCTTCCTCACATTAGCGGCGCTCACGCCGCCGCCATAGGCTTTGCCGGAACCATCGGAATTAACTGCCTTGCAGTTTTGGATCACGGCGCTGCCCGACAGGGTGAACTCCGTATTGTTTGCGAGATGGACGCCCCCGCCCTTGGAAGGGGAGGAAGGGGTGGAGATTGCCTGACAGCCTTCGATTTTTGCCTTCTCAGACATCACAAAGCTTCTGCTGCTGTTGACAAATACGCCTCCGCCGTAGGCGTATTCGGAGATTGCCTGACAGCCTTCGATTATTGCCTCACCAGACATTTCAAAGCTACCGTCGACATATACGCCTCCGCCGCAATTAAATGACGTGCCTTCGGCGGTGCAGCTGCGAATGACCGCCTGACCTGACATTTGGAACTTACCGGAAGCATAAACACCGCCGCCGGACTCCGCGGAGCAGCCGATGATGCTGCCGCCGGACATAGAGAACGGCATCTGTTCGCCGTCTCGCCCCGGATAAATACATACACCGCCGCCGAACTCCGCGGAGCAGCCGATAATATTGCCGCCGGTCATGGTCAACTGCCCGCCGGGTGCGATATACACACCGCCGCCACAATTTACTGTGCTGTAGAGCTGATACGGATAGCCCGTGCCGCCGGTGATGACGCCGCCGGTGACGGTCTCTGTGCCGCTTGCCTCGTCCAGCACCCACAGTTTGCCATTCGGATTGAATTTGTGCGAGAGATTACTCGTATTGCTGTCCTCGATAGTCAGCTGCCCGCCGCTCTCGACCTTGATCACGCTGCCTTTGGTGCTATCATTTTTGTATTGCAGCACATGGCCGTTGAGGTCGAGGGTGACGGTGCCGCTGACCGTGATGGTCTGCGAGATTGTCACATCGTTGTTTAGATAATAGTTGCCGTCAGCGAGGGCCCGCCCGCTGTGGGCATCCATCAGCGCTGTCCAGCCGGTAAAGTCCGTCGCGCTTGCGCCGACGCACAGCGCCAGCGCCGCGCCGAGGGCGAGCAGGAGCGTCCATAGCTTTCGTTTCATCGTAGCACCTCCGTAAAAAATTCGGTTGGTTCCTCCTGCGGAGGAACCAAGGGGGTCTCCCCTTGCCTAAATTTACTGTTCCGTCAGGGCCTCAAAGCCCTTTTCCGCCTGTTGGACGGTCTTTTGGATGATGCCCAAAGCCATTGTGTGAAGGTCCATCTGCAAGACGGCCGCTGTGATCGCCGCCCGCTTCTCCTTCGGCACGTCATAGAGCTTCAATGAACAGTCCAGAAAGCGGGAAACCTTGGCCTCCATCGTGAAATATACATCGCAGGGAACCGACATGAAGCCCCGCATGATACTGCCTGACGCGATCTCCATCTCGTAGAAGTCCTTGGGCTGCGCCTCCGGCAGATAAGGCCCGAAAATAACTTGCAGCCGCTTGGCCGTGCTATGGTAAATGTACGCCGATGTGGTCGGCAGAGAGTAGCCGGTCACATACAGCTCCCGCAGGGGTTCGGTCAGCTTGGCGATGTGGAGCTGGAGGGCCGTTTCCACGGCGTACAGGAGTACAGGATCTTGTTCCCCGCTGTGCTGTCCCGCCAGAGCGAATTGCCCGCTGAACATCCGCTTTACCAGCTCCAGCAGCAGCGCCTCCTTACTGGGAAAAACATGGAAGAACGAGCTCTGTCCGATGCCCGCCGCCTTCGCGATCTCTCCGGTGGTGGTTTTCGTGTAGCCCTTTTCCAGGAACAACGCCACCGCCGCCCGTAATACCTTTTGCTGCGTTATAAGGCCGTTTAACAGTTTTCCTTTCGGCAAATCACTGCCTCCTTATAATTTACTTGCGATTACACTTTTATAATAGCATGCATTATGTGTCCGCGCAAGAAAAAATTCTGCTGACATATAAAAAATCCGTAAAATCGTCAGGCTTCACGTTTTTTCATCGGCCCCGACATTGGTTTCCACGGGGCTTTGTGTGACCCAATATAATGACAGCCAAGATACAGCGTGGGTAAGTCAAATAACTCTGTACCTGTTCGATCGTATACATCGCGCTTCTCTAAAAACATCAGAAAGCGCTTGACTTAAAGTTAAGTTCATGTGCTACTATAAACAATATGGCAGCAGGAAAGCTGCTTCAAGAGGAAAAAAGACTGCGCCGATTGCTGTGCGGAAAAATTGCCGCGCACAAAGGCGCAGCTTGAAATGTAATTTGATTCCAAAACGGCAGAAAGCAGAGGGATGAACCGCGATTGATAAAATGCTGATTCGCGGAGCGAAAGTCCACAATCTAAAAAATATAGACGTCGATATTCCGCTGGGGAAAATCGTGGGTATTGCCGGGGTGTCTGGTTCCGGCAAATCCTCCCTTGCGTTGGGTGTGCTGTATGCGGAGGGCTCCCGCCGCTATCTCGAAGCCCTTTCCACCTACACCCGCCGCCGCATGACGCAGGCGTCCAAAGCAAGCGTGGACGAGGCACTGTATAACGCCTTTGTAGGTATTTGATCATCGTTTAAGCCTCCTTTGCCACTTTCCATTGGAAAGACTGCTGGTAGTCTCTCCACATCGTTCCGAACAGACTCTGCTCACCCTTGGAAAGCTCCGCGAAAGTCCCGTCTTCTGTCAGATGACCGTCCTTCAATACAAAAATACGGTCGGCATTTACAACGGTGGACAGGCGGTGGGCAATCATAATGACGGTGCGGCCCTTTGCCAGCTCCTTGAAGGCCGCCTGCACCCTTGTCTCGTTATCGGGGTCGGCAAAGGCGGTGGCTTCGTCCAAAATCAGCACCGGCGCGTTTTCAGCATGGCGCGGGCAATGGCAAGCCGCTGCGTTTCACCGCCGGAGAGGTAGATGCCCTGTGAGCCGATGACGGTATTTGCGCCATCCGGGAATTTTTCAATGATGTCCATGCACTGCGCCGCCCGGAGCGCCGAGAACACCTCGTCATCCGTGGCGTCGGGCTTACCCATGCGGACATTGTCCAGAATGCTGCCTTTGATGAGGCGGCTGTTTTGGAACACAAAGGATACCGTGTCCATCAGCTTGTTTTTGTCGATGTCCTTCACATTTACGCCGCCGATGGAGATACTGCCGCTCTGCGGGTCAAAGAAGCGCGCAACCAGCGCCGCCAGCGTGGATTTGCCGCCGCCGGAGGGGCCGACAAACGCCGCCGTTTGCCCTGCGCCGATGGAGAGGGAGACATCCTCCAGCGCATTTTTGGCACCGTCATAGCTGAAGGTAACATGGTCCAGCGTCACGGAGCTGTCCTTGGGATGCTGCGGAGCGTTGGGCTGAGAAAGCGGCGGGCTTTGCAGCACACTGTCAATGCGGGTGATGGCGTCCTGCACGATCATGCCGTTCTCGCTCATAAACATCAGCTTGGTAAGGGTCAGGGAGATGACCGGCGTGATGATGATGTAAAAGAGCAGATTCAGCAAAATGCCGTTGTCTGCCCCGCCGTGGGAAAACAGGAAGCCGCCCGCGATCAAAAACACGAACACGCTGTTGACCGCCAGCGTATAGAGGGTCATGGGCCAGCGAAGCTGCTTGGTGTAGGCGATGACCCAACGCTCATAGTTGTCGATGGTCCCCTTGAATTTTTTGAAGGAGAACACCGTCTGACCGAAGGTTTTGACCACGGGGATGCCGCGCACGTACTCCACCGCTTCGCTGGACATATCCGCAAGCGCGTTTTAATACTGGGTCATCTTGTCCTGCAGCTTTTTGCCGGTCATGCTGGTCATAGCAAGAAAAGCAAGTACCACAGGCACAAGGCTCAAAAGTCCCAGCCGCCAGTCAAAGGCCAGCAGCAGTGCTAAAAGTCCCACAATGGTCGCCATGGCCTTGGCCTTGTCGGGTAGCTGGTGAGCGAGATAGGTCTCCGCCGCTCCGGCGGTTTCGGAAATGGTGCGGCGAAGCTTGCCGCTGCCGAACTGCTCGATGGCGCCCAGCGGCAGGGTGGCGATATGCCGGGTCATGGCAAGGCGCAGATTGGTGGCGATGCGGAATGCCGCGAGGTGTGAGCACATCAGTCCCATGATGTACACCAGCACGGCGGCGACAGTAAATATCACCGCCCTCCAGCCGTAGTGCGTTACATGGACCGCGTTTTCATATTGCGGTGCGACCGCGATGACCTCCTTGAGGATGCGCCAGATGTACCAGAACGGCACCAGCGCCAGCAGTGCACCGGCGGCAGACAGTACCCACGAAAGGTAGGTCAGGCCCCGGTATGCTCCGGCGTACTCCAGCAGCCGGGATAAATGGGATTGCTTTTTCAATGGAATGCCTCCCTTCAAATCAATGCGGAGAAATGTGCCGCGGCAGTCCTGCCTGCATAGCCTGACAGGCGGTATGCGGCAGCCACACCGGCTTGAATTTGCCCGATAGCGATTTGCTTCATAGCGGACGCCCTTTCTTTGTGAATCTTCACATTTCTTCTCTCACTTCCGTGCTGTGACGCACAGCCAGCTTTTTCTTTTGTGAATTTGTACATCGTGAAATCCGACCTGCTCCAGATACGTTTTCAGCTCAATGTCCTTATAGACGGTCATGCCATCGATGATCTCTGTCCATTTCTCACCGCTGTTTGTGTCGCCGCCGCTTTCATTGCAGATGAGAAAGGTGCCGCCGGGCTTCAGCACACGCCAAACCTCGCGGAAGCACTGCGGCAGGTCCGGCCAGAAATAGACCGTTTCAAAAGCCGTAACAGCGTCGAACCAATCACTCGCGAAGACCATATCCATCACGCTGCCTTGCAGGACCGTACAGCGTCCCTCCGCGATGGCGGCCTGATTGAGCTTTTTTGCTCTTTCCACGCTGACAGGTGAATGATCGATGCCTTTTACGCTCCCTTTTCCGCACTTTTTCAGCAGCATTCGGATGGTTGCCCCGCCTCCGCAACCGCAGTCCAGCACTCTTGCGTCCGGCGGAGGAGCCAGAAATTGAAGCCCCCACCTTGCAATGGAACCGTGGCCAATATTCATCATGGTGACCATGAGCTGCCCGCCAAGCCCCGTGGGCTTGCGGGTATTTTCAAAAAATGACACAGCACACCTCCAGTTTTTAGATTTCACGCGGCCCGACGGAATCGGCCGTGATTCTCCGCAGCGGCTTCCGATGCGGAAGATTTCGTCCTTTCATAGCTGACACCACATCAGTTAGAGAAATCTAACTGATGTGTACACAGCTTTGCGGTTAGAGTAAACTAACTACAACCCTTTGAAAAATCCGCACTTCTGCGGACTTTTATTCCAATAATCACTTAACGGTTCCGTGCCTCAGTATTTTCGACACTTTTCGGTACAACGCGCCAATTTGTCCCAATCAAACATGACCAATGGAACCCGTTCGGCCACATTGTATCATGCTTTTTCTGCTTTTGCAAGATGGGGAGTGAGCAGCTCCGCGCAGCAACGAGTTGAGTAATTTGGATTATAGGAGTGTTTTTGCAAGAAAAAAGCTACCGCCTGCAAAATGCAGACGGTAGCTTCATACATATCTCAGCGCTTTTTCGTTGGCAATTGTCGTAAATTTGTGGTAAGTTTATCAGATTGCCAGCGAAAAATCCTTTGATTTCAAGGCTTTGCGGGGACGGCTTAGTACATGCCGCCCATGCTGGGGTCAGCGGCGGGAGCGGGAGCAGGAGGCTCGGGCTTATCAGCCACCAGAGACTCGGTGGTCAGCACCATAGCGGAGACAGATGCGGCATTCTCCAGAGCGGAGCGGGTCACCTTGGCGGGGTCGATGATACCGGCGGAAACCATGTCGCAATACTCCTCCTTGTAAGCGTCGAAGCCGTAGCCGTTCTTGCCGGAGGCACGGACCTTCTCCAGAATGACGGAGCCATCCAGACCGGCGTTGGCCGCGATCTGACGGATAGGAGCCTCCAGAGCCTTGGCGATGATCTGGACGCCGGTCTTCTCGTCGCCCTCAACGGTGTTCAGCAAAGCTTCCACGGCGGGGATGACGTTCACAAAGATGGTACCGCCACCAGCCACAACGCCTTCCTCAACGGCGGCGCGGGTAGCGTTCAGAGCGTCCTCAATGCGGAGCTTTTTCTCCTTCATCTCGGTCTCGGTAGCAGCGCCGACCTTGATAACAGCCACGCCGCCAGCCAGCTTGGCAAGACGCTCCTGCAGCTTCTCCTTATCATAATCACTGGTGGTGACAGCAATCTGGTTGCGAATCTGGCCCACACGGTCCTTGATGGCGGTAGCGTCACCGGCACCGTCCACAATGGTGGTATTCTCCTTGGTGACCTTTACCTGACGGGCACGGCCCAGCATATCCAGCGCAGTGTTCTTCAGCTCCAGACCAACCTCCTCGCTGACAACAGTGCCACCGGTGAGGATTGCGATATCCTGCAGCATCTCCTTGCGGCGGTCGCCGAAGCCGGGAGCCTTGACGCACACAACATTCAGCGTGCCGCGCAGACGGTTGACGATCAGAGTGTTCAGAGCCTCGCCCTCAACATCCTCGGCGATGATGACCAGCTTCTTGCCGGACTGGACCAACTGCTCCAGAATGGGCAGGATGTCGGAGATAACGGAGATCTTCTTATCGGTGATGAGAATGTAGGCGTCGTCAATGACAGCCTCCATCTTCTCAGTATCGGTGACCATGTAGGGGGTGATATAGCCGCGGTCGAACTGCATACCTTCCACAACCTCGCTATAGGTCTCGGCGGTCTTGGACTCCTCAATGGTGATGACGCCATCGGCAGAAACCTTCTCCATGGCGTCGGCAATGAGCTTGCCGATCTCCTCGTCACCGCTGGAAACGGCGCCGACGCGGGCGATGTCATTGGAACCGTCCACCTTCTTGGCCTGCTTCTTCACCTCAGCCACAGCGGCCTCAACAGCCTTGGCCATGCCCTTCTTTACCACGATGGGGTTGGCGCCGGCAGCCAGATTCTTCAGACCCTCGTGAATCATAGCCTGTGCCAGCAGGGTAGCGGTGGTGGTGCCGTCACCGGCAACATCGTTGGTCTTGGTGGAGACCTCCTTCACCAGCTGTGCGCCCATGTTCTCAAAGGGATCGGGCAGCTCCACTTCCTTGGCGATGCTCACACCGTCATTGGTGATGAGGGGAGCGCCGTACTTCTTATCCAGAACAACGTTGCGGCCCTTGGGACCCAGCGTGATCTTTACGGTATCGGCCAGAGCGTCAACGCCGGCCTGCAGAGCCTTGCGGGCTTCATCGCCGCGCATAATGAGCTTAGACATAATTGAAAACCTCCCAAATTTAGAAGTAAAGTGTAGTGTGCATTTTCATCATTTTCGCCGTGACATACGCGTGGCGAAAATACATTGACTCAGCCGCCGGGGGCGGCGTTCACCAGTTCTCAAACTGGTGGGGGGAATTTAAAGGGAGATCGGAAGAGCGTCGTGTAGGGAAAGAGTGTAGATCTCGG
>UQMC01000022.1 GCA_900542115.1 uncultured Oscillibacter sp. | reverse complement strand
GCAGTCCTTTTTTCTTTTTTTTTGGAGAGCCATTGCGGCGTTATCCCCGGTGGCCGCACCGTTGAACATTTTCTCTACCATGGCCTTGAAGGTATTGACCACCGCGCCCTCGGTGATATATCGGGCTGTGCCCTTGACCTGATAGCCCTCAAGGCTTTGGGCGTCATATACAGAGACAGCGATTTTCCCATGATTGGCGGCGATGTTCTTCAGGGTTGTGTCCAGAAACACATCGCCCACCACCAGCTTGCCCTCCGGGGTCACGTCCTTGAAGGCGACGGGCACAACGTTGGGCTCACCGCCCACACAGGTAGCAAGGTCCCACAGTCCGCTTTTCAGCAGCTTTACGGCATTTTCATTCAGCATGATGATTTCCTCCTTGTATTTCGGGCCGCGGGGCCCGTCTGCTGCGCTGATTATAAGCCGGATATGAGAGCGGGGAAAGATATGAGCCAATTTATGAGTCATTCATAAATTGCAGAGCAGTGGGGTGAGGGCGGCACCTTGCGGATAGGTATTCTATGAGGACACAGAGGTGCACGGCTGTGAAATTTGCCGCTTTTTGGGTGGGCATACAAAATTGAGAAGAAAATGCGGAGCGGAATTTGGCGGAAACGTCGGTTGATTTTCTGCCGAAAGGTAGCGTATAATCAACCCTATCAAATAAATGGTTAAAACACTTCAAGATGCAGTGACGGGGTAAGTACCTCTCTTTCCCCCGCTTTTCAGAGAGTCCGGTTGGTGTGAAAGGACAGGCGGTTGAGAGCGAAGATGGCCTCTGAGCATCGGTGGTGAGTCCCAAGGGATAAGCTGCCGCCGGGTCCGCCCGTTACAGCGTTCTTCCGTTAATCGCCTGTTGGGCGCCGACGGAGCTGAGGCGATGGCTGAGAGGCCATCGTAAAACAAGGTGGTACCGCGAATCGTTCGCCCTTGTGCTTCTACGGAAGCACAAGGGCGTTTTTATTTTCCGTACCGAAAGGGAGAGAGCCATGGAAGAAATCAAGAAAAAGCTGTTTGCGGCGGAGGACGCCCATAAAGAATGGTTTGAGGAGATCAGCCGCACGGTGTTTCAGCACCCGGAGCTGGGCGACCGGGAATTTTTCTCCTCACAGTATCTGGCCGACGAGATGCGGAAGGCGGGCTTCCGGGTGGAAAAGCCCTACTGCGGTATGGAGACCGCGTTCCGCTGTGAGTTCGGCGAAGCGGGGGAGGGCCCCACGGTGGCGTTTCTGGCGGAGTATGACGCCCTGCCCGGCTACGGTCCCAACGGCGACCAGAACGGCCATGCCTGCGGCCACAACTGGATCGCGGCCAGCACCTTCGCCGCCTGCGTGGCCCTGAAGGAGCTGAAGGAACAGATGGGCTTCCCCGGCAGAATCATCTATATGGGTACGCCGGCGGAGGAGACCACCAGCGGGAAGATCACCCTGATTGACCGGGGTGCTTTCCGGGATATTGACGCCGTATACCAGATGCACCTGGGTGAGACGAACCGGGTGGACAGCGCGGCGCTGGCCATGACCATTCTGCACTTTGAGTTCTTCGGCCTTGCGGCCCACGCCGCCGGCGCGCCGGAGAAGGGCATCAACGCGCTGGATGGCTGCATTCTTACCTTTAACGGCATCAACGCCCTGCGCCAGCACGTTACCAGCGACGTCCGCATCCACGGCATCATCAAGGATGGCGGCAAGGCGTGCAACATTGTGCCTGACCACGCGCTGATGGAGGTTTATGTCCGGGCGGCGGACAAGAACTATCTGGAAACCGTCATCAAAAAGGTCTGCAACTGCGCCCGGGGCGCGTCCTTGATGACCGGCGCCCGGGTGGAGGTCACCCGGGACAAGTACACCACCTATGATATCCGCAACAACCCCCTGCTGGTGAAGCTGCTGGTGGAAAACCTTCACAGCCTCGGCATCACCCCCTTGCCCACGGCGGACCCGCTCCGCACGGCGGGGAGCACGGATATCGGCAACGTTTCCTATGAGGTCCCCACCTGCTACACCTACATGGGGACCATTGAGGCCGGCGCCGGTCCCGCCCGCACCCATGAGGCGGCGTTTCTGGACGTGGCGGACTCGGACATCGCCCACCGGCTGCTGCATCAGGGCGCCAAGGCCATGGCCGCGTCCGCGCTGGACCTCTACCTCCGCCCGGAGCTGGTGGCGGAGCTGAAAAAGACGAAGTACCCACTGTAAACAAAAATTAAAATAAAAAATTTGGGAGGAAATTCCGATGAAAAAGAAAAACTGGTTTGCCCTGCTGCTCACCGCAGCGCTGTCTTTGTCCCTGTTGACCGGCTGCGGCGGCAGCTCCAAGCAGTCCGATGCCGCCTCCGGCGACAACAGCGCCGACGCTCCCGCCGCCAGCGAAAGCCGGCTGGACAAGGTGCTGGCGGCCGGAAAGATCACCAACGTCTGTGAGCCCTATTTTGCCCCCTATGAGTTCATCGACAACACCAAGTCCGGTCAGGAGCAGTTCCGGGGCGCCGATATGGAGCTGGCCCGGTACATCGCCAAGGAGCTGGGCGTGGAGCTGGAGATCGTGCCGCTGGAGTGGAGCGCCGTGCTGACGGGCGTTGGCGCGGGCAAGTACGATATGGCTGTGGCCGGCATGGCCTATACCCCGGAGCGGGCGGAGACCATGGCTATGTCCAAGGTCTATAAGCCCGGCGGGGATCAGGGTCTGCTGGTCCCGGCGGACAAGGTGGATGAGTACACCTCTCTTGCCGATTTTGCCGGTAAGAAGGTGGGCTTCCAGAGCGGCACCGTGCAGGAGCAGAACGTGCTGAGCCAGCTGCCCGACTCCGAGCCTGTTACGTTTGACATCATCCAGAACGCCGTGCTGGCGCTGGACAGCGGCAAGGTGGATGCGGTGTCCGTGTCCATTGCCAACGGTGAGATGTTTGTTTCCACCAATCCCAAGCTGGCGGTTTCCACCGTTCAGTTTGACAACAGCCAGAACGGCAACGTCATCGGCTTCCCCAAGGGCGAAACCGAGCTGGTGGACGCCGTAAACAAGATCATTGACGAGGTGCTGGAGCAGGGCTTGTATGACCAGTGGCTGGAGGAAGCCACGGCCGAGGCCGAAAATCTGGGCCTGTAAGATCAGGCCGCCGGGAGGGGAATTACATTGCTTTCATTTATAGAAAATATCGGCCTGATTTTGCAGCGCTACGGCGCCGTATTCGCACAGGGCCTCTGGAATACACTGTGGCTATCGTTTGTATCCGTGTTTTTTGGTACTTTTCTGGGTATTCTGGTGGCGCTGGGTAAGCTCTCCCGGCACAAGCTGCTCAACGGTGTGGTGAGCACCTATATTGAGATCATCCGGGGTACCCCGATTTTGCTTCAGCTTTATTTCTTCTGGCTGGCACTTCCCAATATTCTGCCGAGCATTTCGGATACGACCTGCATTTTAAGCGCACTGGTGGTGAATGCCAGCGCCTACATCGCGGAGGTCATTCGGGCGGGCATTCAGGCGGTGGACGCCGGACAGCGGGAGGCGTCCCTCAGCCTTGGCATGACGGAGCGGGCCATTATGACAAAGGTCATTTTCCCGCAGGCCATCAAGAACATTCTGCCGGCGCTGGGCAACGAGGTCATCGTGATGATCAAGCAGACGTCCCTGGCCTCCGTGTTCTTCTTCGGCGAGCTGATGACCGCCTATAAGCAGGTGCAGTCCACCACGTTCCTTGCGCTGGAGCCGCTGACCATTTCCGGCCTGATCTACCTGTTCCTGACGGTGACGCTCTCCCGCATCACCCGCCACGTTGAAAAGAGGATGAAGCAGAATGAACGATAAAAATGTAATTCTTCAGGTACGGGGCCTGCAAAAAAACTTTGGCGAGCTGGAGGTACTCAAGGGCCTTGATCTGGACATTCACGAGGGCGAGGTCATTTCCATCATCGGCCCCTCCGGCTGCGGCAAGTCCACCTTCCTTCGGTGCCTGAATCTGCTGGAGAAGCCGGACGGCGGCTCCATTTGCTTTGAGGGACAGGAGGTGACCGGGGCCAAGACCGATGTGACTGCCTACCGCCGGAGAATCGGCATGGTGTTCCAGCACTTCAATGTATTTCCCCATCTGACGGTTTTGAATAACGTAACGCTTGCCCCGGTGAGCAACAAGATGATGACGGAGGCACAGGCTGTTGAAAAGGCCAAGGTCCTGCTGGACCGCGTGGGCCTTGGCGACAAGCTGGACGAGTACCCCACGAAGCTCTCCGGCGGACAGAAGCAGCGCCTTGCCATTGTCCGGGCTCTCGCGCTGGAGCCGCAGGTGATTCTCTTTGACGAACCCACCTCCGCGCTGGACCCGGAAATGGTCATGGAGGTGCTGGATGTGATTCGGGAGCTGGCGGAGTCCGGCATGACGATTTTGATTGTGACCCACGAGATGGGCTTTGCCCGGGAGGTCAGCGACCGCGTCCTCTTTATGTACGGCGGGCAGATCGCGGAGTCCGGCACGCCGGAGGAGGTCTTTGACCACACGAAGACCGAGCGGGCCAAGGATTTCTTCCGCAAGGTCATCCATTCCTGATTTTTAACTGCAAAAGGAGCATTGAAAATGCGTATTTCTCTGGAAGAGACTCTGAAAAAGACCGGCGGCATTCTGGTGATCGACGGTTCCATGGCCACAGCGCTGGAGGGCCTTGGCTGCGATTTGAACAATTCCCTGTGGACCGCGAAGGCGCTGGAACGGCAGCCGGAGCTGGTGAAGCAGGTGCATCTGGACTATTTCCGCGCCGGTGCGGACTGCGGCATTACGTGCAGCTATCAGGCCACGATTCCGGGCCTGAAAAAGAACGGCTGCTCCGAGGCGGAGGCGGAGGCTCTGATTGTCCGCTCCGTGGAGATTTTTAACGAGGTGCGGGAGAACTGGTGGCAGAACGAGGGTAAGGCGCAGGGCCGTGTCTATCCCCTTTGCCTTGCCGGTATCGGTCCCTACGGCGCGTATCTGGCAAACGGCGCGGAATACCGGGGCCGTTACGGCGTTTCCAAGGAGGTGCTGCGCCAGTTCCATGCCCGCCGGATGGAGCTGCTGTGGAACGCCGGGGCCGACCTGCTGCTCATCGAGACCCAGCCCTCCCTGCAGGAGGCGCTGCTGGAGGCCAATCTGGCCGAGCAGATGGGAGCGGATTACTGGGTCAGCTTTACCTGCGGGGACGATACCCACACATGGGAGGGCGATGACATCCGGGACTGCGCCAAGGCGCTGTCCGAAAATCATCCCCACCTGAAGATGATCGGCGTGAACTGCGTGGCGCCCCATCTGGTGTCCGGGCTGGTGGAGAAGCTGAAGGCAAGCTGTGATCTGCCTATCGGCGTGTATCCCAACTCCGGCGAGACCTATGACCCCATCACGAAAACATGGTCCGGTCCCAAGGATGGTGTCCGTTTCGGGGACTATGCCTATCAGTGGATGGAGGCGGGGGTCTCCGCCATCGGCGGCTGCTGCCAGACGGTAGCCGACCACATTCGTCAGGTCACGGAGGCCCGGAAGCGCTTTTTGAAGCGCGGATGAGGCAAGCAAAAATAAAAAAGAGCAGGCGTACATACGCCTGCTCTTTTTATTACGTGGGTATTTTCATTTTTTGAAAAAGTGAAAATCGCAGCAATCGCCGCCGTAGCCCAGCGTTTGGGTGCGGGCAAAGCCCAGCTTCCTCAGTCCACCGTAGGTCGCGTTATCCACCTCGCAGAACAGGGGGCACAGCTCCGCGCAGCCGTTTTCCACGCAGGCCGTGTGCCAGAGGCACTTTTTCATCGTGACCTCAAAGTGGTCTTTACCGTGGGACTGCGTGCTCTCCCACAAATCGCTTTTTCGCACCACCCGCAAAAAAATGCGGCTATACAGGAAGTAAAAGCCAGGAATGGCCTCTATTTTTGCCATGGAGGAATGCTTTTCCGGTGCAACGATCTCAAGCATATAGGCCCGCATGGTCTTGTAGGCGTCCTCGTGGGGAAAGTGCTCCGAGAGCGCCTTGTACAGCGCGACGCGGGGGAGAATCGTCTCGGTCAGCGTTTTCATCTGATTGGGCGACTTGCCCTCCGTGCGGGCGATACACCCTTGGAGCAGTGCCTCCTGCCGCTCAAACAGCGTACTGTCGCTGTCTCCGCCGAATTTTTCGCTTAAAAATGCCCTGATCTGCTGTTGCTGCTTGATCTGCATGGCTGCGATGCCTCTTTCAACTTTGCGTATTTGATCGGAAAGCGTGGGGCGTTACAGCGCCTCGGCCAGCTCCAGCACCAGCCGCTCCGACTTTTCCCAGCCGAGGCAGGCATCGGTGATGCTCTTGCCATAAACGCCCTCGTTGATTTTCTGATTGCCGTCCTCAATGTAGCTTTCAATCATCAGGCCCTTCACCAGACCGTGAATGTCCGCAGAATGGCGCATGGAGTGAAGCACCTCCTTGGCAATGCGAATCTGCTCCAGATACTGTTTGCCGGAGTTGGCATGGTTGCAGTCCACAATGCAGGCCGGATTCTTAAAGCCCCGCTCTGCGTACAGCTTATGGAGCTGCACCAAATCCTCATAGTGGTAGTTGGGGCGGCTCTCGCCCCGCTCGTTCACATAGCCCCGCATAATGGCGTGGGTGTAGGAGTTGCCGCTGGTCTCCACTTCCCAGCCGCGATAGAGGAACGTATGGTCGCCCATGGCGGCGTAAATGGAATTCATCATCACGCTCAGGTCGCCGCCGGTGGGGTTTTTCATGCCCACGGGCACATCAATGCCGCTGGCCACCAGCCGGTGCTGCTGGTTTTCCACCGAGCGGGCGCCCACGGCCACATAGCCCAAAATGTCGGAGAGATAGCGGTAATTTTCAGGATAGAGCATCTCGTCCGCACAGGCAAAGCCCGTTTCCTCCACGGCCCGGGTGTGGAGGCGGCGGATGGCGATGATGCCCTCCAGCATATCCGGCTTTTTGCTGGGGTCGGGCTGGTGAAGCATTCCCTTGTAGCCCGCGCCGTTGGTGCGGGGCTTGTTGGTATAAATGCGGGGGACGATGAGAATTTTATCCTTCACCTGCTCCTGCAGGGGGACAAGGCGGTAGATGTAGTCCATCACGCTGTCCTCGCGGTCGGCGGAGCAGGGACCGATCATGAGCATCAGCCGGGAATCCCGCCCATCCAAAATGGCGCGCATTTCCTCAACGCGGGCCGCACGGGCCGCAGAGACGCGCTCCGACAGGGGGAACTCCTTCTTGATGTCCATGGGAATCGGCAGTTTGCGGATGAAGCGGGCATTTTGCTGCATGATGGATGCTCCTTTTGCTATTTTTAATGTTGCTCCTATTTTACAGCGTTCCCCCGCAGACCACAAGTGCGATTTCGCGGTGATTTGTCCGTTTTTTCGCCCCGCGAGGGGACAAAATCTGCCGAATCCGCCAAGAGGCGGGCCGGCTGCCGGGAAAACGCTGATAATGCCCGGTGAAGTGGAAGACTTTTTCGGTACACTGAGCGATGGCATGCTATCGCCCTTTTTGCGCGGTTTTCGGGGGAGCGTGGCGGACTTTTGCAAAAAATCGCCGAAACGGCGGTTTTTTGCAACAAATTTTCAAACCCCTATTGACATGGTAGGAGTTAAGATGTAAAATCCCTACTTGCAAAGTGGGTAATTACGGCGGGAGGTGTCGGTCATGATGGTTTCGTCCAAGGGGCGCTACGCCCTGCGGGTCATGCTGGACATGGCGGAGCAGGGGGACGGTGCTTGGCTGCGGCTCAGCGACATTGCCCAGCGGCAGCAGCTCTCCAAAAAATATTTGGAGAGCATCATGGCGGCGCTGAGCCGGGCGGGGTTGGTGGAAAGCTCCGTGGGCAAGGCGGGCGGCTACCGGCTGACCCGTCCGCCGGGGGAATACCCGGTGGGGGAGATTCTGCGGGCGGCAGAGGGCGACCTGTGCGCGGTATCGTGTATCTCTGAGGAAAAGGCGGGCTGCGGAAGCGTCTGCGACTGCGGCACACGCTCTTTCTGGCAGGGGCTGGAGGCGCAGATCAACACCTATGTGGACCATTACACGTTGGCACAATTCATGCATTCAGGGGAAAAATCAACGGGCCGCTCCTGCGGCGCGGAAGGAGAATAAGGCAGTATGAGGAAAGCACTTTTGGAAATCAAGGACCTGCACGTGCGGGTGGAGGACAAGGAAATTCTGCACGGTGTCGATTTGACGGTGGGCGTGGACGAGACCCACGTGCTTATGGGTCCCAACGGCACCGGCAAGTCCACGCTGGGCTATGCCATTACCGGCAACCCGGCCTACAGCGTGACGGCGGGCAGCATTCTGTTTGACGGAGAGGACATCACGGCGCTGCCGGTGAACGAACGGGCGAAGAAGGGCATTTTCCTGTCCTTCCAGAATCCGCTGGAGGTTCCCGGTGTGACCCTCAGCGCCTTTATCCGCAGCGCGCTGGAGCAGAAGACCGGCAGCCGTCTGCGGCTGTGGGACTTTAAAAAGCAGCTCAAGGAGACCATGGCGCTGCTGAACATGGACGAGAGCTACGCCGAGCGGGACCTGAACGTGGGCTTCTCCGGCGGCGAGAAGAAAAAGGCGGAGATTCTGCAGATGCTGATGCTGGAGCCGAAGCTGGCTATTCTGGACGAGACGGATTCCGGTCTGGATGTGGACGCGGTGCGGACTGTCAGCGAGGGCGTGCGGCTGTTCCGGGAGCGGACCCACGGCTCCCTGCTCATCATCACCCACTCCACCCGGATCTTGGAGGCGCTGCATGTAGACGCGGCCCATGTGATGGAGGAGGGCGTCATCGTCCGCAACGGCGGCGCCGAGCTGGTAGAGGAGATCAATGAAAAGGGCTTCGGCAGCCTGAAGGAAGACTGAGGCGGGAGGCTCCTGATATGGCAGATTTGAAAGAGAAAACCTATGTGGAGGATGTAGACCGCAGCGTTTACGATATCCGGGACGAGGAGCATGACGCCTACCGCTTGGAGACCGGCCTGACGCCGGAGATCGTGGAAAAGCTCTCCAAGGAAAAGGACGATCCGGCGTGGATGCAGCAGTTCCGGCTGGAATCCCTCCAGATTTACAACGAAATGAAGATCCCCGATTGGGGTCCCTCTATCGAGGGCCTCGATATGGACCACATCGCCACCTATGTCCGCCCCAACACGAAAATGCGGAATGACTGGAAGGATGTGCCGGAGGACATCAAGGAGACCTTTGAGCGCCTCGGTATCCCCCAGGCGGAGCGGAAGTCCCTGGCCGGTGTGGGCGCGCAGTACGATTCCGAGCTGGTATACCACAATGTCAAGGACTCCGTGGCGGCGGAGGGCGTGGTGTATACCGACATGGAAAGCGCCCTGAAGGGCGAGTATGCCGATATGGTGCGCAAGTATTTCATGAAGCTGGTGACGCCCCATGACCACAAGTTCGCGGCGCTTCACGGCGCGGTGTGGTCCGGCGGCTCCTTTGTGTATGTACCCAAGGGCGTGCACCTGTCCATTCCCCTGCAATCCTATTTCCGCCTCAACGCCAAGGGGGCGGGACAGTTTGAGCACACCCTCATCATTGTGGACGAGGGGGCCAGCCTCCACTTTATCGAGGGCTGCTCCGCTCCGAAGTACAACGTGGCGAACCTCCACGCCGGCTGCGTGGAGCTGTACGTGAAAAAGGGGGCCAAGCTCCGCTACTCCACCATTGAAAACTGGTCCAAGAATATGTACAACCTGAATACAAAGCGGGCTCTGGTAGAGGAGGGCGGCGTCATCGAGTGGGTGTCCGGTTCCTTCGGCTCCCATGTGGGCTGCCTGTACCCCATGAGCATTTTGAAGGGCGATAATTCCCGGATGGAGTTCACCGGCGTAACGTTTGCCGGTGCCGGACAAAATCTGGACACCGGCGCCAAGGTGGTCCATGTAGGCAAAAACACCAGCTCCTATATGAACACCCGCTCCATCAGCAAGAGCGGCGGCATCAGCACCTTCCGCAGCAGCGTGGTGGTGGAAAAGGGCGCGAAGGGCGCCAAGTCCGCCGTGTCCTGCCAGTCGCTGATGCTGGATTCCGAGTCCCGCTCCGATACTATCCCCGCCATGGACATCCGCACAAAGGATGCTGCTATCGGCCACGAGGCCAAGATCGGCGCTATCAGCAATGAGGCGGTGTTCTACCTCATGAGCCGGGGCATGAGTGAGGAGGACGCCCGGGCGATGATTGTCAGCGGCTTTGCAGACAATGTTTCCAAGGAGCTGCCGCTGGAATACGCCGTGGAGATGAACAACCTGATTCGCCTTGAGATGAAGGGCAGCATCGGGTGAGAGGAGTTAGCAGTATGAGTGAGACAATTTTGATCAACAGCCTCCCCACCCGCACATGGAACCGGCTGGGCGTCAATGAAACGGCCCTGACTTGGGGCGAGAGCGCGGATTTGGGCACGGAGCGCATTACTGCAGCCGGACAGACTGTCCGGCTGGACATCGCCGGAAGCGGCGAATACAGCGAGCAGACCGTGGACATTCAGGCCCCGGCGGGGCAGACCGTCACAGTGTTTGAAACACTGCGCGCAGAGGACAAGCTGCTGGTCCGCACAAAGCTGAACGTGGAAAAGGACGCCAAGGTTCGTCTGATTCAAATTCAGAATACGGCGCGGGACTCCGTGCTCCGTCTGGAAACGAATGGGGTGTGCGCCGAAAACGGGCAGGTGGAGCTGATTCAAATCCTGCTGGGCCGGGGCGCCGTTTATAGTGACGGACATGTGGAGCTTAACGGCACCGGCGCGGGCTTCAACGCCGGAATCGGGTATTTGGGCCAGAGAGAGCAGACGATAGACCTGAACCTTGTGGTAAACCACTGGGGACAGAAGACCACCAGCGAGATCAATGCCGCCGGGGCACTGAAGGACGATGCCCGGAAGGTGTTCCGGGGGACCATCGACTTTAAGAGAGGCTCTGCCGGCTCCGTAGGCAACGAGCAGGAGACAGTTTTGATGCTGGGCGATGGCGTTGTCAACAAAACGGTGCCCCTGATTTTGTGCGCTGAGGAAAATGTGGTGGGCAATCACGGCGCCACCATCGGTGAGCTGGACGAGGACACGCTGTTTTATTTTGAGAGCCGGGGCATTTCCGCAGAGGAAGCGGAGAATATCATGGCCCGGGCGGCTATTGAGCGGCTGGCCCGCACCATGGAGGACGAAACGGCCCGGGAGGCCGTTCTGAAGGAATTGGAGGAGGTGCTGTAGCATGGCCCATGGATATCGGGAGGATTTCCCTCTGCTGAACAGTCTGGATATCGCTTATCTGGACAGCGCCGCCACGGCCCAGCGGCCGCAGTGCGTGCTGGACGCCGAAGCGGAATTTTATAAGACCCGCAACGCAAACCCCCTGCGGGGTCTGTACCCCCTGAGCGTTGCCGCCACGGACGCCTATGAGGACGCCCGGGAGGCGGTGCGGGCCTTCCTGAACGCAGGGAGCACCCGTGAGATCATCTTTACCCGGAACACCACTGAGGGACTGAATTTAGTGGCCTACAGCTACGGACTGTCCCATGTGAAGGCCGGGGATGAGATTTTGGTGTCCATTATGGAGCACCACAGCAATCTGCTGCCATGGCAGATGGTATGCCGCCAGACCGGCGCGGCGCTGAAATTCATGGAATGCGAAATGGACGGTACGCTGGACCTCAATAAGGTGGAGGCTCTCATCACACCGAAAACAAAAATCGTGGCCTGCACGCAGCTCTCCAATGTTTTGGGCCGGGTGAACCCCATCCGGGAGATCGCGGAGCTGGCTCATCGGGGCGGCGCGGTCATGGTGGTGGACGGTGCCCAGAGCACGCCCCATATTCCCGTGGATGTGCAGGCGTTGGGAGCGGACTTCCTGTCCTTTTCCGGCCATAAGGTCTACGGCCCCATGGGAATCGGTGTGCTGTACGGCCGGGAGGCGCTGCTGGAGGAGATGCCGCCCTTCCTTACCGGTGGCGAGATGATTGAATCCGTCACCCGGGAGAGCGCGGTCTACGCGGAGCTGCCTCACAAGTTTGAGGCCGGTACGGTCAATGCCGCCGGTGCTGTGGGGCTTCATGCCGCCATTGACTATGTGAACCGCGTGGGCTTTGGGAATATGCACCGGCAGGAGGTCGATTTGACCCGGCGGGCCATGGAGGGCATTCGGAATATCCCCAGCGTTCATGTGCTGGGCTCTGAAAATCCGGAGGAGCACTGCGGCATCATCACCTTTACGGTGGATGGCGTCCATCCCCATGACATCAGCGAGATTTTAGCCAGCGACGGTGTCGCCATCCGGGCGGGCCACCACTGCGCCCAGCCGCTGCTTGCCTATCTGGGGCATCCGTCTACAGCCCGCGCAAGCCTTGCCTTCTACAATACAGAGGCGGAGATCGACCGGCTGCTGGAGAGTCTATCAACCTTGAGGGAGCGGATGGGCTATGGAAAATAGGAGCTTTTATAACGAAATTCTCACGGAGCACAATCTCCACCCGGAATTCAAGCACGATCTGCCGGACGCCGACATTGTGCTGGAGGGTGTGAACCCAAGCTGCGGAGACGATATTTTCCTGAAGCTGAAGCTGGACGGGGACACCATTGCGGACGGCGCCTTTGTGGGGGATGGCTGTGCCATTTCTCAGGCGTCCGCCGACATCATGCTGGGTATGATCGTGGGCCGCAAAAAGGATGAGGCTCTGAAACTGGGCGAAACATTCCTGAAAATGATTCAGGGTGAGGCCACCGAGGAGGAGATCGACAGTCTGGAGGAGGCCTCCGCTCTCCGCGACATTGCCCATATGCCTGCACGGGTCAAGTGTGCGGTCCTGGGCTGGCGGACGCTGAAGGAAGCTCTGCAGGACGGGGAGAAGCCGTAAGGGCCTGACGCTTTCAATTTAGATGCAAAATAAAAGGAGACATTCGGAAGAATGTCTCCTTTTATTTTGCGCCTTATGACGTTTCTTGAAGCCGTCGCGCTGCCAAATTCATATAGTGCAGATACAGCATCAGTTTGTAGTCCGCTACGCTAAAACTGACATTTACGAAGCATCTCCCGCCAGCGCGACTGTGACGTTTTCCACTTGGCGGCGTTCTTCCGGCGGCGGTTCCAGCTCCAGCAGCGGCAGCAGCTATGCTGTGTCCGTTCCCAATACCAAAAACGGTGATGTGACCGTTTCTCCCGAGACCGCTAAGAAGGGCGATACTGTGACCATCACCGTCACCCCGGACAAGGGCTATGAGCTGGACACCATTGCCGTAAAGGACGCCAATGGCAACACCGTGAAGCTCACCGACAAGGGCAATGGCAAGTACACCTTCACCATGCCCGGTTCCAAGGTGACTGTCTCTGCGGAGTTTGTCGAGGAGCAAGTGACGTCCACCTTTGCCGATGTCCCCACCGGCGCTTACTACGCCAAGGCAGTGGAATGGGCCGTGGAAAGCGGCATCACCAACGGCAAGGCCAATGGCCTGTTCGGCTCCAATGACCCCTGCACCCGCGGCCAGATCGTGACCTTCCTGTGGCGCGCCGCCGGTTCCCCGGCCCCCAAGGGTACTGTCACGGTTCCTACCGATGTCCTCCCCGGCAGCTATTGCTACAATGCCGTGGCATGGGCCATTGAAAACGGTATTACCAACGGCCTTGCGGATGGCAGCTTCGGTGCTGGTGGCGCTTGCACCCGGGCGCAGTGCGTGGCGCTACTGTTCCGCAGCGCTGTGGCCAACGGCTTAGAGGCCGTGACGCTTCAGGACCTCATCTCCGGCTTCGGCGATGCTACCGAGCTGCCTGCTTACGCCGTGCCCGCGATGAACTGGGCCCTTTCCAGCGGAATCGTTCAGGGCAACGGCGGCCTGCTGCTGTCGAATACCTCCTGCACTCGCGCCCAGATCGTGACGTTCCTGTATCGTGCCTATCAGGGCAAGTAAAGCTGATTGAGGCAAACCAACAGAACAAAGAAAACGGCGCTGGCTCATTAAGAGCCAGCGCCGTTCTTATACGAATGGGACGTTTTAAATTACTTGATATGATTCACCACATCGGCCCACTGCTTCGTGCGCGTATACAGGGACTCAAGGATCGCATATTCCTTAGTGGTGTGATTCCACTCGCCCTGAATTCCGCAGCTGCACAGAGAGGGAACGCCAGCGATCACCGCGTAGGCAGCATCGGAAGAACCGCCGATGTGCTTCAGCGGGAAGTCACCGAAGCCATCCTCCACGCAGATATCGTGAACCATGTGATAGAGCTTCATGACGCCCTCGGTGCACTCAAAGGGCAGCATCTCCATCTGGTATTCCATAGTGGTCGTCGTGCCGTCAATGTAGGTCTTTGCAGCAATTTCCTCGATCTGTTTCTTAACCTTCTGCATTTCCTCCACAGAAGTGGCTCTCACATCGAAGGTAGCCTCTGCGTGAGCAGGGAACGCGCCGAAGTTCGTGCCGCCGTGAATGACGTCAACACAGACCGTTGTACCGACATCGATGTTGGTCAGCGCCTGAATATCGGTCACCTTTTTGCAGAGCTCAGCGATAGCGTTTCTGCCGCGTGCGAAGTCATTGCCCGCGTGTGCGGAAACGCCCTCGACATACAGCGCCACCTCGGTCTTGCCCTTACGGGAAACGCAGAGGTCGCCGCCGGGCAGGCCGGTCTCCATGTTGAGCATGAACTCGCCGCCCTTGCAGAACTCTAAGAACTGGTCGGCAGTGTTGCCGTGCTTGTGCAGCTTCTCCTCATCGGGAGCGAAGCAGATCTTGAGGGGACGGCTGTTATAGCCGATCTCATTGAGTGCCTTGCAGACATACAGAGCGATCACGATACCGCCCTTCATGTCCAGAACGCCGGGGCCATGGACCTTGCCCTCATCGTCCACCTCAAACTTGCAGGGGAAAGAGCCGAGCTTATGAACGGTATCCATGTGGCCGCCGAAGATGATGGGCTTTCCGGGACGGTCCTCGCCGAGAATACCGGTCAGCATATCGCCGCTCTCGTCCGTTCCGACGTTGGTCAGCTTGCAGCGGAAACCGACTTCCTCGAACATCTCCTTGAACATCTTGCCCATGGTGCGGACTTCTTCCGGAGCGCTGTGATAGCTCTCCTGCAGAATGACCTTGCGATAGGTCTCGAGCATTTCGTCTCTGTGGGACTCCACATACGCATTAATTTTTTCAAGATCAGTCATTTGTATGTTCCTCCTTAAATCGCAGAATTTGTGTTACAGGATTCTTCCAATAAAGTTTGCCAGAACAACCGAGAGCAGTGTAACGGTCGTAAAGCCGGCGATCACGTAGGCCGTGCCGAGCTTTTCGGAAATGTAATCCCGCTCGGCATCCGTCTTGCCGACAGCGTTAGCGATTTCATCGGCAATCAACTGCGTACCGGGGTAGCCGATCATCTGGCACATTGCAATGCCAAGGGAAAGGCTCTTGGAGCCGCAGATCTTCCACAGCGGGGTGAAACGGAATATCACAACCATGATGATCATAGCAAATACGAAGATGACCAGTGCATTGAAGCCGATGACCGGAATATCCGCAAGGTTGATCTTCGCCAGAGAGGGAATCATGGTGATCATGGTCAGGAAGTTGAAGAAGCCAGTAGACCGGGAGATATCTCTCAGGAAGTGGCTGGGAACAAGGCCCGTGTTTCTTGCCACAATACCGAGAATCATGCTCCACAGAGACTGGCCGATCCAGCCGTTGGTTGCTTTGCCAAGGAGATATGCCAGAAACACGATCGTGCCGGCAATCGCAAGGCAGACAAAGTTGGTGTAAAAGTGCTTGTGTTTCTGCCAGAAGAGCTGCTTCGTTTTGGCATTGCCGGTGTTGGACGCCGCATCTGCGGAATGATCGCGCTTGCGATACTCCTCTACGAGCTGGTTTGCATACTTGATGCCGCCGTTGGAAGCAGGAAGCGTAGCGACGAGCTTCTGCGTTGCGTAGATAAACGTAGCCAGGGCCGCGCAGGTCGGCAGGCCCACATTCTCAGCCGCCGTTACCATGGTATTGGCAGCGACAACGCCGCCGGCGATGACCGGCATACTGACAAGAGCAGCCTCGCGGCCGATAACCGGAATGGCAATCGCGCAGCCAACCACTGCCAAAAGCAGTGCAATGGTTGCGGTGGCAACGGTGCGCCACTCCTTTTTCAGCTCTGTCAGACCAACGCTGCTGCCCATATCGACCAGAAGGAACTGCAGGCCGATGCTGGTCACATAGGTAAGATTAGCGGTTGTGCAGATATCCGCGGGAATCGCATGGGTCATAAACAGGACCAGGAAGGTAGCCATGATGACAAACATCGTAGATACCTTCGCCTTCGTTACCACGCCGACAAAATCGCCGAACGCGAATACCAGAAGGATGATAAACAGGGCCCCAAACGGTGTTAGATTCGTCATATTTTCTCCTCTAAAAAACAGCTGCACTGCGTATTATAGTGCTTGCCTATAAAATACGCAGTGCAAGCAGTCATTCTTACATCAGACCCATGACAACGAGAATGAGTCTCATCACCAGCATACCGACAATGGAATCGACGATGGGAACCGCCAGCATCAGAGGCTGTCTCTTGGGCTCAACACCGCAGACCAGAACGATTCTGGAGAAGTGGCCCACCAGAGTGCCCATCAGCATGCAGGGGATGATCAAAATCGTGCACTGTGCAGCAGTCAGAACGCCCTCGCCAAACAGGGAGGCGGCAGCAGCAGCACCGGCAGCCTTAGAGAAGAACGCGGAGAACAGAACGGCCGCGGCTTCGCCGGGAAGACCAAACAGGCGCATAATAGGGGCGCAGACAATAGCCAGAACGTCCATTAATCCGGTCAGAGTCAGGAACTGCATGATGACATAACCGAGGATCATGGAGGGAAGAACGGTCTCTACACCAATATAAAATCCGCGCTTTGCGCCGCCAAGGAAAACATCAATAATGGGCTTTTTCTTAGTAGTAGTAGCTTCAGACATAATATATTAAGCCTCCTTCTTTTTCTTCTCTTCGAGAGTCAGGATCAGTCTTACGAGGTTAGCACCCAGTACCTTGCAGAAGAACAGAACAACGATCACAGGACCGGCCGCAAACAGGATAATGGGGAGCAGAGCCGCCTGCGTATTCATGGTATTCAAAACGACTGCGGAGCCGGCATACTGATAGGCAGTGAAAATAGCGCGCTCCTTTTCAGTCAGCTTGCCTTCGTTGTACAGGTCTCTGGTCATAACGGAACCGACGTCGGAGCTGGTGAAGGTGGACACGAAAGCAACACCGCAATCACCGGGGAGGCCGAGCAGAGGTCTGAGCAGCGGGGTGAAGAGTTTGACGCCTGCGTCAATGGCGCCCAACTGGGTAACAACATCAATGATTGCCACGGCAAAAGAAATTGCGGGGATCAGGCTCAGTGCCTGCATCATGCCCTCTCTTGCGCCGGCGCCGCCCTTACCGATGAAGTTCTGACCGGCATCGCCGATCTTGCCCCATGCGCCGACCAGATTGGAGAAGTCAAAGGCTGCCAGAGGGCCCTCAGCATTCTTCAGGACGCCGGAGAACATGACGCACAGGACGAACAGTGCGATCCAGCCTTTGATTCCAACTTTGTTTTCTTTTTGTTCCATAATTTTCTCTCTCCTTTTTTTAAGTATAATGCTTTGCATAAAGCACTGCCGCTTCGTCAACGGCTGTGCTGTGCTGATTAGATTTCCTTTTATAGAAGGATGGAGATATTCAGCTTTGGGATACCGGTCCTTACCGGAAGTCTGCTAACTCAATTCCCTCCCCTGCAACGATTTCCCGCAAATGATTCATCTCCTCCACAGAGGGTCTGTAGAATGCCTCTTTCTGGTATGGCCTGCCAATCGCTTCATACTTGATCATGCCGAAGTTATGATATGGCAAAAGCTCCATCCGCGCTTTCGGGATGTTTGCGTGGACAAATGCAGCGGAGCGGCGGATATTGTCCTCGTCATTATTAACGCCGCCGATAACCGGGATGCGGATTACAACCTCTCCGGGCAGATGCTGCAGCCTTTTCATGTTTTCCAGAATTTTTTCGTTGGGAATGCCGGTGTATTTCTGATGTGTCGCACTGTCGATATGCTTGAGGTCCATGAAAATCAGGTCCATGCGCTCCAGAGATTCTCTGACATCTTCAAACTCGAAGAAGCCGCTGGTCTCGATCGTCATGCTGTAGCCCAAGTCATAGATATGTTCTGTAAGGTAATTCAGAAATTTCGGCTGCCCGGTGGCTTCGCCGCCTGAAAACGTAATGCCGCCGCCGCTCATCGCATAGAACAGCCGGTGCTTCTGAATTGCCTCCAGAACCTCATCGGCATCGACCTCATGGACCAGAACGCTCCGGGCGTTTGTCGGGCAGACCTCCGCGCATTTTCCACAGGCAATGCATTTGTCCCGCTCTTCATTCAGGTTGATGCCGATTCCCTGCGGACATACGGCGGCGCATTTACCGCATCCAACGCACTTGCGTTGATACCAACCGACCAGAGCCTCGCGGCTGTAGCCCTCCGGATTGGAGCACCACTTACAGCGGAGGGGGCATCCGGCCAGAAATATGGTTGTCCGGATGCCCTCACCGTCATTAACGGAAAAAGGCTGCAGTTGCATTACATAGCCTTTTACGCTCATTAGAAATCTCCGTGTGCGTTTCTGGCCATGATGGAATCCTGCATCTCCTTGGAGAGGTTCGTGAACTGTGCGGAGTAACCGGCGACACGAACCAGCAGGCTTCTGTACTTCTCGGGATTCTTCTGTGCGTCTGCCAGCACCTCATTGGAGATGCAGTTGAACTGCACGTGGAAACCGCCAATGGCAAAGTAGGACTGCAGCATAGCGCCCAGATTTGCGCGGCCTCTCTTGGTTGCCACCAGATCGTGGTTGAGACGCAGGTTCAGCAGGGTGCCGCCGCTGTGGATATCGTGCTCCATCTTTGCCGCGCTGCGGAGAGCTGCCAGACAGGTGGAGGTATCGGAACCGGTGTAGGGAGAAACGCCCTCGTTGATGGGGTCCTTCGCGTGACGGCCATCGGGGGTTGCGCCCAGCACCTTGCCGGTAGGCAGGTAATTGGAAATACCCATGAATGCCGTTACAAAGTGGTTGCCGTACAGATCCTTGTAGCTGGTGACTTCCGTATAGAAGAACTCCTCCAGCATTTTTGCGATGGAATCGACATAATCGTTATCATTGCCGTACTTGGGGCAGGCAAGTGCCTCCTGACGGAGCTGCTCATAGCCCTCCCAGTTGGCGTTGATCGCGTCGATGACCTCGGAAAGGGTATACTTCTTATCCTCAAAGACGAGCTTCTTGATAACTGCCAGAGAGTTGGCGGTTACAGACAGGCCGACGCCGGTGAACACAGGCCCGATGTTGTACTTCGCGCCGCCGTCCACAAGGTCCTTGCCGTTCTTCAGGCAATACTCGTTGCAGGCGGACATAAAGGGCCGGTGACCGCTCTCTCTGTGAATCTCCTGTGCGGTGACCAGAGAAATAACGCCCTGCTTGACCAGATATCTGAACTGGTTCTTCCAGGCCTCGATGATCTCATCAATAGAGGTAAAGGTCTTGGGGTCCTTCTCGGGAACAGAGACCTGCTCGCCGGAAAGGCGGCTTTTGCCCTCATTGAGTGCAAACTCAAGAGCGGCCGCAAAGCTGATGCTTGCCGCGGAGGTCCACTGGAAAGTCTTTCTGGAATGGGGCACCACGCAGCCGCAGTTGTTCCAGTCCTTTGCGTCCTTAGGCTCATAGCCCAGATTGGAAAGCATCTGGTAGCCGGTACGGTCGCCGTGAATTGCGGGGAAGCCGCAGCCGGTGGATACCAGCTCGGTAACAGCCTCCATGAATTCGGGCGGGCAGTCGGGATGAATACGGCAGCTCAGCGTGGGCTGATGGGTCATGCACTCCTTGGTGGCCTGAAGCGCCATATAGGAGATGGTGTTCGTTGCGTCCGTGCCATCGACCTTGGTTCCGCCGATGGTCAGGTTCTCGAAGTTGGTGTAACCGGCGAAGAAGCTCGCGGTATTCTTGGAAATGGTCCATGCCCACTCGGAATACTTCAGCCACAGGCACTCAACATACTCCAGTGCGGTATCGTAGTCGATCTTGCCGGCCTTCAGGTCCGCCTCGTAATAGGGATACATATACTGATCGAAGCGGCCGGGGTTCCATGCCAGCGGGTTCTCGGAAAGGATGCCGCCCAACTGGACGAACCACACAAACTGAATTGCCTCGCGGAAGCTCTTGGGCGGGTTGGCGGGAACGGTCGCACAGATCTGCGCGATTTCCTCCAGCTCGGCCTTTCTCTTGGGGTCAGCTTCCACGGCGGCCATCTCAGTCGCCTTTTCGGAATAACGGCGGCCCAGCGTCATCATGCCATCGGCAATCATGATGATGGACTTGTAGAAATCGATCTTCTTTTTCTCCTCGGGAATTGCCTCGTTGAGCTGGCTCAGGTGCTCCTCGGCCTCTTTCTTGATGCCCGCATAGCCCTTGGGCAGAAGAACGTCAATATAATCGGCAGAAATCTCGCCGACGCCGTTTCTCCACTTGGAGTCGGTGTCCAGGAACCCGGTATCAACGCCGATCTTCTTCGTTGCCTCGGAAGTACGTGCAAGGAAGGCTTCCTCAATGGACTTGCCCTTCCAGTAGGGGAAAATGTTCTCTCGAATGAACTTGGCCTGCTCGGGCGTTACCTCATAGGGGTCCTGACCGCGCTCCGGGAAGGTGTCAATCTCATCGTTGATCCACAGCCAGCCGAATTCCGGCGTCAGAATTGCGCACTTGCGGTACTCACCGCTTGTGCCGACAACGAGCTCGCCCTCCCAAATGTTGACGGACAGCTCACTGCAGGTATCCTTAAATGCCTGTGCGACACGGATAATGTTCGGAAGTCCTTCGGTTCTCTGGAAGGATTTTGTCCAACTCCATGCTCTTTCGTAAGAAATATGCGGCTTTGTGTTGACATAGTTCTGGCGGATTTTTTCCACTCTTTCGGTAATAGCCATATTACTTCTTCCTTTCCTAAGATTCAATGTAATCTCATCTTCTGAGTTGTGCAAAAAATATGTTTTTT
>UQMC01000021.1 GCA_900542115.1 uncultured Oscillibacter sp. | reverse complement strand
CTACAATATCCACAGAAACCTTGACGCCGGTGCGCTGGGCGTAGGACCGGACCACGGTCCGAATCTCCTTGGCGATGCGGCCCTGACGGCCGATCACCTTCCCCATGTCATCGGGGGCGACGCGCAGCTCCAACGTCAGCTCCTGATCACCCTGGACCTCCGTTACGGAAACGCTGTCCGGGTCATCCACCAGATTTCTGGCGATGTAGAGCAGCAAGTCCTTCATGCTCTGTCCTCCGGATTAGAGGACGTCCACTTTTTTCAGCAGAGCTCTCACGGTGTCGGTGGGCTGAGCGCCGGACTTGATCCACTCCTTGGCGCGGTCAGCGTCGATCTTGATCTCGGCGGGAGCCACGCAGGGATTGTAAGTGCCGATCTCCTCGATGAAGCGGCCATCCCGGGGGAAGCGGGAGTCGGCAACAACAACACGATAGAAGGGAGCCTTCTTGGCGCCCATGCGGCGCAGTCTGATCTTAACCATTTGTCTGTACCTCCAAAATGTAATAAATGAATTGATTTTTTATAATAAATGTCTGAGATGTGACATCTAATATACAGTGTTACTTTTTCTTCCGCTTCCGCAGACCCCGGCCGTGACCGAAGCCAAAGCCCATGGTGGGCTTGCGGCCTGCCACCTGCTTGATGATCTGCTGCATTCCCTCAAACTGCTTGAGAAGGCGGTTCACATCCACTACCTCAAGGCCGCAGCCGGCGGCAATGCGCTTTTTCCGATTGGCACCTAAGATCTGGGGATTTTCCCGTTCCTCCGGCGTCATGGAGAGGATGATGGCCTCCGTATGGGCCATGGCCTTTTCATCAATGGTGGCGCCCTGCAGCTTGCTGCCGAGGTTTCCGGGCATCATCCCGGCCAACTGGCTGAGATCGCCCATGCCTTTAATCTGCTGGAGCTGGTCATAATAATCTGAAAGGGTGAAGCTGTTTTTCTTCAGCTTTTCCTCCAGCTTTTTCGCCTGCTTTTCATCGTAGGTCTGCTGGGCCTTTTCGATGAAAGACAGCATATCGCCCATACCGAGAATGCGGCTGGCCATACGGTCCGGGTGGAACGGCTCGATCATATCCAACTTTTCGCCGGTACCCACAAATTTGATGGGCTTGCCGGTGGCGGCCTTGATGGAAAGGGCCGCGCCGCCTCTGGCGTCACCGTCCAGCTTTGTCAGCACCACACCGTCAATCCCGAGAGCCTCATCGAAGGCACCGGCGGCGTTGACCGCGTCCTGACCGGTCATAGCGTCCACCACCAGCAGAATCTCGTTGGGATGGACCGTGGCCTTCATCCGCTTCAGCTCGTCCATGAGGGCTTCATCCACATGGAGCCGGCCGGCGGTATCCAGAAATACCAGATCATTGCCGTAGTCTCTGGCGTGGCGAATGGCGTTTGCCGCGATGGCAACGGGATCGCCCTGCCCTTCCTCGTAAACCGGGAGGCCCAACTGACCGCCCACAACCTTTAACTGCTCAATAGCGGCGGGACGGTACACATCGCAGGCGGCAAGCAGCGGCCGCTTGCTGTGCTGCTTTTTGAAATAGCCAGCCAGCTTAGCAGTGGTGGTAGTTTTACCGGCGCCCTGCAGGCCCACCATCATCACAACAGTGGGGCCGTTATTGGCCAGCGACAGCTTGGCGGTGCCGCCGCCCATGAGGTTCGTCAGCTCCTCATTGACGATCTTCACCACCTGCTGCGCGGGAGTCAGGCTGTCCAGCACATCTGTGCCCACGGCGCGCTCCGTGACGGCAGCAACAAATTCCTTGACCACCTTGTAGCTGACGTCGGCCTCCAGCAGAGCGAGGCGTACCTCGCGCATGGCCTCCCGGACATCGTTTTCCGTCAGGCGGCCCTTGCCCCGCAGGCGCTTGAAAGCCGCATTCAGTTTTTCACTTAAACCCTCAAATGCCATGCTTACTCCTTCAGGGCGGCGGCCTCTGCCAAAATCTGATCGGTGAGCTCTGTCAGGCGGTTGTCCTCATACTGCCGGTAATTCAGCGTTTTGATCTCATTGGCGGCTTCGCCGATGGCGTCCAGATGCCCTCGGAACTGCTCAAAGCGGCGAATCAGGCCGGTTTTGTCCTCGATCTCCTGCATGGCGGCCTCCGCCCGGACGATGACGTCCCGGACGCCCTGCCGGGAGATGCCCTCGTTTTCGGCAATCTCAGACAGGGAGAGGTCCTCATTATAATAGAGATCGAAAAACTCCTTTACAACAGCAATTAGTTTACCTGATTTTCTTTGAAAAGTCAAGGGAAAATCGGGGAAAAACCATGGATTTTTCAAAGAAATTTGTGCTTGCGGCGGAGACGGTATCCGAATATACTGTACAAAAAGGGGAGGAGCGACACCGGATGATGATTTTTGACGGACATTCGGACCTGCTTTACGATGTGACACGCCGCCGCTTGGCGGGAGAGGACCATGTGCTGGAGCGCCGCCATCTGTCGGGGCTGAGGGCGGGCGGCATCGGCGGACTGGGGTTGTCCCTGTGGACAACGGCAGAGGAGGACGGTTTCTGGACGGAATACCCCAAAGCGGACGGTTGGCAGAGGACGGAGCTCATGATGGACTGTGCCCGGGCGGAGCTGACAGAGTGCCCGTGGCTGGTCCCGGTGCGGACAGCGGCGGAGGCCCGGCGCGCTGCGGCGGAGGGGAAGCGCTTTACCTTTCTTGTGGTGGAGGGCATGGAGCCGGTAGGAGACCGGCTGGAGCGCATCGACCAATATGCGGCATGGGGTGTCCGGCTGGGGATGCTGACATGGAATGAGGAAAACCAATTGGCCTGCGGCGCAGGCGGCGACCCGGACCGGGGGCTGACGCCGCTGGGACGGGAGGCTGTGCGCCGGATGCAGGCCCGGGGAATCCTCCCGGATGTGTCCCACACCAGCGACCGCAGCTTTTGGGATATTCTGAAGCTGGCGGAAGGGCCGGTGGTGGCATCTCATTCCAATTGCCGCGCCCTGTGCGATGTCCACCGGAACCTGACGGATGAGCAACTCCGGGCTATTCGGGATACCGGCGGCGTCATTGGTGTCAATGTGTACCACGGGTTCGTCCATGCGGAGCCGCGTATGCAGACCGCAGCCATGCTGGCCCGCCACGCCGCCCATATCGCGGAGACCATCGGGCCGGAGCACGTGGCCTGCGGCTTTGATTTCTGTGAATACTTCGGCCCGGGCAATGAGGGCTGCGAGGGCATGGAGAGCTGCGCCCAGACCGGAAATTTCTTCTTCGAGCTGGAGCGGCTGGGCTTTTCAGCGGCGGAGCGGCAGGGCATTGCCTCCGAAAATCTGCTGCGGGTGTTGGAATAGATTGGAAAATCAGTGCGAAAACCGCATTTTTTCGCGGTTTCCGCACTTTTTTTGCCCGTATGGTAAAATGCGGCCCTGTTTTGCGAAAAAGGTTTGAATTGTTCATAAATATGGCATATAATATCCTCTGTATTGACATTGAGAGGGACGGCTCTGCCGCCCCATAAGGAGCTGATGATTTGGAAGCAACACGTATTCAGCTGGCGCAGGGCGTCCACCTGACCTATCTGCCTGCCAGAAAATTCAAAACCAGCCTGCTCTCCGCGCAGTTTGTCACGCCGCTGCGGTGGGAGACCGCCGGGGCCAACGCGCTGCTGGCGGCGGTGCTGCGGCGGGGCACGGTGAGCTGCCCGGACATGGGAGCGCTGTCCCGGAAAATGGATGACCTTTACGATGCGTCCATTGATTACACGGTGCGGAAAAAGGGCGAAAATCAGTGCATTGGCTTTGTAGCCAGTTTCATTGACGACCGCTACGCGCCGGGGGGCGAGCGTCTGTTAGAGCCTGCGGCGGCGCTGCTGGGCGAGCTGATCTGCGACCCGGTGACGAGCCATGGCCGGTTTGTTCCGGAGTATTTTGAAAGCGAAAAGACAAATTTGCTGGAGGCCATCCGCTCCCTCGTCAACGATAAGCGGGACTGGGCGGACAGCCGCCTGCTGCGGACCATGTGCGCCGGGGAGCCGTATTCCATTCCCCGGCTGGGCGATGAGGAAACGGTGGACAAGCTGCAGGCGCTGCGGCTTTATGACCAGTATCGTGACCTGATCACAACGGCACCGCTGGAAATTATTTACAGCGGCAGCGCCGAACTGGACCGGGTGCGTCAGGCGTTGGCGGCGGCCTTTGCCACGCTGCCCCGGGAGGAGGTGCGGACCATTGCCGATGCCGTGCCACATGTCTGCCGGGAAAGCGTACAGACCGTGGAGGACGAGATGGAGGTGACGCAGGGCAAGCTGAGCATGGGCTTTTCCTGCGGCAGTGACGACATGCCCGCTCTGCTGCTGGGCAACACGCTCTTTGGCGGCTCCAGCAACTCCAAGCTCTTTTTGAATGTGCGGGAAAAGCTGTCCCTGTGCTACTACGCCTCCTCCATGTACCACCGGCAGAAGGGTATCATCACGGTTTCCTCCGGTATCGAATTTCAGAATTACCAGCGGGCCTACGATGAGATTCTATCTCAGCTCGCGGCAGTGCAGAACGGTGAGCTGGAGGAATGGGAACTGGCCGGCGCCCGCTCCACACTGCTCAACAGCTACGCCACTGTGGGAGATTCCCAGGGCAAGCTGGAAAACTTCTATTTGGGGCAGGCGGCTACCGGCCGCAGCGAGACCCCGGCCGATTTGGCGCAGGCTGTGATGGAGGTTTCGGCGGAGCGTATCTGCCGGGCCATGAGCACGGTGAAGCTGGATACCGTCTATTTCCTGAAGGGTAAGGAGGCGCAGGCATGAAGGAAACGTTTTATGAGCGGATCGGCGAGGCGGTCTGCCGCCAGCGCCTTGCAAACGGCTTGGAGGTCTGCGTGGTCCCAAAGCCCGGCTACAGCAAGAAGTACGCCTTTTTCTCCACCCGTTACGGCGGCATGGATACCCGCTTCCGGCTGGATGGAAAATGGCTGGATACTCCGGCAGGCATCGCGCACTATCTGGAGCACAAGATGTTTGACACCCGGGAGGGCAACGCCCTGCAGGAGCTTGCTAAAAACGGCGCGGAACCCAATGCCTTTACCGCCAATGCCATGACGGCCTACTATTTTGATTCCACCGAGCATTTTGAGGAAAATCTGCGGATTTTGCTGTCTTTTGTGTCCATTCCCTATTTTACGGCGGAGAGTGTTGCCAAGGAGCAGGGCATCATCGGGCAGGAGATTCGTATGATTGAGGACAACCCCGACTGGCAGATCTACACCCGGATGCTACGGGCGCTGTACCATAACCACGCGGCCCGCACCAGCATTGCCGGAACGGTGGAGAGCATTTCCCACATCACCGCCGACACGCTCTATAACTGCCACAAGGCGTTTTACACCCCGGCCAACATGATTTTGACAGTGGTGGGCGATGTGGACCCGATTCATGTGGCTGACCTTGCCAACCGGGTGCTGCCAAAGCTCAGCGGCCCGGTCATTGAGCGGGATTACGGCGAGGAGCCGGAGACCGTGGCGGAAAAGGAAACTGTCATGGAGATGGAGGTCTCCGCGCCGCAGTTCCTTGCGGGCTTCAAGTGCGCGCCGGCGGCGGAGGGTAGCGACTATATGCGGGCAAATATCCTGGGCGATCTGGCCTGCGATATTCTGCTGGGGGATTCCAGCCCGCTGTACCAGCGGCTCTATGAGCAGGGACTCATCAATCCCAGCTTCGGCGGCGCCTATGAGATGCTGCCCGGTGTGGCGTATCTCTACGCCGGAGGAGACAGCAGGGACGCAAACGCGGTGACAGACGCCATTTTGCAGGAGGCGGAGCGTCTTGCGGCGGAGGGTATGGACGAGGCGTACTTCCAGCGTATCCGCAAGGCGTCCTTCGGCGCAAATCTCCGGGGCCTGAACTCCTTTGAGAACATCGCTGTGACCTTGACGGAGGGCTATTTCCACGGCTATGATCCGCTCCGCTTCCCGGAGGTGTTTGACTCCATTACGGCGGAGGACATTGCCGCGTTCCTGAAAACGAACGTCACGGCGGAGCACATGGTCCTCAGCCGCATTGTTCCCAAGCAGTAAGCGGGGGAACGGAGGAAAAGGCCCGTTGGCTCTCTTGCACGAAAACATATACAATGGGGCGGCGGCTCCGTTGGCGAAAGGAAGAACCTGTTGTGAATGCATTGACCGCAATGAAAAACATGCCCATCAGCTTCCCCGGCCTGTTCGGGGATTGGGAATTGAACATTGACCCGGTGGCCATCCATATCGGCCACGGGATCTACTGGTACGGGATCATTCTGGCATTTGCCATGTTGGCGGGGCTGTATCTCTGCATGAAGCAGGCCAAGCACTACGGACTGACGGAGGACAACGTCATGGACATGGTGCTCTGGGCCGTGCCCTGCTGCATCATCGGCTCCCGCATTTATTATGTGCTCTTTTATCTGGACCTCTACCGCAAAGCGGACGGTTCGCTGGACTGGGGCGCCATGCTGCGTATTTGGGATGGCGGCCTCGCCATTTACGGTACGGTGATCGTCGGCGTCCTTGTGGCGCTGATCTACACGAAGCGGCATAAAATCCCCTTCTTTGCCATGACGGATCTGGCGGTGATGGGTTTGATGCTGGGGCAGATCATCGGCCGCTGGGCCAATTTCATCAACCGGGAGGCCTTCGGCACGGAAACAACCCTGCCTTGGCGGATGAAGCTGTGGGTCACCAGCTATACCAGCATTGAGGTGCACCCCACGTTCCTCTATGAGAGCCTTTGGAATTTGATCGGCCTGCTGCTGATCGTGTTCATCGTGTCCAAGGGCCGCCGCTTTGATGGGGAGAACACATGGTTCTACTTCCTGTGGTATGGCCTTGGCCGGAGCTGGATCGAAGGCTTGCGGACGGACAGCCTGTACCTCTTTAACTGGGAGCTGTTTGGCCAGCGCATCCGCGTTTCTCAGGCGCTGAGCATCGTTATGGCGGCGGTGGCGGCCTTTATGCTGGTATATAACATCGCCATCAAAAAGCGGTCGCCGGAGGGCCTATGGGTGAACCGAGTGGCCGCCGAGAAGGCCCGGGCTGCCGCAGCGGCATCGGAGGACGCGGTTTTAGCGGAAACGCTTTTGAGTGAGGAGCCCACTGCCGGTGAAGAAACGGACGCCGTGGAAACGGAGGCGGAGACGGCGGAAGCCGTCGAGACCGAGACCGAAAATCGGGAGTCCGCGGAAACGGAGACCGCCGATGAGGAAGACCATGGCAGTGCGGATTGACGGAAAGGCACTGGCGGTCAAGGTCAAGGCCCGTGCTGCGGCAGCGGCGGCAGAGCTGCCCCGCCGTCCGGGGCTGGCAGTGGTATTGGTAGGGGAGGACCCTGCCTCGCAGGTGTATGTGCGGGGCAAAGAGGCGGACTGCGCGGAGTGCGGCATCCGCAGCTTTCCCTACCGGCTTCCGGCGCAGACAACACAAGCAGAGCTGCTGACGCTCATTGACCATCTGAACCGCGCCCCGGAGGCAGACGGGATTTTGGTGCAGCTCCCTTTGCCGGAGCCGCTGGAAGAAGCGGCGGTCATTGAGGCCATCGCGCCGGAGAAGGATGTGGACTGCTTCCACCCCTATAATGTGGGGCGGCTGCAGGCCGGCAGTCCGGTATTTCTGCCCTGCACACCGGCAGGCGTCATGGAAATGCTGCGGGAATACGGCATTTCCCCTGCGGGGAAGCGGTGCGTGGTGCTGGGGCGCAGCAATATTGTCGGCAAACCCATGGCGGCGTTGCTGACGCAGGCGGAGGGGACAGTGACGCTGTGCCACTCTAAAACGCCGGATTTGGCGGAGCTGACCCGACAGGCGGACATTCTGGTTTCTGCTGTGGGGCGTGTGAACTTTGTCACCGCCGATATGGTGAAGGCCGGAGCGGTGGTCATTGATGTGGCCATGAACCGCAATGACGCGGGCAAGCTCTGCGGCGATGTGGATTTTGCAGGTGTAGAGCCTATTGCGTCCTACATCACCCCGGTGCCGGGAGGCGTGGGACCCATGACTCGGGCTATGCTGATGAGCAATATTGTCACAGCCGCACGGCTGCATACGAAGTAAATAAAAAAACAGGCGAACACTCTTTAAGTGTGTTCGCCTGTTTTTTTTTGCGTGACTACAGGGAGATTCTGGTGCCGGTTTTACCGTCGATACCATCCCGGGCCTTTTCCAGCAGTGTGATAAGAGCGGTGCGGCCGGGCTTGGATTCCGCGAATTTCACGGCGGCCTCCACCTTTGGCAGCATGGAGCCGGGGGCAAACTGCCCCTCGGCCATATAGGCGCGGGCCTCATCGGGCGTCATGGTATCCAGCCATTTCTGGTCAGGCTTGTTGAAGTTGACTGCCACCTTTTCAACGGCTGTAAGGATGATGAGCATATCGGCATTGAGGTGCTCTGCCAGCAGCTCCGAGGCGAAGTCCTTGTCAATGACAGCGGCGGCGCCCTTGAGGTGGTGGCGGTTTGTAGCAATGACCGGAATACCGCCGCCTCCGCAGGCGATGACAACGCTGCCGGCCTCGGCAAGCGTCTTGATGGTTGTCAGCTCCACCACCGCCATGGGTTTGGGGGAGGCAACAACCTGCCGCCAGCCGCGTCCGGCGTCCTCCACCACGCTCCAGCCCTTTTCCCGGGCCATTTTCTCCGCTTCCGCCTTTGCCATGAAGGCGCCGATGGGCTTTGTGGGATGCCGGAAGGCGGGATCGTTTTCATCCACCACCACCTGCGTTAAAACGGTGGCCACGCCCTGCTGAAGTCCACGGTTCAAAAGCTCCTCCTTCAGAGCGTTCTGCAGATCGTAGCCGATATAGCCCTGACTCATGGCAACGCACATGGAAAGCGGCATGACGTCAGCGCTGGGCTCCTGCTTGCGGTAAGCGGCAAAGGCGTTTTGAATCATGCCCACCTGAGGACCGTTTCCGTGGGCGATAACAACCTGATGCCCGGCTTCGATCAGGTTCGCGATGGCTTTGGAGGTCTCCTTGACAGCCTGCATCTGCTCCGGCAGATTTTTACCCAGCGCATTGCCGCCCAGAGCAATGACGATACGTTTACCCATAGCTGCATCCTCGTTTCTAATCATAATCATGACGATGGCTTTCCCAAGAAAAGCTCATAGCGGGAATAGGATTCCCGCTATGGCTGTATTTTATGTACGCTCGCCTTTTTAAAAGTGCTTGCGGCTGCTGTCGGCGGCGTCCAGCGCCCGCAGAGCGGAAACGGGGTCCTTTACCTGACTCATCATGATCATGGCGGCGATGATATAGGGCTTGAAGCTGGCCTCTTTATAAAGCGGCACCAGATAGCGGTCAAATACGGAGGCGTCCACCTCGCCCTCCTTGCAGGAGACACCGGTGATATCGGCGGGCAGGCAGTGGAGATACAGCGCTTTGCCCTCCTTTGTCCGCTTCATCATGTCCTCGGAGCAGGTCCAGTCCTTGTGCTGTGCGTTCTGCGATAGCAGGCGCTGCTCCAGCGCGTCAATGCCCGCCTGATCGCCGGCGGCATAGAGCTTGGTGCGCTCCTGCATGGCGGCGAAGGGCGCCCAGCTCTTGGGATACACGATGTCGGCATTGTCAAACGCCTCCTCCATCGTGGCGACCCGTTTGTAGCTGCCGCCGGTGGCCGCCGCGTTCTTCCGGGCGATCTCCTCCACCTCGGGCATGACCTCGTAGCCCTCGGGGTGAGCCAGCACCACATCCATACCGAAGCGGGTCATCAGGCCGATGACACCCTGCGGGACGGACAGGGGCTTGCCGTAGGAGGGGGAATAGGCCCATGTCATAGCAATCTTCTTGCCCTTCAGATTTTCTATGCCGCCGAACTGGTGGATGATGTGCAGCATATCGGCCATGCACTGCGTCGGATGGTCCACATCGCACTGAAGATTCACCAACGTGGGACGCTGCTCCAGAATACCGTCCCGGTAGCCCTCATTCAGCGCATCCATGAAGGTCTTCTGGTATCTGTGGCCCTCGCCGATGTACATATCGTCCCGGATACCGATGACATCGGCCATGAAGGACACCATGTTCGCCGTTTCCCGGACAGTCTCGCCGTGGGCGATCTGGCTCTTTTTCTCATCAAGGTCCTGCGTCTGAAGGCCCAGCAGGTTGCAGGCAGAGGCAAAGGAGAAACGGGTGCGGGTGGAATTATCCCGGAAAATAGAGATTCCAAGGCCGGAATCGAAGATGCGGGTAGATCTGTTCCGTTCCCGCAGGTCCCGCAGGGCATCGGCCACCGTGAAAATGGCCTCCAATTCCTCATCGGTTTTATCCCAAGTCCAGTAAAAATCGGACTTATACATATTGTTGATGTGCAGGCGCTCTAAATGGCGGGCCAGTTCGGTTGTCTTAGACATGATTCTCTCTCCTATATGTGTTTTTATTGGATTTCGTTGTCGGTCAGGCTCTGGCGGAACTCAGTTGCGTCATTTGTCCGGTTTTCCGGCTTATAGAGGCCGGGAACGGCGGCGTACAGCGCGGCGCAGGTCACAAGGTCCTGCTTCCATGTGATCTCGTTGGGGGCGTGGGCCTGCGACTCGGCGCCGGGGCCGAAGCCAACACAGGGGATGCCATAGCGGCCCTGAATGGATACGCAGTTTGTGGAGAACGTCCACTTGTCGATAAGGGGCCGCTGCCGCAGGTGCATGGCATCATATTTGGGATCGGCATCGGCGTGGCCGATGCGCTGCTCGCCCCAAAGCGCCTTATGGGCGTCCGCCAATGCCTGAACATGGGCGGCGCTTTCCTTATTGATCCAAGTGGGGAAGAAGCACTCCGTCTCATAGACAGCGCCGGTCCAGGAGGGACGGTCATACATATACATACTGACCTTCACATCGTCCTTATATTTTTGCACGGCGGGGAGCGCCTCAATTTCCTTGAGACAGGAGTCCCATGTTTCACCGGCGGTCATGCGGCGGTCAACGGAAATGGAGCAGCTATCCGCCACGGCGCAGCGAGAGGGGGAGGTGTAGAAAATCTGGGAGACCGTGCAGGTGCCCCGGCCCAAGAACTGCGCGTCCTCGGCGTATTCCGGGTTGAAGGCGGGGTTCAGCATTTTCACGAGGCCCCGAATCTCGTTGGAGGGACCATCGCCGTTTTCATTCAGGGAACGGATGTCCTGCAAAATATCCGCCATTTTATAGATGGCGTTGTCGCCCCGCTCCGGGGCAGAGCCATGACAGGAGATTCCCTTTACATCTACGCGAATCTCCATGCGGCCCCGGTGACCCCGGTAAATGCCGCCGTCCGTAGGCTCGGTGGAGATCACGAACTCGATTTTGCTGCGGGCGTCCTCAGGGCCGCCAAAGTCCTTGTTGACGATGTACTGCCAGCACATACCGTCGCAGTCCTCCTCCTGAACGGAGCCCACTACCATGATTCGATAGCCGGAGGGAATGAGATTCAAATCCTTCATGATCTTGACGCCGTATACGGCAGCGGCCATGCCGCCCTCCTGATCGGAGCCGCCCCGGCCGTAGATGATGTCCTCAGTTTCGTAGCCCTCGTAGGGGTCGGCCTCCCAATTGGAGAGGTTGCCGATGCCGACGGTGTCGATATGAGAGTCGATGGCGATGATCTTTTCTCCATCGCCCATCCAGCCGATGACATTGCCGAGACCGTCTACCTCCACCTCGCCATAGCCGAGATGCTCCATCTCCGCCTTGATGCAGTGAACAACCTCGCGCTCCTCGCAGCTTTCGCTGGGGTGGGAGATCATTTCCCGCAGAAAGCGGGTCATATCCGCCTGATAGCCGCGGGCCGCCGCCTTGATCGCTTCAAAATCCATGTTGTTGCCCTCCGTCAAATATGGTTATTTTCTGGATCGCGCCTGTAGTTACCTTCATCATAACACGCTTTTAACAGGTGTCAAACAAAATTTTTACAGACCTAAAAAATTTTTAGAAAAATGTTTGCATTGCCGTGGGAGTATGGTATGATGAACGGGAAAGGGTGGTGTGCATGGAGAGCGGAAGGCTGGAACTTTTATGCCAGATCGCAAAGGGCATTGCGGCGCAGTTCGGCAGTCATTGTGAGGTGGTGGTCCATGACCTGACCCGGCACGCGGACCACACCATCGTTGCCATTGAGAACGGGCACGTTTCCGGGAGAAAGGTGGGGGACGGTGCCTCCGCCGTTGTGCTGGAGCGCATGGAGCATCAGGAGTGGGAGGCCCGGGACCATCTCTGCTACCTGACCCGGACGCCGGAGGGGAAGATTTTGAAATCCTCCACGATCTACATCAAAAATGCCAGGGGAAGGGTAACGGCCATTCTGGCCATCAACTTCGATATTTCCGCCATGCTGCTGGCGGGGGAGGCCCTGCGGGACTTTATTTCCGTGGACGAGCCGCAGTCGGCGGAGCCGGAGAAGATCATCAACATCAACGATGTGCTGGACGAGCTCATCGGACAGTCCGTTGCGCTGGTGGGAAAGCCGGCAGCACTAATGAATAAGGAAGACAAGATTCGCGCCATCCGCTTCCTCAGCGAGCAGGGGGCCTTTTTAGTGACCCGCTCCGGGGAGAAGGTGGCCAAATATTTCGGAATATCCAAATATACCCTCTATTCCTATCTGGACCGTTCGGCGGGCGGGCAGAGCACACAGGATTCCTAAACGGGCAGACACGGCAGACGAAAATATTTTGCCTGATTTGTTTTTAAACGGCGGACAACGGAGAGAAGGCGGTTGTCCGCCGTAATTTTGTGCAGTTTTGCGGCGAAAAATGGAAAGAAAACGCTTTCCACAGTCGGAAAAATATGGTACTATTTATCACAAAATAACGGCGCCTGCGGGAATGCCGTGATTGTCGGCTTAGCCGCAGGAGGAATGAAAAATGCTTTCAGATAATATCGGACGAACGCCGGAGGGCGTTTTGACCATTGCGGGGCAGGAGGTGACCCGCCTGGCGGCGGAATACGGCACCCCACTGTACCTGATGGATGAGCAGCGGATTCGGAGCAACTGTCGGATGTATCTAAAGGCGTTCCAGGAGAATTTCCCAGAGGACTCTCTACCGCTGTATGCCAGCAAAGCGGCGTCCTTCAAGCAGATCTACCGCATTATGGCGGAGGAGGGCATGGGCGTGGATGTCGTGTCCTCCGGGGAGCTGTATACCGCGTTGGCCGCGGGTTTTCCGGCGGAGCGTATCCATTTTCACGGTAACTGCAAGACGGACGCGGACATTGCCTACGGCGTAGCGTCCGGTATCGGCTGCTTCATTGCGGATAACCGGGAGGAACTGCTGGCGCTGGAGAAAACGGCGGCGGGGGCGGGTGTTACGCAGGCCATTTTGCTGCGGGTGACGCCGGGCATCGACCCCCACACCTACGAGGCCGTGAGCACCGGAAAGGTGGATTCCAAGTTCGGGGCCGCCGTGGAGACGGGACAGGCCATGGAGCTTGTGAAGCTGGCGCTGGCCCAGCCGCACCTGAAGCTGCTGGGGCTGCACTGCCATGTGGGCTCTCAGGTGTTTGGAGAGGATGTGTACCAGCGGACCATTGACATCATGGCGGCGTTTCTGGCGGAGATACGGGACGAGACCGGCGCTGTGCTGGAGGAGCTGAATTTGGGCGGCGGCTACGGCGTCCGCTATACCGAGGAGGACGAGGCCATTGACATCCCGGCGCGGCTGCGGGAGGTGGCCCTCCATCTGCGGCGTGAAACGGAAAAGCACGGCTTGCCGATGCCCCGCTTTTTGATGGAGCCGGGCCGCAGCATTGTGGCCGACGCGGGTATGACGCTGTATACCGTTGGCTCTATTAAGCGGATTCCCGGCTATAAGCAGTATGCCGCAGTGGATGGCGGCATGACGGACAATCCCCGCTACGCGCTGTACCAGTCCCGGTACACGGTGTATCACGGCAGCAAGACCGGCCCCACAGAGCGCTTCGATGTGGTGGGCCGCTGCTGTGAAAGCGGCGACATTATCCAGCCCCATGTGGAGCTGCCGGCAGATACCTGCCGGGGCGATATTTTGGCAGTCTGCACCACCGGGGCCTATAATTACTCCATGGCCTCCAATTATAACCGCCTGCCCCGTCCGCCCATTGTGATGCTGACGCCAGAGGGGAGCTATACGGCGGTCCGCCGCGAGACGTTTGCGGATTTGACTGCGCTGGACGAATAACGGCCTGTCTTTTAATACAAGAATAGAAAGCGCGCCCCGGTACGTTTCACCGTACCGGGGCGCGTCTTGATTTATGCGTTGGCGGTAAGCTGCCGGAGCAGCTCACGGAGCTTCTGCACCTCAATGGGCTTGGAGAGGTGGGCGTTCATGCCGCTGGCAAGGGAGCGCTTGATATCCTCGTCAAAGGCGTTGGCGCTGACAGCCACAATGGGAACGGCAGCGCTGTCCTTCCGAGGCAGGGTGCGGATGGCATGAGTGGCGGCCAGACCGTCCATGACCGGCATCATAACGTCCATAAAGACCACCCGGTAATAGCCCTCCGGGGAGGCACGGAATTTTTCCACGGCCTCACTGCCGTTGCACGCGCAGTCCACGCGGCAGTCCATGTCCTCCAAAAACGTTTTCAGAATTTCCATGTTCAGGGCATTGTCCTCCGCCACAAGGACCCGGAGACCGTTGAACTTCAGTTCACCCTCCGGCTGCTGCGCGGGACGGGACGCCTGAGCCGTGCCGTGCTTGAGAGTCAGGGAGAAGGAGAAGGTACTGCCCTGTCCCACGGTGCTGTCCAGATGAATGCTGCTGCCCATCATGTGCACCAGCCGGTTGCTGATGGCAAGACCGAGACCGGTACCCTGACGGCGGGCAACGGAGCTGTCCAGCTGCTCAAAGCTCTGGAAAATCCGCTGGCGGTCCGCCTCACCGATGCCGATGCCGTGGTCCTGCACGGCAAAATAGACCCGGGAACACCCGCCGGAGAGCACCGTTTCCCGCACGGTCAGGAGAATTTCCGTACCGCTGCCGGAATACTTGATGGCGTTGCCCAGCAGATTGATGAGCACCTGCGTAATGCGGAGAGAATCGCTGCGGAACCAGTCATTATTAAGCTGAATATCCGTGCGGAATAGCTGCTGCTTTTCCTCAAATTTGGCGTCCAGCACAGGATGCAGCTCGTTCAAAAGCTGCGGCAGGTCAAAATCCTCCTCCACCAGAGACATCTTGCCGCTTTCAATTTTGGACATATCCAGAATATCATTCAGCAGGCCCAGCAGATATTCGGAGGAGCTGCGTACCTTTTGCAGACACTCCAGCCGGGCGGCCTCGGTCTGGTTTTCCTTCAGGGCGATTTCCGTCATGCCGATGATGCCGTTCATGGGTGTGCGAATCTCGTGGGACATCCGGGCAAGGAACTCGGATTTGGCCTGCGCGGACTGGTCATGGTGGGTCAGGTTGATGCGGTTCTGGATGATGGTGCCGAGTTCCCAGAGAAGATTGGCGTCCTCTTTTTTCTCCAGAAGCGCGGCGTCCACGCCGATGAGGAACAGTCCGCCGGAATACCGGCCGTTATCCGACATGGGGAACATAAGGCCCTCTGGCTGATAGATGTCATCGGGCAGCGTGAGCATGAAATAAAGCTGCTTTAAGGGCAGCAGCTTGCCCTGCTCCACAGCGCTGTCCAGATGACGGTAGCTCTCATCGGTCCACCGAATGACGCTGTGCTCACTGCCAAGTGCCAGAACGGGGCGCCACTCGTATTCAACGCTGCTGGAAAAATACTCCTGCCGGAACGTGTCGATCAGCAGATTTTTAAGGCCGAAGCGGTCCCGCAGGCGGCAGCACAGCAGGTCCAGCGCCGCCGGGGTGGAGGGGCTGCGGTCAAACAGATTCAGCGCCAGCGCGGCAAGTCCCATCTGCTCCGTGTAGCCAAGGGATATGACCTCGCCAAAGGGCTTGCCTGCGGCATTGGGTTGTTCCAAACTGCCCCATACGGCAAGCGGGGCATCCAGCAGCTCCGCATTGGCAAGGGCCGTGCGGACCTGACGCAGAAGAAGCTCCGTGGATTCTCCTGTGGCAGGGGTGATACCGGCCCGGAAGCGAAGCTCCAGCGCGCTGGAACGAATCAGAGAGGCGAACTGTGTCTGCAATGCCTTCAAAGCGCCACGGCAATCCACTTCGGTGACGTTCGGCAGCCAGAGGAGAAATTCGTCGGAGCCGGCCCGAATCAAGAGGGGCTGCGTGGTTATGCCGCCGCAGACGGAGGCAATCTGCTTGGAAAATTCCTCTAAAATCACATCGCCGAAGGTCAGGCTGTGACTTTGGACGATTTTGGTAAAGTCGCAGATGTCAATGAGAACAAGGAAGCCCACAGGGCTGCTGCGGCGGGCGGCGGCAACGGCGTTCAGACCGGGTTTCAAACGGTAAAAGTCTGTCACGGGGTCAAGCATCTGCCGCTGTGTCCGCTCCAGCTCTTTCAGCTTTTCCTCCTGAATGTCACGGGCAAAACCCACCACGCGGCGATGTCCCGTCTGAGCCTCAGGAACAGCCTTGCCGCGCAGCTCTACCCACAGTCCGTTAGGATGCTCCGGGAGGCGGAACAGAAATTGTGCCCGTACCTCCGGTGCATAGCTGGATAGAAGGGCGTTGAAGGATGCCTGCTCCTCCGGCGTGAGGCAGGACTGTAGGACACCCTTCCGGAACTGCTCTACCGTCCATGTGCCGTTTAATTGCCGGCTGTTGACGATTTCAATGAGCTGTTCCTCCTGCCGGTAGGTGAAGAAGACATCGCTGGAGCTTTTCAGCGCGATGCGGTAGCGCTCCTTTTCTTCGGCAAGCTGATTTTCAGTGGTGATTTCGCTTTCCGTCAGCGTTTGAATGACATGGTGCAGTTCGTCCACCTCTAAAATATCAGAGGGGCGGAACAGCTTCAGGCCGTGCAGACCGCCTCGAACGCTGTCCACCAGTTGATAGACTGGCCGGGTAATTTGCCGGACGCACACAAACATGGCGGCCATGCCAATGAGCGCACAGAACAGAATCGTGGTGAGAACATTCTGATAGAGCTGATTTCCAAGGCCGAACACGGAGCTTTCCGATACAAAGCCGCAGAGGACCCAATCCGTATTTCCGTAGGGAACGTTGCGGTTATAGAGCTTCATGCCGGAGACAACGGCGTAAACGTCCTGGTCGCCCACCTGAGAGTCCTTGACACGGAGCAGATTACTGACCTCTGTTTTCCACAGGGTAAACAGACCGTCTTCCTGATGAACGGCTTCATACAGCGCGCCCTTGCCGATGATGGCCCGGTAGCTTCCGTCCCCCTGGTCAATGGCCAGCGCGTAGCCGGCGTTTTGACTGCGGTCCAGCTCCCGGAGGGAGAGATAGTTATTGGAAAGATAGCTGGTGGATACCTCCGCGCCGACAATGCCGTATATTTCGCCGTTGCACAGCAGGGGAACGGAATAGGTAATCATCCAGTGGTTATCCAGCGGATGCTCCTCTAATGTAAAGGGCAGGGACCAATAGCCAAGGCTGGTCATGTCCACGGTTGTATTTTCGCGGGCTACCAGATAGGGCTTATAGAAGAAATCGTCCGCCGCCCGAACACCGCTCCCCTGAAAGGAGAAGGAGGGGGACCATGAGCTGTCCAGCGTAATGCCGGACTGGCGGGCCAGCGCCTTATCGCCGCGCTAAATCAGAAGGTCGGAGTTTGTCTCGGTTTTGGTGGCGGGGTCGGAATCCTGCAGGAAAAAGCCCTCGTAATTTGCCGGAAGCATCGGGTCGGCGCTGTTGGCGAGAATCAGGAACACGCCGCAGGAGCTGTCCCGCCGCAGATAGTCCAGAAGCTCCGGGAATACCTGCGCCGCATAGGCGCGCTGGAGCGCCGAATCTCCCAGAAAGGTCCCTATGGAGATATCCTGCTCCGCAAGGAATGTCCAGAGCATATTGGTTAGAAAGTTGCTTTCGTTCCGAATGCCGCTCCACTGGTCCACCATGGCGTTTTGCAGCACAACACTCTGGTTTTCCACCAGATTGCTGTCGATGTCCACGGTATTGCGCTCCATGGTTTCCCGGGTGCCGCTGGCCAGCAGAATGGAAAAGGGGACAATGCCCTGAAGCAGCACAACCAGCAGCAAAGGCAGAAGCAACAGGTACGTCAGTGATTTTTTACGCCGGTTCATGGCGCCTCCTTCAGCCCGACAGGGCCTTGCATCATTTCGCTCAGGACTGAGCGGCGGTTTCCAGCACTTGGCAGAAAGCCTCGTACCACGTCTCGAAAGCCTCGTCCGTCACATAGGGGGTGACAGCCTCGGCCCGGGGCGTTCCGGCGGCAACGGCTTCGTCAATGGCGGCTTTGTCAGCCACGGCCTTGTCGGAGAGGTTGTAGTCCAGCACCTTCCGGGCGGCAAAGCCGTTTTGGAAGCACTTGGGCGTGTAGAACGAAATGGAATCGTAATCGCTGAGGATGCTGCTCAGGCAGTCATACGCCTTGCTGTTGATGCTGAGCTGCTGGTCCTCAATGACAGCCTCCAGCGCTTCCATGGAGTTAGCGTCCTTACGGACCGGCAGATAGGCGGAGTCGCACACAAAGCGGAGATTATTTTCCTTGGCGGTGAACCACTTCAAAAATTCGCAGGCGGCAAACTCATGCTGCTCGTCGGACAGGGTCACGGCCATGCCGGCGCCCTGCTGCACGTTGATGTGCTGGCCACCCTCCATGACCGGCGTGGGCAGTACGGCGTAGCCGATGGGGCGGCTTCTGTCATCCAGCACCACCTGATCCGGGAAGTACATGGAGGAGGAAGAGGAACCGGTGTAAGCCAGAATGTCGCCGGTCTTGACATCGTCGGAGCGGAATTTGCCGAGGCTTGTGAACCAGCCGTTGACGTAGGGAACGTAATAGTTGTCCCACAGGCGGCGAATCTGCTCCTTTTCCGGCCGGAGCGTGGCCTCACCGTTTTCCACATCGAAAATGTCCACGCCCATCTGCTTCATGCCGATGATGAAATAGTTGGACATGGAATCCCGGCCATAAAAGGCCTTACCGTCATCGGGCACATCGGGGGTCAGGCTGTCTGTCCACTCGTAGTATTGCCGCGCAACGTCCACAATGCCCTCTGTGGTGGAAAGCTGGTCCAGCGTGACGCCGGTGGCGTCGGCAAAGGGCTGCCAGTCGGTGGTGTTGATCATGGTGATCTCGGTGGATTTAGCGACAGGGAAGATGTACAGCGCACCGTCATCGTGGAAGTAGCCTTCCTGAATATAGGCGTCCACGTATTCGCTCAGCTCCTCAGCGGAGAAAAACTGGGAAAGGTCGGCCAGCTTGCCCTGCTGCTGCATGGCGTATGCTGTGTCGGCATAGGTGGAGAAGATATTGGGAAGCTCCTGAGAGCCGACGGAGCCGGCGGCTGCGGCAGTGACAGCTTTTTCAAGGTCTGATACGGAGCCTTGACTGTAGCCCTCTACATAAATGCCCTTCTCCTTGCCAACGGTGGCGTTAAACTCGGAAACCAGCTCATCGAAAGCGGATTGCTGTGCGCCGTTGTAGTAGTGCCACACCGTCAGGGAAACGGGATTGCTGGGGTCCAGCGTAACGGTTTTGCTTTCGGCGGCGGCCTTTTCTGCACCACACCCGGACAGAAGGGACAGCGCCAGCGCACCGGCGGCCAGCCGGGACCAATTCGTATGTTTGTTCATAACCACTCTTGTATTCTCTCTCTCTTTTTTTAAATATGACCGTATTCTGCAAAATTCAATAATTAGCAAATATTTTACACGCTTCTGCGCGGTTTGTAAAGACAGCGTTCCGGCAAGTGCGGAAATAAAACGGTAAATATTGGTTCAGGAGCGGGCAAACAGCTCCGGGGCGATGTTGCTGATTTCCGGCCACTGGAAAAAGGCGGCGGCTACGCCAAGCTGCTGTCCCAGCCGCAGCTTTTGCCGCAGCGTTCCGGCATCGTCGAACAGAATGAACTGCGCCTGACCGCTTCGTGTACAGGTAAAGTACCGGGCGCACAGGTCCCGGGAGAAGAAAACGGCGGGGCCCTGCGCGTGCAGCAGCGTATCCAGCTTCTCCGGCGTCAGCGGTTCTCCCAGCCCGGTGGGGGCTGGGAGGGAAAAGCACATTCGGAGCAGTTGAACGTCCAGCGCAATGTGTTGGGAACCGCCGTAAAGTGAGATGACTTCACGTAGGTGCTCCTCAAAGCTGCCGCCGGACACTGCCGTGTTGATGATGACGATGCGGTGCGCTGTTAATTTGGCATACGCTTCCGGGAGGTAAAGAGGGCGGTGTCCGGCGGCGCAGCTCCGTCCGAGGGCGGCGGCAAGGTCGGATAGGTCCCGGCGCGGCGGCATTTCAAAATCCAGTACGATGCCGGAATAGCTCCTGCGTCCGCACTCCCGGAGCAGCGCCCCGGCCAGTCCCTCCGGGTCCTCCACCGGCGGCGCGCCCCGGTCGCTGAGTACCAGCAGCCCGCCGCTGGTCTGCACCAGCAGATTTCGCCGCAAAAGCGCGGATTCCTCCCCAATATGATAGGCGGCGTGAGCCAGCTCCCGACGGTAGGGCGCCGCCTCCCGGACATCCTCGGGCCGCACGGTCAAATAGAGGCGCATGAGAATTCCCCCCTTGAGAAATGATTTGCTTTTTGCTATACTACCACTTATACGAAAAGGGGGAGCGGTTCATGCTTTTGACGCCGGATGTTCTTTTTGACAGCTACCGGGACATTACGCCCGCGTTTCTGCGGCAGCGTGAAATCGGATTGCTGCTGACGGACCTTGACTATACGCTGGCGCCGAAGGCTGTCCGGCGGCCGGATGACGCGCTGCGCCGATGGATCGCCGCCATGGAGAACGCGGGCATCACGGTCATGATCGTTTCCAACAACCGCTCCGGGCAGCGGGTCACGGAGTTCTGCGCGGACTTGGGGGTGGGCTTTCAGGGCCACGCGGGAAAGCCAAGCCCCAAGGGCCTGTGGGCCGCTATGGAGCGCGTGGGCGTGTCCCCGGCCCACACGGCCATGCTGGGGGACAAGCTGCTGACGGATATGCTGGCCGCCCGCAGGGCAGGCGTACTGGCGCTGATGGTGGAGCCGCTGGGCGGCCCGGTGGGGGCGTGGAACCGATTTCTGCACCTGCTGCAGCGGCCGTTTAAGGCCGCCTGTCCGCTGAAAATGCAAAAAAAGCCGAAAGAAAACACAAAATAAACGGAAAACTACTTGCATTTTCAGAGATCGGAAGAGCACACGTCTGAACTCCAGTCACGGC
>UQMC01000020.1 GCA_900542115.1 uncultured Oscillibacter sp. | reverse complement strand
GCATACGAGATGTAGCCGTGACTGGAGTTCAGACGTGTGCTCTTCCGATCTGTAAGGTCGCCGCACAGGCTTTCATCGCACAGCCGCAGCAGGCACAGCTCCGCATCTGTGCGCCGGTCGGCGCTGTAATATAGGTCTGCCAGCGCTCTTTGCAGCGTGGAGGCTAAATACAAAAACCGGTTGGAGGGGACGTTTCCGGAAAGCCTGTCCAGCGTGGCGCTGTCAAAGCCGCCGGAGAGCAGCGCCGCGCCCCCCTCCGGGGCAGAGCGTCGCAGCAGCAGGTCGCGGGTCAGGGTGGAAAGCTCCCCCAGCACCGCGCCGACATCCTTGCCCCCGGCATACAGGTCATTTAAAAGCAGCAGCGCGCCTTGGGCGTCGCGTTTTAAAATGTGCTCCATGAGTTTTGCGGTCTGCAAATTGCCCGCAAGGCCCAGCACCTCCAAAACGGCGCGGCTGTCTACCGTGCCGCCCGCTGCGGCGCACTGGTCCAAAAGGCTCAGTCCGTCCCGCAGAGCGCCGTCCGCCAACCGGCTCAAAAGCTCCGCGCCGTCCGGTGTCAGGTCGATGTGCTCCTGTCCCGCCACGTATGTCAGCCGCTTGGCAATGTCCGCCGGCAGGATGCGCTTGAAGGCATACCGCTGGCAGCGGGAGAGAATGGTGGCCGGGACCTTGTGCAGCTCCGTGGTGGCCAGAATGAACATCAGGTGGGCCGGGGGCTCCTCCAAAATCTTCAGCAGGGCGTTGAAGGCGGCGGTGGAGAGCATATGCACCTCGTCCACGATGTATACCCGCTTTTTCACGTTGGCCGGGGCGTAAATGGCCTCGTCCCGCAGAGCGCGGACCTGATCCACGCCGTTGTTGGAGGCGGCGTCCAGCTCCAAAACGTCCAGAAAGCTGCCGTTTTCCAGCCCCAGACAGCTGGGACACTGACAGCAGGGGTCACCGTTTACCGGGTGCTCGCAGTTCACCGCCTTGGCCAGAATTTTGGCGCAGGTAGTCTTGCCGGTGCCCCGGGTGCCGGTAAAGAGATAGGCGTGGGAGGTGCGGCCCTCCGCCACCTGCTTTTTCAGCGTCTCGGTGATGTGCTCCTGTCCGATAACGTCGGAGAACACCTTGGGCCGCCATTTGCGGTACAGCGCCTGATACATGGAACACACCTCCTGAAAAACAGTCTGCCATCATGCGGCATGACCGCATAAAAGCATCCTCCGTTTGCAGACACGGAACCGGCGTCCTCGCGGCACATGGAACATCCCGCTTAATGCTGCTCGGTTCCCCGCCTGACATGGTTCACGGGGCTCCATTGCGCGAGACCGGCTCCGCGTCTGCAAGCGGAGGATGAATTGCGAAAGCTATTATACGATATTCCGTAAAAATTATCAACTGGAAATTTCAAATTTCCCGTAGGAGTGCTCTTTTTTCTGCGTTCAGGGCTGCCTGACCGACTTTTTACGGAATACGGAACAGCCGCCGGCCGTTTTCCCAAGTGATAGCGGTCAGCGCCTCCGGCGTCATGCCCTTCCACGCCGCCAGCGTTTCCAGCACGTAGCTTAGGTTCCGACTGTCATTCCGCTTGCCGCGCACCGGCACCGGCGCCATATAGGGGGAGTCGGTTTCTACCAGCATCCGCTCCGGCGGTGTGATAGCCGCCACCTCCGGTGCGCGGCGGGCGTTTTTATAGGTCACAGGCCCGTCAAAGCCAATGTACCAGCCACGCTTCAGCAGCTCCGCCGCCATTTCCGGGGAGCCGGAAAAGCAGTGGAACACACCGGTCACGGCGGGGAACTCCCGGATGATGTCCATGGTGTCTCCGTGGGCCTCCCGGTCATGGATGATGACCGGCAGCCTTAGCTCCTCCGCCAGCGCAAGCTGCTTGCGGAACACTGTTTTTTGAAGCTCCCGAGGCGGATTTTCCTCCCAGTAGTAGTCGAGGCCGATCTCGCCCACGGCCACCACCTTGGGCCGCGATAGGAGCTCCCGCAGCGTGTCCAGCTCACCTTCATGAAAGCCGCCGCATTCCTCCGGGTGGATTCCGGCGGCGGCGTAAACATGGCTGTATCGCTCCGATAGCGCCGCTGCCGCTTGGGACGAGGGAATATCACAGCCGGGGTCCAGCACAAGGCCTACACCGGCGTCCGGCAGTGCGGAGAGCAGGGCATCCCGGTCGGCGTCAAAGCGGGAATCGTCATAATGAGCATGGGTATCGAAAATCGGCATGGCGCACCTCACGTTTTTTATCACTAAATACGATAGTATACACAAAACCGTGTTATTTGCAAGCGCCTGAGCTTTTATGAAAAATACCCCCCTATTTTATAAAAATTTTCTCGCGCAGAGAGCAGAAGTGTGGTATACTATATGACCGTGATTGGCAGGGCGGCTTGATCGCCTGAAAATGGGGGAGGGACGCACATGGCAGGCCGCAGCAGAGCACGAAGACGCCGCATATTCCGCAGACTGTGCCTTGTGCTGCTGGCAGCTATTCTGTACGTCCTCTGGGGCAACGCCTCTATCGAAACGGACAACGCCGTTTATACCTCCGATGCATTGCCCGCCGCCTTTGACGGTCTGCGAATCGCACAGCTCAGCGACCTTCACTGCAAGGAGTTCGGCGCGGACAACACCCGGCTGTACGCTGCTGTGGAGCGGGCCGCCCCGGATTTGATTTTTCTTACCGGCGACCTTGTTGACGAGTATGCGGAGGAGCCTGTTTCTTATGCCCGGACCGTCGGCGCGGCCCTCAGCGCTATCGCACCCACCTATTTTGTCACCGGAAACCATGAGTGGGCGCAGGGCAATGCCGTAGCCGAGGCGGTAAAGACTGCGCTGTCGGAGAGCGGCGTTACGGTGCTCTCCAACGAATTTGTGCCGCTGGAGCAAGACGGGCAGACGATTTTCATTGCCGGAATCGATGACCCCAACGGCTATGCCGACCAACTGACGCCCGCGGAGCTGGCGCAGCGGCTGTATACGCAATACGCCGACCCCTTCTGGCTGCTGCTGGCCCATCGGAATAATCTTTTTAACGGCCGCTACTGCCGCTTGGGCGCGGACCTGACCTTCAGCGGCCACGCCCACGGCGGCATCTGGCGCCTGCCCTTTACGGACGGGCTGCTGGACACGAACCTGAACTGGTTCCCCTCCTTCACCAGCGGCTTTTACCACTGTACGGACGAGGACTGCGCGGGCGCGGAGGTGTTTGTCTCCCGGGGACTCGGCAATTCTCCCAAATGGGCGCTTCGCCTGTTTAACCGGCCGCAGCTTGCGGTCATTACCCTGAAAAAAGGATAGAGCTATGGATACCTTTTTTGCCGGACAATTTGATATCGCTGTCATCGGCGCGGGCCACGCCGGCATCGAGGCGGCGCTGGCCGCCGCCCGCCTTGGCCTTGAGACCATCGTTTTTACCATCAATCTGGACGCTGTGGGCAATATGCCCTGCAATCCCGCCATCGGCGGCACCGGCAAGGGCCACCTTGTCCGGGAACTGGACGCGCTGGGGGGCGAAATGGCCAGAGCGGCGGACGAGTGCTGCATTCAGTACCGCCTTTTGAATCTGCGGAAGGGGCCCGCTGTCTGGTCTCTCCGGGCGCAGGCGGACCGCCGGAAGTATCAGGAGCGGATGAAGCACACGCTGGAGCTGCAGGACCATCTGACCGTGCGGCAGGGACAGGTGACAGAGGTGCGGACAGAGCACGGCGCGGTCAGCGCCGTTGCGCTCTCCACCGGCGCGGTGTACGGGGCGCGGGCTGTGGTTCTGGCCACGGGCACGTATCTGAAGGGCCGCACCATCATCGGCGACTGCGTGGAGGACTCCGGCCCGGACGGAATGCACGCTGCCGGGCCGCTGACGGACTCCCTTTTGAAGCTGGGGCTGCCTCTGCGGCGGTTCAAGACCGGTACGCCGCCCCGGGTCAACGCCCGGACAGTAGACTTTGACGAAATGGAGGTTCAGCCGGGGGACGAGCGCCCGGTGCCGTTTTCCTATTCCACGGAATCGCCGCCCCACAACCGGGCGGTGTGCTGGCTGACATGGACTACGGAGGAAACGAAGCGCATCGTGCAGGAAAACCTCTCCCGCGCTCCCATGTACTCCGGGTTGATCGAGGGCATCGGCCCCCGGTACTGTCCCAGCTTTGAAACGAAGATCGTCCGTTTTCCGGATAAGCTCCGCCACCAGCTTTTTGTGGAGCCTATGGGACTGAATACCGAGGAGCTGTATATACAGGGCTTTTCCTCCTCCATGCCGGAGGAGGTGCAGGTGCAGATGCTTCACAGCGTTCCGGGCCTGCGCCACGCGGTGATGACCCGTCCGGCCTACGCCATTGAGTATGACTGCATTGACCCGCTGGCGCTGCTGCCTACGCTGGAAACGAAACAGGTTCCCGGGCTATACGGCGCGGGGCAGTTCAACGGCTCCTCCGGGTATGAGGAGGCTGCCGTGCAGGGCTTTGTGGCCGGTGTCAACGCTGCCCGGAAGCTGAAGGGGGAGAGCCCCTTTATCCTCTCTCGGGCGGAGAGCTACATCGGTACCCTCATTGACGACCTTGTGACCAAGGGCACCAACGAGCCCTACCGCATCATGACCTCCCGCAGCGAGTACCGGCTGGTGCTGCGGCAGGACAATGCCGACCTCCGGCTGACGAAGCGGGGCTATGACATCGGCCTTGTGCCGGAGGAACGGCTCCGGGCGGTGGAGGAAAAGTACGCTGCCGTGGAGCGGGAGATCAAGCGGCTGGAGCATACCGGCGTGGCCCCCTCCCCGGCGCTGACGGAGTTCCTCACGGCCCACGGTACCGCCGACGCGCCGGATGGCTGCTCGCTGCTGGCTCTTTTGAAGCGGCCTCAGCTCCATTATGCGGAGCTGGCCCCCTTTGACCCGGACCGCCCGCCGCTGCCCGCCGATGTTGCGGAGGAAATTGAAATTTCCGTGAAGTATGAGGGCTATATCAAGCGCCAGCTTCAGCAGGTGGCGGAGTTCAAGCGGGTGGAGGGGCATAAGCTCCCTCCGGACATGGATTACAATTCCATTCAGGGTCTCCGGCTGGAGGCGCGGGAAAAGCTCTCTGCCGTACGGCCTATGGATTTGGGACAGGCGTCCCGTATTTCCGGCGTCAGCCCTGCCGATGTAACGGCGCTGATGATCTGGTTGGAAAATAACCACTGAAAGAAGGAGAACCATGCGAAAATTTTTAGCCATTGTGGTCTGCAAGCTGGGCCGCTTTGTGGGAAAGCTCATCGGCAAGGGCAGTTCCATGCCCGGCAAGTTTGCCCTGAAGATATGCCCGGATATTTTGAAACGGGTGACGCTGCCGCCCCACATCATCGCTGTCACCGGCTCCAACGGCAAGACCTCCACTGTAGAGATGATCGCCACGGTGCTGCGGGCGCAGGGCAGGAACGTCATCTATAATGCCGAGGGCTCCAATCAGGTGGAGGGCGTTACCACCTTGATTTTGACCCACGCTACGCTGGGCGGCAGGGTCAACGCCGATGTGCTGCTGCTGGAAAGCGACGAGCGCTATGCCGCCCACAGCTTCAAGTATTTCCATCCCACGGAGTTTGTTATCACCAATCTCTACCGGGACCAGCTCACCCGGAACGGCCACCCGGAGAGCGTGTTTGACGCCATTCTTCCCGCCCTCCACCCCGATACGGAGCTGATTTTGAACGCGGATGATCCGCTGTCCAGCTGCTTTGCCATCGGCCATGAGAAGGTGAAGTGGTTTGGGCTGGAGCACTGCGCCACGGATACGGACGCCCCCACCGGCGTGTACCATGACGGTGCCTACTGTCCGGTGTGCCATGCTCCCATGGCGTATGACTACGTGCACTATAATCACATCGGCGCCTACCGCTGTACCAAGTGCGGCCACGCCCGCCCCAAGCCCGATTACGCCGCCACGGCGCTGAATTTGACGGAGGGCGCGCTGACGCTGGATGGCCGGTTCACCGTGAAGCTGGCGTTCCGCAGCATCTACAATGTCTATAACATTCTGGCGGCCTATGCCGCCTGCCGGGAGTGCGGCGTGGAGGGCGGCGCCATTGCGGATACCCTCAGCAGCTATATCCTGAAAAACGGCCGGATGCAGACGTTCCGGCTGGGCCAGCACCACGGCACGCTGCTGACCTCCAAGCATGAAAATTCCATCGCCTATGATACGAACCTCCGCTATATTGCCTCCACCAATCAGGACTGCACGGTGCTCATCATTGTGGATGCCGTGTCCCGGAAGTATTTCACCAGCGAGACAAGCTGGCTGTGGGACATCGACTTTGACCAGCTCAACGTCTCCCATGTGAAGCGGGTCATCATCTCCGGCCTGTACCGCAACGATCTGGCGGAGCGCTTCACCTTTACCGGTGTCCAAAATTGGGAGGTCATTCCCGGCATCCCGGACGCGGCGGCGGCCATCAAGGCCCAGGGCAGCGAGGATCTGTACGTGGTCACCTGCTTTTCTGACCGGGACAAGCTGCTGAATTTGCCGGATGTGGAGAAGGAGGGCTGAGTCATGGAATTGAAGCTGCTGCATTTTTATCCCGATCTCATGAGCCTTTACGGCAGCTATGCCAATGTGTCTATCCTGAAGCGGACACTGGAGGCCATGGGGAATACCGTTGCGGTGGAGCGGGTGCGCCCCGGCGAGGACGCCGACATCGCAGATGCCGATTTCATTTACATGGGCGCCGGTACGGAGCGGGCGCAGAAGGCCGCACTGGCGGACTTTGCCCGGTACGGCGCGGCTGTCAAGGCGGCGGCGGAGAACGGCACGGCCATGCTGTTTGCCGGAAACTCCATGGAGCTTTTGGGTGCGTCCATTACCGATGACGCCGGTAAGGTATACGCCGGTATCGGTCTTGCGGATTTTACCGCCGTGCAGGGGAAGAAGCGCTTTGTGGAGGATGTCTACGGCCATACCGCGCTTTTTGAAGACGCCGTAGTGGGCTTTGTGAATCGCTGTAGTGTCTTGACAGGTGTCAAGACACCTCTGCTGACGGATATGGAGCTGGGCTGCGGCAACGAGGGCCCCTGCGGCCCGGAGGGCTATCACAGCGGCAGCGTGTTCACAAGTCAGCTCACCGGCCCTATTTTAGTGAAGAATCCGGCGCTGCTGCGGATCATGGTGCAGACCATTTATAAGCATCGGGGCGAAAGCTGCCCGGAGGTGCCGGTGGACAATTACATGACGCAGGGCTGGGCCATCACGGCAGAGCAGCTAAAGGCCCGCTGCCGGAAATAAGAAAGAAAAGAATGTGAAAGAGCACGGTGCAAACCGTGCTCTTTTACGCTATTTTTCAAAAAATGCCCCTTTTTGTTCTCTGACCTTTATCGTTTTTTATCCGGCGTTCAGCAATTTGTTTGCATAGCGGCTAAGCTGTTCACACGGTTCGTACTTTGTCTTATATCCGATACCGTTGATGATGACAAATGGATTGCATGCTGTAATTTTTTCCTGAGACCCATCAGCCATTGTGAGTGTGAACATAACCGTTTGACCGCAATAGTCGGTATATGAAGTATCTTCATTGTAGATGGTAACCTTGCGGAGATATGAAACAAGTTCTTCTGCATTTGTAATTTGGACTGTCTCATCCGGCGGAGATAAATAGACTGCTACGGAAACAATATCGGATGCTTTCAAATCTTTATAGGGCATTTTCCCTCTCGAGATAATCACGCCTGCCGTCAGAACGGCTATTATAACTGCCGCGGTAAATATTGCTTTCTTTCGCATATGGATAACCTCCTTCAAAATTGTATTTCTATTTGTATAGACGCAAAAAAACGCCAAAGGTTCCGGCTTTTTATATCATAGAATTTTTCCTGACCGCAAAGGCAGATAAAAAGGGAATACCCTGTTTCAAAGGGTATCACCGAATAGGCTCGACTATTTATTTTACGATCAGGGTATGTCCGTTCATTTCCTCCGGCACGGCAAGGCCCATTACGTCCAAAATGGTGGGGGCAATGTCGCACAGGCGGCCCTTCCGCAGTTCCGTTCCGGCGCCGCAGAGGATAAAGGGCACGGGATTGGTGGTGTGGGCGGTCATGGGGCTGCCATCCGGCTGCGTCATGACGTCCGCGTTGCCGTGGTCGGCGGTGATCATGGCGATGCCGCCCATCTTCATAGTGGCGTCCACCACACGGCCCACGCACTCGTCTACGGTCTCCACAGCCTTTACAGCCGCGTCAAACACGCCGGTGTGGCCCACCATGTCGCAGTTGGCAAAGTTCAGAATGATGACATCGTAAGCGCCGGATTCAATGCGCTCCACGCATTTGTCGCACACCTCGTAGGCGCTCATCTCCGGCTGGAGGTCATAGGTCGCCACCTTGGGGGAGGGGACCAGCACCCGGTCCTCGCCGGGGAACTGCGTCTCGCTGCCGCCGTTGAAGAAAAAGGTCACATGGGCATATTTCTCCGTTTCCGCAATGCGGAGCTGCGTCATACCCAGCGTGCTGAGGTATTCGCCGAGGCCGTTGCGGACAACCAGCCGGGGGAAGGCCACCGTCACATTGGGCATGGCGGCGTCATACTCCGTGGTGCAGACGAAGTGCACGGGGAAATACTGCCGTGTGAACCCGTCAAATTCCGGGTCCACCAGCGTGCGGGTGATCTCCCGGGCCCGGTCGGGCCGGTAGTTGAAGAAGATCACGCTGTCATTATCGGAAATGGTGCCCTCCGGGTCACAGACCACCGGCTCCACGAACTCGTCGGTGACGCCGCTTGCATAGGCATCCTTCACGGCAGCCACAGGTACGGGATTGACTGCGGCGCCCTCGCCGTAGACCATGGCGTCATAGGCGGCCTCCACGCGGTCCCAGCGCTTGTCGCGGTCCATGGCGTAAAAGCGGCCCATGAGCGTGGCAATCTTGCCGACACCCAGCTCCCGGCACTTTTCCACGGTGCGGGTCACATAGTCCGCGCCGGAGGTGGGGGAAACGTCCCGCCCGTCCAAAAATGCATGGATATACACCCGCTCAAGCCCCTGCTCCTTTGCCATTTTCATCAGGGCAAAGAGGTGGTCGATATGGGAGTGGACGCCGCCATCGCTGAGAAGACCCATCAGGTGCAGGGCGGAGCCGTTTTCCCGGCAGGCGCGCATGGCATCAAGATAGGCGGGATTTTCAAAAAAGTCACCGTCCTCAATGGACTTGCTGATGCGGGGCAGGTCCTGAAACACTACACGGCCTGCACCGATATTGGTGTGGCCGACCTCGCTGTTGCCCATCTGCCCGGCAGGCAGGCCGACATCCAGCCCGGAGGCGGACAGCTCCGTATGGGCGTATTCCTGAAAGAACTGGTCCAGCCGGGGCGTGTTGGCGGCGGCGATGGCGTTGCCGGCGGTTTCCCGGCGCAGACCGAAGCCATCCATAATGATGAGCGTGGTGGGAGTTTTGTTCATAAAAACCTCATTTCGCAAAAAGCGCATGAATCAAAGGGAAAGCGGAGGGGGCTCGGCCCCCTCACTCTGCTTATTCCTGATTGGCGGCGTTGATGATGTCCACAAACTGCTCGGGCTTCAGGGCGGCACCGCCGATGAGGCCGCCGTCGATGTCCGGCTGGGCCAGCAGCTCAGCGGCGTTCTTGGGATTCATGCTGCCGCCGTACTGAATGGTGACGCTGCGGGCCACCCGTGCGCCGTACAGGCCGCGGATGGTGGCGCGGATGTTGGAGCAGACCTCACCGGCCTGCTCGGCCGTGGCGGTCTTGCCGGTGCCGATGGCCCAGATGGGCTCATAGGCGATGATGCAGCGGCGCAGCTTCTCGGCGGGAACGCCGTTCAGGGCGCTCTTGACCTGCAGAGCGATCCACTCGGCGGTCACGCCGGCCTCACGCTGCTCAAGGCTCTCGCCCACGCAGATAATGGGGCTCATGCTGGCGTTCAGCACGGCAAGGACCTTTTTATTGACGGTGGCGTCCGTCTCGCAGAAATACTGCCGGCGCTCGCTGTGGCCCACGATGACGTACTTAACACCCAGATCCTTCAGCATATCGGCGGAAATTTCGCCGGTGTAGGCACCCTTTTCCTCAAAGTAGACGTTCTCGGCGCCCACGGAGATCTTCAGATCCTTGAATGCCTTCATAGCAACGGAGATGTTGCAGGCAGGGACACAGATCAGCGTGTCGCACCACTTGGCGCGGGGCATGATCTTCTTCAGCTCCTCGGCAAACTTCTTGGTTTCCGTGGCGGTCATGTTCATTTTCCAGTTGCCGGCGATAACGGTCTTGCGGTATCTGCGATTCATAATTGCGTATTCTCCTTCATATCTGTATGGCTCTATCTGAGCTGTCCGCTCCGAAGCGGAGCAGGACGAAATCAATGGTCAAACCTATTAGGTTATAGCGAAAATGCGGGCATTTGTCAAGTATTTTCGGAGAAAATACGCTTTTTTGACAGAAAACCGGCAAATACGGTTGCAATTCGCGGCACTTGCGCTCAAGGGGAGATGCGCCGCAGCGGGGGAGAGAACACCGGACTTTACTTGTCCAGCAGGTACGCAGCGCTGGGGAGCTTTTTACCATCCATAAACTCCAGAGAGGCACCGCTGGATACAGCCGAAGCGCCGCCAGCGGCGGGTAAAGCGAGGCTATATCGAGGAAGCGGCACGATTTGCAGCTCGGACAGAGCTGCAAATCGTAATGCCGCAACGGGGGATAGGCGGCGGTGAAGACAGCGATTACTTGTCCAGCAGACAGGCAACACCAGGAAGTTCTTTTCCCTCCATGAATTCCAGGGAGGCACCGCCGCCGGTGGAAATATGGGTCATTTTATCGGCGTAGCCCAACTGCTCCACAGCGGCCGCACTGTCGCCGCCGCCGATAATGGTGATGGCATTTGTGCGGCTCAGGGCCTCGGCCACAGCCTTGGTGCCGGCGGTAAAGGCCGGGAACTCAAAAACGCCCATGGGGCCGTTCCAGATCACGGTACCGGCGCCGGCCACAGCCTCGCAGTAGAGCTTCACCGTTTCGGGGCCGATGTCGAGCCCCTGCCAGCCCGCAGGAATCTCACCGGCCTTGACCACACGGCTGTTGGCGTCCGGAGCGAAGGCGTCCGCAATGACGGTGTCCACCGGCAGCAGCAGCTTCACGCCCTTTGCCTTGGCCTTTTCCACCATTTCCAGCGCGTAGGGCTCCCAGTCGGCCTCCAGCAGACTGTCGCCCACCTGACCGCCCATGGCGGCGGAGAACGTATAGGCCATGCCGCCGCCGATGATGACGGTATCGGCAATGTCCAGCAGATTGCGGATGACGCCCAGCTTGGAGCTGACCTTGCTGCCGCCCAAAATGGCCACCAGAGGCCGCTTGGGGTTGGCCAGCGCGCCGCCGATGACCTCCAGCTCCTTTTCAATCAGGAAGCCGGACACGGCGGGGAGATAGGCGGCCACACCGGCAGTGGAGGCGTGGGCCCGGTGCACGGCGCCAAAGGCGTCGGATACATAAACCTCTGCCAGAGAGGCCAGTCTCTTGGCAAAATCAGGGTCATTTTTCGTCTCGCCCTTTTCAAAGCGGGTGTTTTCCAGCAGCAGCACCTCACCGGGCTTCAGAGCGGCGGCCTTGGCCTGCGCGTCCGTGCCCACAACGTCATGGGCGAACTGGACATCCTGCCCCAGCAGCTCGCCCAGCCGCACGGCCACAGGGGCCAGCGTCAGCTTTTTCTGAGCGGTCTCCCATGCCGCGCGGGTCAGCTCGGCGGGATTTTTGCCCTTTTCCGTCTGCTTTTTCACCCACTTGTCATAGTCCGGCTCCGGCTTACCCAAATGGGAGCAGGCAATGACTGCCGCGCCCTGCTCCAGCAGATACCGGATGGTGGGCAGCGCGGCCACGATGCGCTTATCGCTGGTGATGGCGCCAGTCTTCTTATCCTGCGGCACATTGAAATCGCAGCGCAGCAGGACCTTCTTGCCCTTGACATCAATGTCGCGGACGGTTTTCTTCCGATCATTCATAAGCAAGCTCCTATCTAACAGTTTATGATTTCGTTTCCCGCGGCGCGGGAAGGGTAAGGGTAGTATGTCCACTGCCGGAGGGAGAGTCCTTCAAAATCAGGTGTTTGCCATTTCGCCCACGCCCAGCAGGCCGGGGAAGTGATTTTGCCGCAGCGCCTCATATACGCACACGGCTACGGTGTTGGAAAGGTTCAGGCTCCGGGCCTCGTCAATCATCGGCAGGCGGATGCACCGCTCCCGGAAGCGTTCCCGGAGGTCTAAGGGCAGACCGGCGGTCTCCTTGCCGAAAAACAGCCAGCAGTCCGGGGAGAACCGAGCCTCCTGATAGGACCGGGGAGCCTTTGTGGTGGTGAGCCAGCAGTCGGCGGCGGCCTCGGGGTGCTGTGCGAAGAAGGCGTCCAGATTTTCGTAATCGGAGACCTCCACCAAATGCCAGTAGTCCAGTCCGGCCCGCTTCACCGCACGGTCGGAAATGTCAAAGCCCAGCGGGCGGATAAGATGCAGGCGGCTGCCGGTGGCGGCGCAGGTGCGGGCAATGTTGCCGCAGTTCTGGGGAATCTCCGGCTCCACCAGCACGATGTTCAGCATAAGGGGCCTCCTTTTCGGTTACTTATCATTGGAATAACTTATTGTAATCCTTTGCGGCGGGAAATTCAACCGTATTGTGTGCAAATGCCGGATTCCTTCACCGGTTTTATACGGCGGCGGACAGAGCTTTCGGTGGCTTTGATGAAAAAGCCGGGAAACCGGGAAAAGATTTGGCGGAATTTACCGTGAACTTTTTTGCAGAAGGGCTGGATTTCCCGTAAAAGTTTGGTATAATGACATTGACTATGATTTGCGTGGCGGGTTCTGCCCCACAGACAGGAGGATGGCGATCATGAAGCATATCTGCCGAGCCGTACTGATTCTGGAGGAGGAATGTTCGATTCCCGCTGGACGCAAACCGCTGATGCTGGAGACCTTCCTGCACCGCCCCCTGATGGAACGGGCCGCGGCGCAGTGCTTGGCAGACGGTGTTCAGCGGTTTTTTGTTGTCTGTCCGCCCCGTTTTGCGGCGGAGGCAGCGGCCTGCTTCCCGGAGGGAACGGCCGTTACGGTATCCGAGCAGCACGCGGAGCTGCTGGACTTTCTCGATACGGACGAGACCACGCTGGTGCTGTGCCGCGCGGCGGTGCCCTATGCCGAGGCCGGCCCCGGCTTTGCCTATGCGGCGCCGGGCCGGGAGCTGCGGGAGGTCTGGAAGGATCAAATGACCAACGCGGTATCCGGCGCAGAGCTGGTGCCGGGCTGGCTGCCGGTATTCGGGCCGGAGACCGTCCGGGAGCTGGAGACAGCGCTGGCGGACACGGAAAAGAGCTTGTAATTTTTATTTAAGATACAGAAAATACAGAAAAGAGAGGGAGTTTCCTATGATTTCTCACGGGAAGGACATCAAAGTTTTCTGCGGCAACGCCAACCGCCCCCTGGCAGAGGAGATCTGCCGCCTGATGGGGACAAAGCTGGGCGAAGCAGAGGTCAAGGGCTTTGCCGACGGTGAGGTCTCCGTTTCCCTGTACGAAACGGTCCGCGGCAGCGATGTGTTCGTTGTCCAGTCCACCTGCAAGCCCGTCAATGACAACCTGATGGAGCTGCTGGTGATGATCGACGCGCTGCGCCGTGCCTCTGCCGGCCGTATCACCGCCGTTGTCCCCTATTTCGGCTATGCCCGTCAGGACCGCAAGGCCAAGGCCCGCGATCCCATTTCCGCAAAGCTGGTGGCCAATATGATTACCGCCGCCGGCGCCGACCGCGTGCTGACCATGGATCTGCACGCCGCCCAGATTCAGGGCTTCTTCGACATCCCGGTGGACAACCTGCTGGGCAACCCCGTTTTCGTGGATTACTATGCCAAGAAGTTCGGCGATAAGTGCGAGGACATGATCGTGGTCTCTCCGGACGTCGGCTCCGTGGCCCGCGCCCGCGCCTTCGCGCAGAAGCTCCATATGCAGATGGCCATTGTGGACAAGCGCCGCCAGAAGGCCAACCAGTGCGAGGTCATGAACGTCATCGGCGACGTCAAGGGCAAGGACTGCGTGCTCTTTGACGATATGGTGGATACCGCAGGCTCCCTGTGCAACGCCGCCAAGGCCATTGTGGAGGTGGGCGGCGCCAATAAGGTCTACGCCTGCGCCAGCCATGGCGTTCTCTCCGGCCCCGCTATCGACCGTCTGGAGGCCAGCAACATCGAGGAGCTGGCTCTGCTGGATACCATTCCCGCCCATCCCGAGGCGAAGCGCGCCCGCATCAAGTACCTGACGGTGGCCCCCATGTTCTCCGATGCCATCGAGCGCACCTATCAGGAGATCTCCATCTCCAAGCTGTTCCGCTGATTAAGCTGCGGAGCGCCGCGTCATTGCAAAAAGCCAAAGCGCCCCTCCGATTTTCGGAGGGGCGCTTTTTATGCACGGCGGCGGCAAAGCCTTGCGGCGGGAAATGGGATATGATAAGATGTCAGGAGATCAGAATTTGCAGATTTGTTATATGGGAAATGTATTTTTACATTTGGGCGGGAAAACAAATTGAATGCAGTAAGCGAATAGGGAGGGAGTAAGCGTGGGGAGCATAATTGCGGCTGCGATACAAAAAGATTTAGAATCAGCAATATCCGGCTTGTTAGTGGAATTACGGTCAATATAGAAATCGAATATGCGGCAGCGGAGCTTTTAACTCCGCTGCCGTATTTCTTGCAGCTTCAATCAGAAATTTGAAATAACATTTCCGGGAGGCTTTCACTCTGCGTTCAGGCGTCCTTGGGGAAAACCTTGATGAGCAGCAGGGAACCCTCCTTCACGGAGACCGCGGCGGTCTGCCCCGGCAGCACCTCATTACTGGTGCCGTACTGGTACTCGCTGGTGATCTCCGCGTCCCGGAGCGGATATTTGCAGCCGGTCTCCGTGACGCCCCGGGCCGTACCGGTGATGTTCACCAGAGAGTAGTAGGGGAAGCTGTCGGAAATTTCCATCGGCTCCGCGCCCACCATCCGCATTTCGGAAAAATCGTCCACCAGCACGGCGGATTTGCCCGCGTTTTGCAGCATGACCAGCAGGTAGATATTCACCAGTGTGTGGTCCATGCGCCCGCCGGAAACGCCCACCAGCAAAAAATTCTCAAAGCCCCGGCGCAGCGCCTCCTTCACGGCGAACACCGTGTCGGTATCGTCCTTTACCGTAGGCAGGACAATGGTCTCCGCCGTGCTTTCGGGCTTTGGATGGGAATCAAAGTCCCCGACAATGAGGTCGGGATGGGCGCATAGCCGCTCCTGATGGTAAAGCCCGCTGTCGCAGTAAATACAGAAATCCTCCGGGCGAAGATAGCTCCGCACCCGGTCATAATTGTGAATATCGGCGCCGCCGATGATGACGCAGCGTTTCATAAGACCACATCCTTCCAATTTCCTATCATACCGCGCTTTTTCCGCCATCGCAACATTTTTATATCGGAACGCATGAAATCGGAAAAAGCAGAAATCCTAATGGCGTATTGCGAAAAGGAGTGATGGTATGGAAACAGGAATCCATAATACCTCGGAGATCGGGCGGCTGCGGAAGGTCCTGCTGCACCGGCCTGGACAGGAATTGGAAAATCTCATGCCGGAGTATCTGGAGCGGCTGCTGTTTGACGATATTCCCTATCTCAAGGAGGCGCAGGCGGAACATGACGCTTTCGCCCAATGTCTGCGGGACGCGGGGGTGGAGGTGGTGTACCTCACGGACCTTGTGGTGGAGTCCCTCACCGGGCCGGAGGTGCGGCAGGCGCTTTTGACGCAGTTTGTAGACGAGGCGGGAGTGAAGGAGCAGGGAGAGCGGGAGGCGGTGGAGGCGTATCTCTCCGAGCTGGATGACCGGACCATGGTCTCCGCCATGATGGCCGGCGTTCGCCGCAGCGACCTGCGGCGGCAGGACGGAAGGCTCAGCGACCATCTCTCCGGGTTGGGGGAGGACTATCCCTTTGCCGTGGACCCCATGCCGAACCTCTATTTTACAAGAGACCCCTTTGCCACCATCGGCACCGGCGTGTCCATTCACAAAATGCATACCGTGACCCGAAACCGGGAAACGCTGTTCGGCCGCTTTATCTTTGAGCATAATCCGGCGTATGAGAACGCGCCCCGGTGGTATGACCGCAGCGCGGAGTCCTCATTGGAGGGCGGTGACATCCTTGTGCTGTCTCCGGAGGTGCTGGCGGTGGGCATTTCCCAGCGGACGGAGGGAGATTCCATTGACCAGCTTGCCCGGACGGTGCTCTCCCGGAGCAAAACGTTCAAAAGGGTGCTGGCCTTCAATATTCCCAAGAGCCGCTCGTTCATGCACCTTGACACGGTGTTCACCATGGTGGACCGGGATAAATTCACCGTGCACCCCAATATTTTAAGCGACATTACCGTGTTCGTCATGGAGCTGGACGGGGACGGGCAGATGAAAATCCGGCAGGAAAGCGGGCGGCTGGAGGATATTTTAAAGGAGCATCTGGGCCTGAGCCAAGTGACGCTGATTCCCTGTGGGCAGGGGCACACCATCGATGCCGCCCGGGAGCAGTGGAGCGATGGCAGCAACACGCTGGCCATCGCCCCCGGCGAGGTGGTGGTTTACACCCGGAACTATGTGACAAACCGGTCGCTGGAGGAGGCGGGAATCCGCATCCACGCCATTCCCAGCGCGGAGCTGAGCCGGGGCCGGGGCGGACCGCGGTGCATGAGTATGCCGCTTGTCCGCGATGACCCGTAAATAGGCGGCGGGCCGCGCTTTTGCGGTCAATCAAAAATTAAAATTCTCAAATAAAAGGAGAGATGACCATGGCAGTGAATTTAAAGGGCCGGAGCTTTCTGACGCTGGCGGATTTTACCCCCGGCGAGCTGCGCTATCTGCTGGACCTCGGCCACGATCTGAAAGCCAAGCGGCGTGCGGGCATCTGCGAGCCCACCATGAAGGGCAAGCACATCGTGCTGCTGTTTGAAAAGACGTCCACCCGCACCCGCTGCTCCTTTGAGGTGGCGGCCACGCAGGAGGGCGCCCATGTGACGTATCTGGACGCAAATTCCTCCCAGATGGGGAAAAAGGAGTCGCTGGAGGATTCTGCCAAGGTGCTGGGACGGTTCTTTGACGGCATCGAGTACCGGGGCTATGAGCAGTCCGTTGTGGAGGACCTTGCGAAATGGTCCGGCGTACCGGTGTGGAACGGTTTGACGGACGCCGACCACCCCACACAGATTTTGGCCGATCTCATGACCATTGAGGAGCACTGCAAAAAGCCTCTGAACAAGATCAAGGTGGTGTTTCCCGGTGATGTGCGGAACAATATGTGCTATGCATGGATGATGGGCGCCGCCAAGCTGGGGATGCACTTTGTCGCCATGGGACCGGAGGAGCTGGCAAAGCAGATGGACAAGGACGTGGTGAATTCCACGTTTGCCGAGGCCCGGGAAAATGGCGGCCTCATTGAGATCACCGATAACAAGGCGGACCTGAAGGGTGCGGACGTTATTTACGGCGATGTGTGGGCCTCTATGGGCGAGGAGGCGCAGATTCCCGAGCGGGTGCGGCTGCTGAGCCCCTTCCGGGTGACGGAGGAGACATTGAAGGCCACGGAAAATCCCGATGTGCTGTACCTGCACTGCCTGCCCTCGTTCCACGATTTTGAAACGAAGATGGCAAAGGAGTGGCATGACAAGGGCGTGGACATCCGGGAGGTCACGGACGAGGTGTTCCGCTCCCGCCACAGCGCTGTCTTTGACGAGGCGGAAAACCGGATGCACTCCATTAAGGCCATTATGGTGGCCACCATCGGGAAATAAGCCCGCTCCGGCGGGCGGAGAAACGGGGGATTCCTCTGGAACAGCGCAAGCTCCGTATGCCAACGGCATACACGATTTTGTTCTGCCTCATCATTTTTGTGGCCGTGACCACATGGTTTATCCCGGCGGGCAGCTATGACTATGCCGATGGGGTACCGGTCTCCGGCAGCTATCACACTGTTGACCCGGCGCCTCAAGGCGCAGGCGCGGTGCTGAAGGCCGCGTTCAACGGGTTTTATAACGCCGTGGACGTCTGCGTATTCATTTTGATGGTGGGCGGCTTTTTAGGCGTGGTGATGAAGACCGGGGCCATTGACGCCGGGGTCAGCAACCTCATTGCCCGGCTTCAGGGGCGGGAAAACCGGCTCATTACGATTTTGATGCTGTTTTTCGGCTTGGGCGGCACCACCTACGGAATGTGGGAGGAGACCATGGCGTTTTTCCCGCTGCTGCTGCCGGTGTTCCTTGCAGCGGGGTATGACGCCGTGGTGGGCGTGGCGGTGGTGCTGCTGGGGGCCGGAGCGGGGGTCATCGCCTCCACGGTGAACCCCTTTGCCACCGGCATTGCCGCCGGGTTTGCCGGGGTGACGCTGGGAGACGGGCTTCTCTGGCGGGTGCTTCAATTCATTGTGTTCGAGGGCATTGCCATCTGGTATGTTTCCGCCTACGCCGCAAGGATAAAGCGGGACCCCAGCCGCTCCGTGGTTGGAATCGGCGCCGGGCGGCTCCACGCCGATGTCGGCACGGTCACGCCCCTGACACGGCGGCACATCGCCGTTTTGATCGTGTTTGCCGCCACGTTCCTCATCATGGTCTATGGCGTGATTCCCTTTGATGAGATGGGACTGCCGCTGCCGGTGCTGGGATGGTGGTTTCCGGAGCTGTCCGCCCTGTTTTTAGTGGCGGGCATTGTGGTGGGCCTCATGGACCGGTTGGGGGAGGTGGAACTGGCGGAGACCTTTGTTTCCGGCTGTACCGACCTTTTGGGGGTGGCGTTCATCATCGGCATCAGCCGGGGCATCACAGTGCTGATGAACGATGGGCGCATTACCGACACCATTCTCCACTGGGGAGAAACGGCCCTCTCCGGACTGGGCGCGGTGCCCTTTGTGCTGCTGGTGTACCTCATTTATCTGCCGCTGTCCGTGTTCATCCCTTCGTCCTCGGGCCTTGCGACCCTTTCCGTGCCGGTGGTGGCGCCGCTGGGGCAGTTTGCCGGTGTCACCGGGGAGGCGGTGGTCACGGCGTTCCAGTCCGCCTGCGGCCTTGTCAATCTGGTGACGCCCACTGCCGCCGTAGTCATGGGTGCGCTGGCGCTGGGGCGGATTCCCTATGAGAAGTGGCTGAAATTTGTGTGGAAGCCGGCGGCGGCCTTTTTGCTGCTGACGATGCTTATTTTAGTAGCCGCTGTGATTCTCTAATAGTTATGCCGGGGCCATCAGGCCCCGGCGCTTACATATTCCGCCGGAACCGCGCATAGATATGGAGAAAAACGGTCACGGAGGGATGCTATGAATCTGCGGAGCATAGCGCCGGTTTTGCTGCTGTGCCTGCTGCTGGCAGGCTGCGGCGCGGCAGAGCGCGAAGAAGAAACAGGCGCGCTGGAGAGCGCGGCGGGGCTGACAGAAAATCAGGAGGATTTTTTGACGGTGGATGGCGAGGCCGTTCCGGCGTGGTGCTATCTCTACTGGCTGGCGATGGACTGCCGGAGACTGGAGGAACAGTACGCGGCGGCGGACGAGCCGCTGGACTGGGACGCGGCCTTATCGGAGGGAGAGACCCCGGCGGGGGTGGCAAAGGCAGCCGCATTGGAGGATATGGTGCTCTGCGCTGTAACGGAGCGCTGGGGTACACAGTTCGGCTGCGCCCTGACGCCGGAGGAGCGGGCGGCGCTGACGCCGTGGGACAGCCCATGGCTCACCGAGGCGCAGGGGACGGTGCTGGCGGAGACTGCGGCGCTGTACGGAAAATTGTATGAGTTGTGCAAAACGCCGGGGAGTCCCCTGTATCCGGCGGCGGGGGAGCTGGAGGCATTTGAGGCGGCGGGAGATTTTTTAGAGGCGGAGCGGCTGCTCGTTCCGTTTTCCGGGGACAGGGACGCGGACCGCAGCCACGCGGCGGAGCTGTTTTCCGAGATCAACAGTGCGGCGGACCCGGCCGCCGCCTTTGAGACGCTGATGACAGACTGCGGCGGCACAATGACCGAGGCGGACTGGACGCCATCGCTCCGGGACGCGGCGCTGGCGCTGGAGCCGGGACAGGTCTCCGGTATTTTGGAGGGCGCGGCGGGCTATCTCATTCTGCGGCGGCTGACGACCGATGAAGAAACGTTGCGTTCGGCGCATTTTGACAGCCTCTTGCGGGCGGCTGCGGCAGACTGCGTTGTTCAGGTGAGCGATGCATACGAGGCGCTTCAGCCGGGAAAATTCATGGCCGCGCTGGGCCGGAACGGCGGGGAAGCAGAGTGACATTGTTAAAATTTCGTCAATTTAGACGAAAGTACCAAGCGTTTTGTTAAGTATTTAACAAAATTTTGCGAAATGCCAGATTTTCATTGACGCAACCTCTGAAAACGCTTATAATCCAAATTGTTCAGAGAGGACTGAGACGGTTCGTCAAAAAAATAACAAGCCGCCTCCGCTCAGGAAAAAAGGAAACCCGGCGGAGCCTTCCGCCTATAAAAAACACAAATTGGAGGATCACCATGAAAGAACTTTATGTTGTGAACTGCTGCCGTACCGCCATCGGCTCCTTCGGCGGCTCCCTGAAGAACACCCCCGCTGTGGACATGGGCGCTATCGTGGTCAAGGAGGCTCTCAAGCGCGCTAACGTCGCTCCCGAGAACGTGGACGAGCTGATGTTCGGCTGCATCCTCACCGCCGGCCAGGGCCAGAACCCCGCCCGTCAGGTCTCTGTGAAGGCCGGTATCCCCTATTCCGTTCCCGCCTACACCGTTGGCATGGTCTGCGGCTCCGGCATGAAGTCCGTCATCGAGGGCGCCCGCTCCATTCTGGCCGGCGACTCCGACATCGTGGTCTGCGGCGGCACCGAGAACATGAGCGCCGCTCCCTACACCCTGCCCGATGAGCGCTGGGGCGCCCGCATGAGCGACAAGAAGGTCGTGGACGAGATGATCAAGGACGGCCTGTGGGATGCTTTCAACAACTATCACATGGGTACCACCGCTGAGAACATCAATGATATCTGGGGCATCACCCGCCGCGAGCAGGACGAGTTCGCCGCAGCTTCTCAGCAGAAGGCCTGCGCTGCCCGCGACTCCGGCCGTTTCGATGACGAGATCGTTCCCGTCCCCGTGAAGGTCAAGAAGGAGATCGTGGAGTTCAAGCGCGATGAGTATCCCAAGGAGAACGTCACCGCCGACAGCATCGCAAAGCTCCGCGGCGCTTTCCCCGTGGGTCCCGAGTCCCCCAATCCTCAGGTTGTAAACACCTTTGAGCCCACCGGCATTCAGGACGCCGAGGATAAGGGTACGCCCCGCGTGACCGCCGCCAACGCTTCCGGTATCAATGACGGTGCTGCCGCTATCGTGCTGGCCTCCGGCGAGGCTGTTGAGAAGTACGGCCTGAAGCCCATGGTCAAGCTGATCGGCTGGGGCCAGGGCGGTGTTGATCCCAAGATCATGGGCGTTGGCCCCGTGGTGGCTTCCCGCGCCGCTATGGCCAAGGCCGGTGTGAAGATCGAGGACATCGATCTGGTGGAGGCCAACGAGGCATTCGCCGCTCAGTCCATCGCTGTAGCCCGTGAGCTGCACTTCGACATGAGCAAGGTCAACGTCAACGGCGGTGCTATCGCTCTGGGCCATCCCGTCGGTGCTTCCGGCGCCCGTATCATCGTCACCCTCATCCACGAGATGATGAAGCGTCCCGAGGCCAAGAAGGGTCTGGCTACCCTCTGCATCGGCGGCGGCATGGGTACCGCTGTTGTGGTGGAGAAGGTCTAAGATAACAGTCAAATCGAAAGAAAACGAAAAAAGGACTGCGGCGAAAGCCGCAGTCCTTTT
>UQMC01000019.1 GCA_900542115.1 uncultured Oscillibacter sp. | reverse complement strand
TTGCCGGGCCGGGATTGATTCTCATAGCGCAAAAAAGGAACGCGGCAAGCGCCGCGTTCCTTTTTTTGCCTGTTCAGTCCTCATCTGCTGTGACTACGATGCAGTAAAGCTCCGTGGTGCGCTGGGGATTTGCCTCGGCCTCCCACGGAATATCCAGCGCCTCCAAAATCTTTTCAAAATCCGCCTGCTCCATAGCGTAACCGGTGCCGATAACGCCCGCCTCCGGGCGGTCAGCATCGAAATAGGGCTTTCCGTCATATTCCGCCAGCAGCTCGTCGGCCTGCGCCTGCGTGATCTGCGCCGTACCGGCGAATACAACGTTTCCGTTTTCCACCCAAGCATCCATATGCTCTGCGGCGGCACTGCCCTTTTCCGTGGCGTTCTTTGCGTTGGGCTCTGCCGTGACCATCGCGGATTCCTCATAGCTCACGCTGTCCTCCGCCGCCGCGCCCGCTGCCGGAGCGGCAGCACTGTAAGCGGCGGTGTCCGCCGCAGCGGTCTCATTGCCGGAGGACATACTGCTGCCGGACACACCACCGCCGGCAAAGTGATTCTGCACCAAAAGCAGCACGGCTACACACGCGGCGGCTGCCGCCACCTTGCCCCAAGGCTGCTTTTTCGGCCGGGGCTGCGGTGTTTTCGCCACAGCGGCCATCACGTTTTTCGCAAAATCCGCCGGAAGCTCCGCATCCTCCTCCGTGGGGAACGCCGCCCGGAGGGTCATTGCGTCTGCCACATAGGCCCGACAGTCCGGGCAGTCCGCCAGGTGCGCCCGCACCTCGGCGGTCTCCTCCGGCGTTGTCTCTCCGTCCAAAAAGGCGTCCAGCAGGGCGGTGTTTTCATGGATATTCATTTCACAGCCCCCTTTCTGTTCGTTTGGACGCAGCGGAATCAAAAAAGTTCCCATGTTTTATCAAAAATTCCCGCAGCTGTCTTCGTCCCCGGCTGATTCGGGACTTCACCGTCCCAAGGTCCAGCTCCAAGCTCTCCGCGATCTCGTCATAGCTGAGCTGATGAAGCTCCCGCAGCACTAAAACCGCCCGGTGCTCCGGGGACAGTGTTTTCAGCCCCGCCTCGATCTGCTGCCGCAGCTCCCGGTGCTCTGCCGCCTCCTCCGGGGTGGGGGCGGTGTCCGCCGCCTCCGCCGTGATGGTCTCATCGTCAAGGGACGGGCCCTGATGCCGCTGCTCCTTTCGCAGCAAATCCACGCAGGCGTTGCTGGTCAGCCGGTACAGCCACGTCGAAAACGCGGCGTCTCCCCGGAAAAACGGAAGGCCCTGCCACGCCGCAAGAAACGCTTCCTGCGCCGCCTCCTCCGCCAGCTCCGGCGTGGGGCACAGCCGCACTGCCAGCGCGTAGACCCGCTTCTGGTACAGCCGCACCAGCTCGCCAAAAGCGGCCTCGTCGCCGCCCCGTGCGGCCTGTATCCACCTTTGCTCCTGTTCGTTCATAGGGGCGCCTCCTGATCCCGCAGGTCCCGGCAGATGCCCCTTGTGATGCGCTCCGCATCTTCCAGCGTATTCATCTGCACGATCTGCTCCTTATAATAGTTGGCGTGGGGGATACCCTTGAGATACCAGCAGTATTGCTTCCGGGCCTCCAGCACGGCCACCCGCTCCCCCTTATAGGCGGCGGCCATGCGAATCTGCCGCAGAGCGGTCTGACACCGCTCCGCCAGCGGCGGACGCGGTGGAACGGGCGCTCCGTCCAGCACAGCCTTTGCCTGTTGGAACAGCCACGGATTTCCAAAGCACCCCCGGCCGATCATAGCCATATCTGCGCCGGTGTGGAGCAGGATTCTCTTGGCATCCTCCGGCTTCCAGATATCGCCATTGGCGATGACCGGGATGGACACCGCCTCCTTCACCGCCCGGATGCAGTTCCAGTCGGCAGTGCCGCCGTAGACCTGCGCCCGGGTGCGGCCATGCACCGCCACGGCGGCGGCACCGGCCTGCTCCAGTGTTTGGGCGAACTCCACACAGTTGCAGTGGCCCATGTCCCAGCCCCGGCGGAACTTTGCCGTTACCGGCGTTTCCGGCAGGGCCTTGACCACAGCCTCCACAATGCGCCCCGCCTTGTCCGGGTCCCGCATCAGCGCCGCCCCATCGCCGTTATTGACGATCTTCCCCATGGGGCAGCCCATGTTGATGTCCAGAATATCCGCGCCGGTGTGCTCTATGGCAATCTGGGCGGCCTCGGCCATACAGGCGGGGTCGCTGCCGAAAATCTGCACGGCGGCGGGATGCTCGCCGGGGAACTGCGTCAGGAGAGAGAACGTTTTTTTATCGTGATAGCACAGCGCCTTGGACGAGATCAGCTCCGTTATGGTGTAGCCCGCCCCCAGCTCCGCGCAGATCTGGCGGAAGGCCGCGTCCGTGACCCCGGCCATGGGCGCCAGAGCCAGCTTGGAATGAATTTCGACCGTACCGATCCTCATGGCGCGGCCCCCTTTCTTTTTTACAGTCTTATTAGTGTAGCGGATTCCCGGCAAAAATGCAAGTCCCGTGAAAATCGGCCCGCCCCACGGATTCCGACTGTATTTTTCCGGGACAGGCGGTATGATACCCTCAGTTAACATAAGAAGGAGGGACCCACATGGACTATGGGGCTCTGACAGCGGCCCGGCTCCGCTCCGGGCAATGGCTGCACTGGGGGATTCGCTTTTTTCTCGCCGCGGCGCTGACCGCCAGCGAAACGGTGGATGGCTACGCGCCCTTTGCGCTGGGGTGCATCGCGGCGGCAGGACCGGGGGCAGGTGGTGCCGCCGCGCTGGGCGGCGGCGTGATGGGGGCGCTGCTGTTTCTGCCCTTTCAGCAGGCATTGGCCTTTGCCGCCGTGGGAATCCTGACGGTCACGGCGGCCACCGCCTTTCGGGACACGGATTTTTTCAAGCGTCCGTGGGTCATGCCGGTGCTGGCGGCGGGCATGGTGCTGGCCGTAGGGGGAATCTACGCCTGTCAGGCCCTTGACCCGGTAAGCAGCATCGGTCCCTGCGCGGCGGCAGGTCTGCTCACCGGTGTGTCCGCCTACTTTTTTGCCCGGCTTTTTCAGGGTGAGGAGGACCGCCTCTCCCCGGAGGGACTGCTGTTTCTCGGCGCGGCGCTGACGCTGGCGCTGGGGGACCTGACGGTCCTGAACGTCTCTGTGGGCCGGACGCTGCTGTGCGCCCTCCTTGCCTGCACGGCCTACGGGCAGGGGCCCATGACCGGCGTTACTGCCGGACTGGGGCTGGGCCTTGTCACGGATCTCACCGTGGGGACCGGTGGGCTGTTCACCGCCGCCTACGGCATGGCGGGGCTGCTGGCCGCCCGGTGCCGCCGCCGCTGCACGGCGGCCATGGCCTTCTTTTTAGGGGCGCTGGCCGCCATGCTCACCTCCCGGGAAGCTCTGGCCATGACGCTGCTGCTGGAAACCATTGCCGGAGCGCTGCTGTTTTTGGCGATTCCTCGGCGAATTTTCGGCGGCAAACGCGTCCGGCAGGAGGCCGCCCCCGCCGAAGCGGAGGCAGCGCAGGGGAAAACGCTCCGCACCCGGCTGGACCGGGCTGCGGAGGCAATGCGGGCGCTGTATGACAGCATGAACCGCACCGCGCCGCCGCAGGAGGAAAACCCGGCGGTCATTTTCGACCGGGCGGCGGAGAAGGTATGCCGGAGCTGCGCGCTGTGCCAGCTCTGCTGGCAAAAGGAGTATACCTCCACCTTTAACGCCCTCAACGATGCCACGCCCTTTCTGTTAGAGCGTGGCAAGGCCAAGGCCAAGGATTTCCCCTCCCATTTTGCCGACCGCTGCATCCACCTCTCCGAGCTTTTGCAGGCCATCAACGGCGAGCTTGCCGCCTTTTTGCTGCGCAAGCAGTACCGCCGCCAGTTGGAGGAGACCCGCCGCAGCGCCAAGGGGCAGTACGCCCAGATGTCCGACCTGCTCTCCGCCGCCGCAGTCAGCGCCGCCGGGGCCGCCCCGGCCCTTGACACAATGGCCCGCTGCGCCATCGGCGCGGCGCTGCGGCCCAAGGAGGGGGAGCTCATCTGCGGGGACACCATGGAAGCTTTCCGCACGGACGGAGGAACATGGTGCATGATTTTGGCGGACGGAATGGGCAGTGGAGACGCCGCACGGCGGGAATCCGCCCTGACCTGCCGGCTGCTACGGCAGTTTTTAGAGGCGGATATTCAGCCGGAGGCGGCGCTGACCACTCTGAACTCCGCCATGGCTCTCCGAGGCGCGGAGACCGGCAGCTTCACCACTGTGGATCTGTGCGTGCTCCGAGGCGGCGAGGCGGCGTTTTATAAATTCGGTGCCGCCCCCAGCTATCTCAAAAAGGGCGGCTCCGTCCGCCGCATCAGCGGCAGCAGCCTGCCTGTCGGGCTTCGGGGCAGCCCCGCCGCCCCGGACCTCACCACCGTGACGCTGGAGCCGGGGAGCTTTGCCGTGATGGTCAGCGACGGTGTGGCAGACCCCAACCGGGATGACTGGCTGCAAAACCTGCTGGCTGGATGGGGCGGCGATGACCCGCAGACGCTGGCAAATCTCATTTTGTCGGAAAGCATCCGCCGGGAAAAGCTGCAGGATGACTGTGCCGTGCAGGTGCTCTACCGTCTGCCGGAGGAAGTACAGACGGTATAAGCATTCAAGCTGAAAAAAATCTCCGCCGCCGGTATAGACTTCCTCTCTTTGCGGGAAACTGGAATAGACGAAGCAGAGGAGGAGCACAGCTATGGTAAAAGGAATTTCCCGGCGTGTTGTGGTGGTGGATTCGCCGGATCAGCGTTTTTTTGAACAGGCCATCTTCATTGTCCGCAACGATGCCGGCGGCGAGGGCGTCACCGCCCGGGAACTGGTGGAGGAAGCCCGCCGGGTAGCCCGGGGCTACACCGGCGGCAGCCGCCTGAGCCGGGCATGGCGGGAGCTGAACCCGTTGGTATACACCCTCATCGGCGCCGGCAGCATCGGCCTCATCTGGCTCATTGTGACGCTGATATAAGAAAAAGGAGAGCGAACCGCTCTCCTTTTTTACTGTTTTTCTTTAAAATAGGCCCGGACGCTTTCCGCGTCCGTTTCGATCTGGTGCTTCAGCGCCTCCAACGAATCGAAGCGAATCTCGTCCCGCAGCCGCCGGTAAAATTCCACCCGGATAGACTGGCCGTAGAGGTCGCCCTCAAAGTCCAGCATCCACGATTCCACCGTCAGGTCACTGCCGTTATTCACGGTGGGGCGGGTACCCACATTGGTCACGGCGGCATAGCTGCTCCCATCCTCAAGGCACACCCGGGCAACGTACACACCGTCCCCTGGCACCAGCACATGGGGCGGCGGCACCAGATTCACCGTGGGAATCCCAATGGTGCGGCCGATGCGCCGCCCATGGCGCACGGTCTGGGTCAGGATGTGAGGATGGCCCAGATAGTCCATGGCCCGCTCCACCTGTCCAAGTCCCACCAGCCGGCGGATATAGGTAGAGCTGACAGTGATACCCCCCACCGTGACCTCCGGGATGATGTCGCAGCCCAGCCCCAGTTCCGCGCATTTTGCCTGTAATAAAGCGGGCGTCCCCTGATTTTTATGGCCGAACCGGTGATCGTGTCCCGCCACCAGATGCACAGCATGATAGCGCTTCACCAAAATCTCCGTGATAAAATCCTCCCACGAGGTCGTCATCATCTCATGGTCAAAGGGGACCATGATGACCTCGTCGATGCCGTAGAGATTTTTGGCGAGCCACGCCCGGTCCTCCGGGGAGTTGATCAGGGGCACCGGCACGCCGGAGACCACCTCCTTGGGCGGCTGTGCCCATGTGAACACGGCGGAACGGACGCCCCGGCGCTTTGCCTCCGCCGCCGTGCGGCGCAGCAGGGCGCCGTGTCCCAGATGCACACCGTCAAAAAAGCCCAATGCGATTACTTTCGGTTGAATGGCCATAGCTTATGCTCCAAAAAAATTCTTGATAGATGTCAGCGTACCGTCCTTGGCACGGGACAGGCACAGAAATTCGCCGTTTGCGCCGTATACCCGGTACGTTCCCTCCGGCACCTCCGCCGTGATGGGATTGCCGTTGCGGACGCGCTTTTCCTTTCCGGCAGAGGTCAGGCGATAGGCGGGATACGCCGCGAACAGAGAGTCTGCAGGCCGCAGTAGGGCTGCGCCCTGCGCCTGCACAGCCTCAAGGGGCACGGCCTCCGCCAGTGTAAAACCGGCGGCCATGGTGCGGCGGAGGCTGTACATGGCGCCGCCGCAGCCCAGCGCCTGCCCGATATCGTGGCACAGCGTTCGAAGATACGTCCCCTTGGAGCACCGGCAGCGGAGAAGATAGTCCGTTTCGCTGACCTGCTCCAGCAGCTCCAACTCAAAAATCGTGATGCTGCGGGGTTTCCGCTCCACCTCGCGGCCCTTACGGGCCAGCTCGTAGAGCTTCTGGCCGCCGATCTTAATGGCGGAGTACATGGGCGGCACCTGTTCAATGGGCCCGGTAAAGCGGGGCAGCAGCGCCGTCAGCGCCTCCCGGTCCACGGTGACGGGACGGGTCTCCAAAATTTCGCCGGTGGTATCCTGCGTATCGGTCACAACGCCCAGCCGCAGACCGGCCACATATTCCTTTTCGCCGTTTTCCGCGAACTCCACAGCCCGGGTGGCCTGTCCCACAAACACTGGCAGTACGCCGGTGGCCATGGGATCCAGCGTGCCGCCGTGGCCCACCCGCTTTTCTCTCAGAATGCCCCGCATCTTGGCGCAGACATCCATACTCGTCCACCCGGCAGGCTTATCAATGATCACAATGCCGCTTGGCATGGCGCAGCTCCTTATCTTTTGAAATCCGGCACAATTCGCGCAATAGCGGTGAGCATTTTCTCCTCCGCCTCGGCGCGGCTCACGCCCTCCAGCGTGGCGCCGGCAGCGCGGGCATGACCGCCGCCGCCCAGCAGGCGGCAGACCTCTGTGGCGTTCACCCGCTCCCCGGTGCGGAGGGAGAATTTCCAGACATTCTCCTTCAGCTCCCGCATGGTCACGGCACAGTCCACGCCCTGAATCTGCGGGCCGAGGGAGGAAAGGTCCTCCGCATCGTTCTCCGTGGCGTGAAACCGCTCCAGCAGCGACAGCGGCACGGCCAGCACCGCCGCGCGGCCGCTATCGTAGAATTTCGCGTCCGCCAGCATGGCCGCCTCCAGCTGCATCCGCACCCGGGATTTCGTCTGGAAGAACCGCTTGTTGACAGTGCGGTAATCAATGCCTGTCTCCATCAGCGCCGCCGCGGCCCGGTGGGTCTCGGCGGTGACATTGGAGTAGATAAAGCCGCCGGTATCCGTGGAAATGGCCACATACAGCGGCAGGGCGATCTCCTGTGTCAGCGGCGTCAGCTCCCGGATGATGTCCAGCACCAGCTCGCCGCAGGCAGCGGCCTTCGGCCGGACGATGTTGGCCCGGCCAAAGCCCTCAAAGGAGGGGTGGTGGTCAAGGGCCAGATCAATGCGTTTTTCATAGGGGCGTGCGTTATCCGGCAGCAGCCCCGGGGTGGCGATGTCCACCGACACCACCCGCTCCGGCACAAAGCCCTCCGGCGCGGCATAGGGGGCAAAATAGGGGGCGGTATTGTCCGTCAGGCCGGGATTTGGCAGCAGATACGCCGTTTTTCCCAGCGCCCGCAGCGCGGCGCACAGGGCGGCGGCACAGCCCACCGTATCTCCGTCCGGCCGCACATGGGTCAAAATCAGCACATGGTCGAAGCGCCGCAGCAGTTCCGCAGCTTCCAATACGGTCAGCACGCTCACGCCTCCTCGTCCGGCAGCACGGCGTCATTATCCGGGTTCACGGGCTTCACCTTTTCCGGGTCCCGCAAAACCTCTAAAATATGCGCGCCGTAGGCGATAGAGTCATCGGCGATAAACTGAAGCTCCGGAGTATAGCGAAGCTGAAGACTGCGGCCCAGCTCCCGACGCAAAAAGCCGGAGGCGGATTTGAGTCCCTTCAAAACATCCTTTTCCTGCGTCTTGTCCAGTACGCTGATATATACCTTGGCATAGCGCAGGTCACCGGTGGTGTCCACACGGGTGACGGAGACCATACCCACCTGAGAGACCCGGGGGTCCTTCAGCCGGCGTAACTGTTCCGCCAGTTCCCGCTGAATTTCCTCGTTGATTCGTCCGATACGGTTCGATGCCATAAAACCTCTCCTTTCCGTTTGTGGGAGATAAAGCGCCGAGCGGCGGCATAGCCGCCGCCCGGAACAGAATGAAACTATAACTTTTTCAGGGCCGCGCTCAGCGGGGCACCTCCTCCATGGTGTAGGCCTCGATGATGTCGCCCAGCTTGATATCGTTGAACTTTTCCACGGTCAGGCCGCACTCAAAGCGCTCCTTGACCTCCTTGACAGAGTCCTTGAACCGCTGGAGAGAGCCGAGAACGCCCTCGTGGACCACGATACCGTCCCGGACCACCCGCACGGAGCAGTCCCGGCGCAGGCAGCCGTCCTGCACGTAGCAGCCCGCCACGGTGCCCACAGAGGACACCTTGTAGGTCTCCCGGACCTCCGCATGGCCCAGAACGACCTCCTGGAACTTGGGAGCCAGCATCCCCTTCATAGCGGTTTCGATCTCGTCGATGGCGTCATAAATGACCCGGTACATCCGCATATCCACGTTCTGGCGCTGAGCGCTTTCCCGTGCTGCGGCGTCCGGCCGGACGTTGAAGCCGACGATGATGGCGTTGGACGCGGCGGCCAGCGTCACATCAGACTCATTGATAGCGCCCACGGCGCCGTGGATGACCCTGACGTTGACCTCGTCATTGGAGAGCTTCTCCAGAGAGGACTTCACGGCCTCCACGCTGCCCTGCACGTCGGCCTTGACGATGAGGGCCAGCTCCTTGCGCTCGCCGGACTTGATCTGGTCGAACAGGTTCTCCAAAGACACCTTCTGCACCGGCGCGGCGGCCTTGGCGCGTTCCTCGGCCTTGCGCTGCTCCACCAGTTCGCGGGCCATGCGCTCATCCGCCACAGCGAAGAAGGGCGCACCGGCCACAGGAGCCTCGGACAGACCCGCGATCTCCACAGGCACGGAGGGACCGGCCTGCGTCAGCCGCTCGCCGCGGTAGTTCACCATGGTACGCACACGGCCCACAGAGGTGCCGGCGATAATGATGTCGCCCTGCTTCAGCGTGCCGTTCTGCACCAGCAGTGTGGCCACAGGGCCCCGGCCCTTATCCAGCCGGGCCTCGATGACCGTACCCTGACCGGCGCGGTTGGGATTGGCCTTCAGCTCCTGCACCTCTGCCAGCAGCACAAGGTTTTCCAACAGGTTGTCAATGCCGATGTGCTTCTTAGCGGAAATTTTGCACACGATGGTCTCGCCGCCCCACTCCTCGGGCACGAGGCCGTACTCGGTGAGCTGCTGCATGACCCGGTCGGGGTTGGCGTTTTCCTTATCGATCTTGTTCACCGCCACGAGGATGGGGATATTGGCAGCCTTAGCGTGGTTGATGGACTCCACGGTCTGGGGCATGATACCGTCATCTGCCGCCACCATCAAAATGGCAATATCCGTGATCATAGCGCCGCGGGCACGCATGGACGTAAACGCCTCGTGGCCCGGCGTATCCAAAAACGTGATGGGCTTGCCGTGAATCTCCACCTGATAGGCGCCGATGTGCTGGGTAATGCCGCCGGCCTCGCCGGAGGCAACGGACGTATTGCGGATGGTATCCAGCAAAGAGGTCTTGCCGTGGTCCACGTGGCCCATGACCACCACAACGGGAGCGCGGGGAACCAGATCCTCGGGCCGGTCCTCCGTGGTGTCGATGAGCTTTTCCTCGATAGTGACCACAACCTCCTTTTCCACCTTGCAGCCAAGCTCCTCGGCCACAAAGGAGGCGGTATCAAAGTCGATGATCTGGCTCAAAGAGGCCATGACGCCGTTTTTCATCAGGCACTTGACCACCTCTGCGCCGGTCTTTTTCATGCGGCTGGCCAGCTCACCCACGCTGATCTCATCGGGAATCTGGACCTTGAGGGGGGCTTTCTTGGCGATCTCAAGCTGGAGCTTGCGCATTTTCTCCGCCTCATCCTGCCGCCGCTTGTTGGAAAATACCTGACCGCCCTGACGTCCGCGGTTGTTGCGGAACTTTTCCTTGCCGCCCTTCTGGGCCATGCGCTCGCCACGCTGACCACCAAGGTCCTCAAGGCGCTGGTCATACTTCGCCAGATTCACGTCGCCGCCCTTGCGGGTGTCCACCAGCTTCTTCTCCGGTACGCGGGTGGTGGGCTGGGCAGTGGCCGTGGACTTGCTGTGCTTCTGCTGGGGCTGCTGCACCACCGGCTGCGCGGGCTTTTGAGTCTGCTGCTGGGCCGCCGGCTTCTGCGTCTGCTGAGACACGGCGGGCTTTGCCTGTGCCGCCTGTGCGGGCTTGGCGGGCGCTGCCTCTGCCTTATGGGCGGGCTCTGCCTTGGAGGCCGCCTCCGCCTTGGGCGCGGGCGCGCTTTCCGGCTTCTTCGGCTCGTCGGCATAGATTGCCGCAATGCTGGAAATCTGATTGTTCTGGGTCAGATGCTCGAAGATGACGGACAGCTCCTTGTCCTCCAACGCCTGCATATTGCTCTTGGGGGCCTCGCCGTACTTGCCAAGGATGTCGGTGATCACCTTTGCGGGGAAGCCGAAGTCCCGCGCCACATCACGTACTCTGTATTTTTCAATAGCCAAATAAAACACCTCGTTTACCGCCGGTCAAAGGACCGTCCGGCCTGAATTTCGTATGGAACACGCCGACAGCCTCTCAGCTCTCCTTTTTCCGGAAGGAGCCCTTGCCCTTTTTCACCGGGCGGCTGTGTGCAAATGGATTCCGCTTTGCCTTGGGACGGTCGCTTTTGAACGGCCGGGGCCCGCTTTTCCGGAGGCCGCTGCGGCCCTCCGCCGCTTTGCCGGAGGCGGTGCGCCCTTGCGTTTTTCCTCCGGCGCTCTTTTCGTATGTGCCGCTCCGCCGCTGGTTTTTTTCACCCGGCACAGGTCTTGCGGAGGTCTTTCCGCGTGGGCCGCCCTTCCCGGTTTTTTCACCTTTTCGAGGGCTGCGCTCCGCCTTTGCTCCGGCGCGGCGGTCCTGCTTTCGCTCCTCCGGTGTCTCCGTCTGCTTTTTCGGGCGCTTCACACCCCGGCGGAGATTTTTTTCATGCTGGGCGGCCTCGCTTTTCCGCTCGGCGGCCCGCTTGGCCTTCAGCTCCAGCTTGGCAAGGTCTTCGTCATATTTTTCCGGCTCCGCTTCCGCCAGCCGCCGCACCACCGCCACGGCAAGACCGATATCCGTAATGGCCGCCACGGCGGCAGATGCGCGGCCGGTGGCCAGCCCCAGCTCCCGCTTGGTAAAGGGGACCCGGAGCCACACGCACTGGCCCATTTCCGCGAACCGCCGCACCCGGCGGGCGGTGTTGTCCGCCGCGTCGGACGCCAGTAGCAGCACCCGGGCGTCCCGGGCGCGGGCCACGGCCTCCACCGGCTCCTCGCCTACCTCCAAATTCCGTCCCCGGAGGCACAGGCCGATCAGGGAGAGGGTCTGTTCATTCCTGTCCATCGCGTCCCTCCAGTTCTGCCTCCATGGCGTCATAGACCTCTGCGGGGATGCTGATCTCCAGCGCCCGCTCCAGCGCGCGGGACTTCCGCGCCTTTTTCAGGCACTCCACGCTGTAGCACACGTAGGCGCCCCGGCCGGGCTTTTTGCCCACGAAGTCCAGACTCACCGCCCCCTCGGGGGATTTTACCACCCGCAGAAGGCTCTTTTTATCCTTCATCTCCCGGCAGCCCACACATTGCCGCTGAGGAATTTTCTTTACTTTCTGCATTTTAGACAGCCCTCCTTACACATGGCGCGGCTCACCGCGCCGGGCCTTATCTTCTTCCGTTTCTCCCGCCGCGCCGCAGGTGCAGTACCGCCAGCCCCGCAGCCACGCCGCAGAGAAAGAAAATCATCTGTGTCACTGGACCTCGGCCTCTTCCTCGCCGTTCCAGCTTTCGGGCTTGATGTCGATCTTATAGCCGGTAAGGCGGGCCGCCAGACGGGCGTTCTGCCCCTCCTTGCCGATGGCGAGGGACAACTGATCGTCCGGCACGATAACGCGGCAGGCCTTGCCCTCCTCCGCCATGAAAACGTTCACCACATCGCTGGGGGCCAGCGCGGCGGCAATAAACTCGGCGGGGTCCTCGCTCCACTTGATGATGTCGATCTTCTCGCCCCGCAGTTCCTCTACAATGTTGGCCACCCGCTGACCCTTGGGGCCGACGCAGGCGCCGATGGGGTCCACGTTCTCGTCGGCGGACCAGACCGCCATCTTCGTGCGGCTGCCGGCCTCCCGGGCGATGGACTTCACCTCTACGGTACCGTCATAAATCTCGGGCACCTCCAGCTCAAAGAGCCGCTTGACAAGGCCGGGGTGCGTCCGGGAAATCAAAATCTGGGGACCCTTGGTAGAGCGGCGGACATCCACCACATACACCTTTACGTGCTGGCCCTCTACCAGCTCCTCGCCGGGGACCTGCTCGCCGGAGAGCAGCAGCGCCTCCGTAGACTCCGTGCCGGTGCCGATTCGCAGGGACACGGCGCCGGTGCGGGGATCGATGCGGGTCACAACGCCGGTGAGAATCTCGTGCTGCTTGGAGTTGAACTCGTCATACACCATGCCGCGCTCGGCCTCCCGCAGACCCTGAATGATGACCTGCTTGCCGTTTCCGGCGGCGATGCGGCCAAACTCGGTATTATCCACGGGGATGTTCACCACATCGCCCACCTGATACTTTGCGGAGATGGCCTTGGCCTCCTCCTCGCTCATTTCGTTGAGAGGGTCCACATAGTCCTCCTCTGCCACCACGTTCTTCTGAACGTACATCTTCAGCGTCTGGTGCTCCTCATCCACATCCACCACAACGTTCTCCACGCCGTTATGGTCGCGCTTGTACGCGGTGGAAATGGCCTGAATGATCTTATCCATCATAAAGGTCTGGGGAATGCCCCGCTCCTTTTCCAGCATGGCCAGAGCCGCAAAGATCTCGGGGATGTTCATGCCCGCGGGTTCCTTTACCTTTTTCTTGCCCTTCATCTTGAATTACTCCTTTTATTTTATACGTCTTTTTTTATACGTCTTTTTCCGAGACAGGAATCACAAATTTTAAAATTCCACCCGCAGGCGGCACAGCGCCACGGCCCTTTTGTCAAAGGTATAGGCTTGGCCGCCCATCTCCACGGTGATGGAACCGTCCGCCTCATTATAAGCGGTCAGCGTACCGGGGAACTCCTTGCGTCCGTCCACCGGCTTGTAGAGCTTCACCAGCACGGGGCTGTTCAGATAACGCTGAAAATCGGCAGGGCGCTTCAGCGCCCGCTCCGCACCGGCGGAGCCGACCTCCAGCGTGTAACTGCCCTCGATGGGGTCCGCCTCGTCCAGCAGGTCCGAGAGCTTCCGGGAGATGGCCTCGCAGTCCAGAATGTCCACACCGCCCTCCTTGTCGATGAGGACCCGGAGATACCACGTTCCGGCTTCCTTTACATATTCCACATCCCACAACGTACAGCCCTGCTCTGCAATGACGGGCTCTGCCAGCCGTGCGGTGAGCTCTGTGACCTTTTCCATGGCGCATCCTCCGGTTTTCTGAAGATTTGAAGTGGAGCGTTTGTTCCACAAAAAAGAGCGGACCTTGCGGTCCACTCCAAAACTTACACTCCTAATATCTGTAAGATAGCACACTTTATCAGGGAATGCAAGTGGATTTCCAGACTTTTTTGAAAAAATCCGTCAAATTTTCGGCACTTTTCGTGCCGTTCCGGGCGTTTTCCGCCCAAAACGGCGCAAGGCGCTCCTCCTCGCCCCTATTTGACCCGGCAGCCGCCCCGGTCTGCTCCGAATCTTTTAAAAGAAAATGCGGACCTCTGAAGCGGTTCGCATTTTCCATCAATATAGCTTTACACGGTGAAGAACATCGCCAGCACAGAGGTGATGATACCGCATACGCACAGGGCGATAGAGCTCATGGCCCCCTGCAGCGGCCCGATCTCCAGTGCCTTGCTGGTGCCGACCGCATGGCTGCACGCGCCGATGGCCACACCCTCCGCCACCGGGTCGGTGACATGGAACAGCTTGGCAAACAGCGGCGCCAGCATGGCTCCCTCAATGCCGGTGACGCACACGGAAGCCGCTGTCAGCCCCGGCAGACCGCCAGCACTTTCGGAAATGCTCACCGCAATGGCAGTGGTCACGCTCTTGGGCAGCAGGGAGTTCACCAGCGACGCCTCCGTCTGGAACATCCGGCACAGCAGCAGCACCGCCAGCACGCTGACAAGGCTCCCCACAAAGCAGCCCAGCACCACCGGCCAGAAATACCGCTTCAAAACGGCGCGCTGCTGGTACACGTTCAGCGCCAGCACCGCCGTGGCCGGGGCCAGCAGCATTTTGATGATATCGCCGCCGGCATTGTAATTTTCCAGTGGAATACGGAACACCACCATCACGGCGATGACCAGCATGGCCGCCACCAGCACCGGGTTGCAGACAAGAAGCCCCGTGCGCTTCTGGAGCTTCACGGCAAGAAACCAGCACAGCAGCGTCAGTCCCAGCCCGAAAAAGGGCGTGGAGGTCAGGGTATCAATCATGGTCTGCCTCCTTTCCGCCAAGCATTTTCATAAAGAGCCGGATGCTCCACGCGGTCACCGCGTAGACCACCGGCGTGGACACCAGCGTCACCACCAGAAAGGGGATGGCCTGCAGCTTCAGCACATCCAGATATTCCAGCGTCCCCACGATGGCGGGGATGAAAAACAGGCCCATGTTGCCGATGAGGAACTGGGACGTTCCTTGAATCGTCCGCTCCTTCACCCCGCCGCACAGCAGCAAAATCAGCAGCAGAAGCAGGCTGATGACGCTGGCCGGCAGCGTAAAGGGCAGAAACGCCGCGATCCACTCCCCGGCCATGCAGATCAAAAACACGATGCAAAATTCCAAAATCAAATCCAAAATAAATCACCTCAACATAAGGCCATAGTCTAAAAGAAACTTGCCGGGAAGTCAATGGCGGAAACAGAGAAAGCGGCTCCGTTTTTTTGCGTTTTTTTAGCAGAAAACGGCCCGGTGCGATAAAACAGGCCATTCATCGCACCGGGCCGGAGTAATTTTTTTGCCTTATCTCCGCCGCAGAGCGGCAAGAAGACAGGCGCAGAGGAACACCGCAAGGTCCGCGGCCACCACCGTGGCTCCCACCGGGGTGGAGAACATGAACGAGATCGTCAGCCCCGCCATGAAGCACACCACCGACGTCACGGCCGCACAGAGAATCACACCCCGGAAGCTGCGGAACAACCGCATGGCGGTCAGCGCCGGGAAAATCACCAGTGAGGAAATAAGCATAGCCCCCATCATCCGCATTCCCAGCACAATCGTCAGGGCGGTGAGAATGGCAAGGAGGGTATTGTAGCGGTCCACCGGCAGCCCTGTGGCCCGGGAGAAGCTCTCGTCAAAGGTCACGGCAAAAATCTGGTGGTAAAAAAGGCCGTACAGCGCCAGCACCGTCACGGACAGCACCACGGACAGCGCCACATCGCTCCGCGTCATAGCCAGCACACTGCCGAACATATAGTTGTCCACGTCCGTTGTCATGCCCGTGGTGCGGGAGATGACCAGAATACCGACAGCCAGCGCCGAGGCGCTGACAGCGGCAATGGCAGCGTCGCTGTTCCAGTGGGGATTGCTGGCCATCCGCAGCAGGAAAAACGCCGCTAAGATCACCACGGGAATCGAAAAGTACAGCGGTGTCAATCCCAGCGCAACGGCAATGGCCAGCGCGCCGAAGGACACATGGCTCAGTCCATCGCCGATCATGGAATAGCGCTTGAGCACCAGCGGTACGCCCAGCAGCGCAGCGCACAGGCTCACCAGCACCCCGGCCACGAGCGCCCGCTGCATAAAGGGGTAGGAAAACATCTGCAAAATATTCATGATTCCAGCTCCTCCCGGAAACGGCGGCCCTGCGGGCTTGCCAGATAGTCGGCCTTCGTTCCGCTGAACAGTCCGCTGCGGCCGATGTGCAGCACGGTGCGGGCGCTTTTCAGCGCCGCCTTCAGGTCATGGGTCACCATCACGATGGCCATGCCCTCCTTTTCATTGAGGTACGCCAGCGTTTTGTAAAGGTCCTGCGCGGCGGCGGGGTCCAGTCCGGTGATAGGCTCGTCGAGAATCAGCAGCGATTTTGCGGCGCACAGCGCCCTTGCCAGCAGCACCCGCTGCTGCTGCCCGCCGGAGAGATCCCGGTAGCAGGCGTCCTTCAGCTCCAGAATACCCAGCTTACCCAGATTCATCATGGCCTCGGAGCGCTGGGCCGGGGTATAGAGGAAATGCAGTCCCCGCCGGTTCAGGCAGCCGGAGAGCACTACCTCCAGCACCGTGGCAGGGAAGTCCCGCTGGGCCCGGGTCTGCTGGGGCAGATAGCCGATGGCGCCGTGGCGCAGCGCCGGCGCGTGCTCAATGTGCCCGATCTGGGGCTGGAGCAGGCCCAGCAGGCCCCGCATCAGCGTGGACTTGCCGGAGCCGTTATCTCCCACCACACAGAGATAGTCCCCCTTGGAAATGGTGAGGTTCAGGCCCGAGAGCACGGACCGCCCTTCATAGCCGAGGGAAACGTCCCGGCAGACGATAAGCTCGTTATCTTTCATGTTCCGCCTCCTCACACGCCGCGCACAGCCCCGTCAGCACCGTCCGGCGGGGGTCGATATAAAACCGGTGCTCCGCCGAAAGGTGACGGCAGACCTCCTCCAGATGCGCGCAGTCCAAATGGACCATGCGCCCGCAGCGCTCACAGCGCAGCAAAAAGCAGTCATGGCGGCACCCGGCCTGCGGGCAGTATTGGTACAGCGCCCCCTCCTCGGTGGTGACCTTGTGTACAAGCCCCTGCTGCGTCAGCCGGTCAAGCTGACGGTACACCGTGGCAAGTCCCACGGTCAGCCCCTCATGCCGCAGATCCTCTGAAAGCTCGGCGGCGGAAATACATTCCTCCGCCCGGGCACGCAGGCAGTGCAGCACTGCCTGCTGTTGCTTTGTCTGATATGCCATAGCAGTCTCCAATTTGAAAATGATTATCGTTTTCAAATTATAATCAAAAAAACAAAAATGTCAAGACCGTTGCAAAATACCGCAAAATAAGGTATGGTAAAGGAAACCATAATGGAAATCCCAAATATAAAATAAAAATTAAGGGAGAAGCTGTATGAGCGTTTCTTTGGTCATCATGGCGGCGGGCCTCGGTTCCCGCTACGGCGGCAGCAAGCAGGTGGACGGCATCGGCCCCAACAGCGAGATTTTGATGGAGTATTCCATTTATGATGCCATCCGGGCCGGCTTTGATAAAATCGTATTCATCATCAAGCCGGAAATGCGGGAGATGATGGAGGGCCTTGTGGGCTATCTGAAAAACAAAACCGCCAAAAGCGGCCGCCCGGTGGAGATTGCCTATGTCTATCAGGATTTTTCCTCCGTGCCGAATTTTTATCACATCCCCGAGGGGCGGACAAAGCCCTTTGGCACCGTTCATGCCCTGCTGTGCGCCGAACCGGCGGTGGACGGGCCGTTCTGCGTCATCAATGCCGATGATTACTATGGCGTGGACGCCTACCGCACCATTTATGAGCAGTTGGTACGTCTGCCGGAAAACGGCCAAGCCGTAATGGTAGGCTATCTTCTGAAAAACACCGCCAGCCTTCACGGCACGGTGTCCCGAGGCGTGTGCCATGTGCAGGACGGGAAGCTGAGCTCTATTCAGGAGACACTGAAAATCCAGCTTTACCCGGATGGGCACCTCACCGATCTGGATACTGGCGCCGATCTGTCCCCGGAGACAGTGGTATCCATGAATTTCTGGGGCTTCATGCCCTCCGTGTTCCCGGCGCTGCGGACGTATTTTGAGGACTTCCTCCGGGCGCTGCCTGCCGATGCGCTGAAGGCGGAGTGCCTGCTGCCGGTGATGGTAGGGGAGGAGCTGAAGGCAGGCCGGATAGAGGTCTCCGTGCTCCACTCCAAGGATAAGTGGTTCGGCATGACCTATCACGAGGACCGCGCCCTTGTGGCGGAGGATTTGAAGGCTCTCCACGCGGCGGGTGTCTATCCCCCCTCTCTGCGGGACTGACACAGGGCATAGTGTCCCTCTATTGTGCATAGCCTGAAGAAGACCCGGCATAATAATGCCGGGTCTCAGCGCGTCGAAAAAGTCTTTTCTCCCCGCTGAACAAGTTTTCAGAACTTCATAAAAGTTCTGAAAACTAAGGATTTCAATGGCGCAGGGAAATAGGCGAAGCGCCGCCGGTGGCGGATCAAGCGAGCTTGTTTCGAGGAAGGCTCCCAAACAGCGGATACGCAGTATCCGCTGTTTGGTCTGAGCCGACGGTGTATCCCTTCTTGGGTTTCCCGCGCACACCCTTCCTTACCGCTGCGGAGGATTTACCACTTTATCGACAGCCTCACGTGTGTCTTTCTGCCTTGCCCTGAACGATTCGTTCAGGGCTTTTTCTTTTGGAGGTAACGATATGAACGATGCGGAATCTATGCGTCTGGCCTTGGCGCTGGCGGAACGGGGCCGGGGCTGGACGGCGCCCAATCCCATGGTGGGCGCCGTGATCGTAAAGGACGGCGCGGTCATCGGACAGGGCTGGCATGAGCGGTACGGGGAGCCCCATGCGGAGCGCAACGCGCTGGCAGCCTGCACCGCCGACCCCGCCGGAGCCACCATGTATGTGACGCTGGAGCCTTGCTGTCACCACGGAAAGCAGCCGCCCTGCGTGGAGGCGATTTTGGCATCCGGCATCCGCCGGGTGGTGATCGGCTCCGCCGACCCAAATCCGCTGGTGGCGGGAAAGGGCGTGGCGATCCTGCGGTCTCACGGTGTGGAGGTAACGGAAAACGTTCTGCGAGAGGAATGTGACGCGCTGAACAAGGTCTTTCTCCACTACATCACCACCGGGCGGCCCTTCGTTTCCATGAAATACGCCATGACGATGGACGGCAAGATCGCAGCCTTCACGGGTGCATCCAAATGGGTCACAGGTGAAACGGCCCGGAGCCATGTCCAGCAGCAGCGGCACCGGTTCCGGGGCATCATGGTAGGCGTGGGCACCGTTCTGGCGGACGATCCCCTTCTGACCTGCCGCATGGAAAATGGGCGAAACCCCGTTCGCGTCATCTGCGACACCCATCTGCGGACGCCGCCGCAGGCGCAGGTGGTCGCCACCGCAGACCAAATTCCGACCATCCTCGCCACCTGCTGCGCCGACCCGGAAAGACAGGTGGTTTACCGGAAGGCCGGGTGTCAAGTGCTCTGTATGAATGAGAAAAACGGCCATGTGGATCTCCGGCAGCTCATGGAACATCTGGGGCGGGAGCAGATCGACAGCATTTTGCTGGAGGGCGGCGGAACGCTGAACTGGGCCGCGCTGGAATGCGGCATCGTGCAGCAGGTGCAGGCGTATATGGCTCCGAAGCTGTTCGGCGGAAGGGATGCGAAAACCCCCGTGGAGGGCGTGGGCGTCCCCGCCCCGGACGACGCCTTCCGCTTAAAAAACAGCCGCTTGGAACGGCTGGGCGAGGATCTTCTGATAGAAAGCGAGGTGGAATATCCGTGTTCACAGGAATCGTAGAAGAAGTCGGAACAATCAAGAACATCAAGCGCGGGCAGCACTCCGCCGTCCTGACGATCCAGGCGAAAACCGTTTTAGAGGAGACACGGATCGGAGACAGCATCGCCGTGAACGGCATCTGCCTGACGGTGACCCGGCTTTTTCCTGACGGCTTTTCGGCGGACGTGATGCACGAGACGCTGAACCGTTCGTCCCTTGCGGGACTTTCGGCGGGAAGCGTAGTCAATCTGGAACGGGCCATGCCTGCCAACGGCCGCTTCGGCGGACATATCGTAGCGGGCCATGTGGACGGTGTGGGACACGTTGCCAACATCCGCCGGGACGATACCGCCGTCTGGTACACCGTCCACGCGGGGCCGGAGATATTGCGCTATGTGGTGGAAAAGGGCTCCATCACCATCGACGGCATCAGCCTGACGGTGGCCGCCGTGGACGGCGAGGGCTTTTCCGTGTCCACCATCCCTCATACGGTGGCCCAGACCAATCTGAGCCAGCGGCGCCGGGGCGACCCGGTGAATCTGGAGACTGACGTGGTAGGCAAGTACATTGAAAAGCTGCTGCGTCCGGAAGAATCGAAACCGCATATCCCCGCAAACGAAAGCACCCTCACAAAAGAAATGCTGCTGCGCTGCGGCTTTTAATAAGGAGTTTTTACTATGAATTTCAATACCATTCCCGAAGCACTGGAGGATCTGAGACAGGGGAAGATCATTCTGGTCACAGACGACCCCGACCGTGAAAACGAGGGCGATTTCATCTGCGCCGCCGAATTTGCCACCACGGAGAACATCAACTTCATGGCCACCCACGGCAAGGGCCTGATCTGTATGCCCATGTCGGAGGCCTTTGTCCGCAAGCTGCAATTCCCCCAGATGGTGCAGAACAACACCGACAACCACGAAACGGCCTTCACGGTGTCCATCGACCACATTTCCACCTCCACCGGCATCTCCGCCGCCGAGCGCTCCGTGACGGCGATGGCCTGCGTGGATGACGATGCCAAAGCTGAGGATTTCCGCCGTCCGGGACATATGTTCCCCCTGCTGGCCAAGAAAAACGGCGTGTTGGAACGGAACGGCCATACGGAGGCCACCGTTGACTTGTGCCGTCTGGCGGGGCTGAAGGAATGCGGCCTGTGCTGCGAGATCATGCGGGAGGACGGCACCATGATGCGCACCGCCGAGCTGATGACGCTGGCGGAGCAGTTCGGCATCAAGTTCATCACCATCCGGGATCTTCAAGCGTACCGCAAGTGCCACGAAAAGCTGGTGGATCAGGTCACGGCGGTGAATATGCCCACGAAATACGGTGATTTCAAAGCCTACGGCTTTGTGAGCCGTCTGAACGGAGAGCACCACGTCGCGCTGGTGAAGGGTGACATCGGCGACGGGAAGGACGTTCTCTGCCGGGTCCATTCCGAGTGTCTGACCGGAGACACCTTCGGCTCTCTCCGCTGTGACTGCGGACAGCAGCTGGCCGCCGCCATGACCCAGATCGAAAACGAGGGCCGGGGCATCCTGCTCTATATGCGGCAGGAGGGCCGGGGCATCGGCCTCATCAACAAGCTGCGGGCCTACGAATTGCAGGAACAGGGCATGGATACGCTGGAGGCCAATCTGGCTCTGGGCTTCCACGGGGACGAGCGGGAGTATTTCCTCGGCGCGCAGATCCTGCGGGAACTTGGCGTCAAGAGTCTGCGCCTGCTGACCAATAACCCGGACAAGGTGTATCAGCTCTCCGAGTTTGGGCTGGAGATCTCCGAACGGGTTCCGATCCAGATGACGGCAACAGCGCATGATTTGTTCTACCTGAAAACCAAGCAGGCGCGAATGGGACACATTTTGAAATATTAACAAAGAAAGAGGTACTTAAATATGAAAACCTACGAGGGAAAGCTGGTCTCCAAAAGCATCAAGGTGGGCATCGTAGCCGCCCGGTTCAACGAATTCATCACCTCCAAGCTCCTCAGCGGCGCGCTGGACGGTCTGCTGCGGCACGAGGTTCGGGAGGACGACGTTCATGTGGCGTGGGTTCCCGGAGCCTTTGAGATCCCGCTGGTGGCGGCGAAGATGGCAAAGAGCGGCAGGTATGACGCCGTCATCTGCCTCGGCGCGGTGATCCGCGGTTCCACCAGCCACTATGACTACGTCTGCAATGAGGTCTCCAAGGGGATCGCCGCCGTTTCTCTGGAAAGCGGCGTGCCTGTTCTCTTTGGCGTTCTGACCACGGAGAACATCGAGCAGGCCATTGAGCGGGCCGGCACCAAGGCGGGCAACAAGGGCTACGATTGTGCGGTCAGCGCTATCGAGATGGTCAACCTGCTCCACGAGCTGGACGCGGAGTAACACACAGACACACCATGATCATCATTCAAGCAAATGGGGCCGAGAGGGAGCTGGAGGAAAAGATCCTGGCCCTTCTGCGGCGGGAGGACATCGCCGCAGAGCGGGTCTCCCTCAGCTCCCGGCACACGCTTACCTTCCCGGAGCTGACCATTGACGGACGTTCCCAGCAGGCGTTTCAAAACGGAACCGCGCTGGCGCTGACCCGGATCGAGTTCAATATGCTGCTGCTTCTCGCCAGCAATCCGGGAGTCACGCTTTCCAAGGAGGAACTGTTTTCCGCCGTGTGGGGCCGGGACAGCGCGGACACCCTGAAGGTCGTGGCGAATACCGTCTCCAATCTCCGCAGAAAGCTGGGCGGCAGCCACACCTATATCCGCACGGTCCGGGGCGGGTACGCGTTCTCGGCGGTCTCCGCCACCGCCTGAAGTGACCTCCTCAAAACAAATCGAAGCAAGAACAGCAGCGTTGCGCAGCCCAGCGGGGCTGCGACGCCTCGGGACAGCGATGCGCTTATGCGTGTCGCTGTCCCGAAGGCTCTCTGCGTTCTTCGGGAGCATATCCGATCAAGACCCAAAAGCGGCAAAGTTTGCCGTTCTGATACCCGGCCCGGGGATGTTGGTGAACGTGCGGAACGCTCCGAGAGTAGTGATACCACCCCCATCCGAAACGCCCC
>UQMC01000018.1 GCA_900542115.1 uncultured Oscillibacter sp. | reverse complement strand
GTCGGAACCGACGCTCTGCCCAATCACTTCTGCCCGCAGTGCGGGCAGTTGACGGGGGTTTCAGCGCAGGCGATTGTGGCGCCTTTTGAGAGAACTTTTGGAGCGGCTGGCGTCTTGGTTCCCGCAAGCGCAGGTGTTTCAACGAAAACAAGCGTGCCTTACGGCAGATTGGAGGGAATTATGAGCAAAAATGAAAACAGGCTGAACTTCCGTATGACGGATGAAACAGCTACCAAAATAGAGCGGTGGTATCAGGAAGATAACTGCCGCAGCAAAAACGAGTTCATCGAAAAGGCGGTGAACTGCTACGCGGATATGCTCGCCACAGGCGAAAGCACCACGCTGCCCCGTGCGGTGCAATCCGCCATCGACGCACGGCTGAAGATCTTCGAGGATCGTATTGCGTCGCTGCTCTACAAGCAGGCGGTGGAGATGGACATGGCAATGTCCATCCTCCTGCAAAGCCTCAACGTGAGCGAGGAAGTGCTGCGGCAGGAACGAGCCAAGAGCATCGCCGCCGTCAAGCGCACCAACGGCCAACTGCGGCTGGAGCAAAAACTCCGTGAGCTGGAGAGCGAAGCATGGCAAGACTGATCGTCAAAAGCCCGTACATCAGGTGCGGCGGTGGGCAAAGTGCTGGCGGGTATCTCAAGTACATCGCCACGCGGGAGCGGGTGGAGATCATCCCGGATGACCGTCCGCCCACCCAAAAGCAGACGCAGCTCATCGCAAAACTGGTGAAGGATTTTCCTGACGCAAGCGAGCTGATGGAATACGAGGACTACCTCTCACACCCGACAAAAGCGACGGCGTCCGCGCTCATCACGCTGGCGCTGGAATCGAATTGGGATCGGGTACAGGGCATGGAAGGTTACGCCAAGTACATCGCGCTGCGTCCGAGGGCGGAACGGTTGGGGGAACACGGCCTGTTCGGAGATGACGCTACCGTTGACCTCGCCGCTGTCGCGGACGAACTGGATCACTACACCGGCAACGTGTGGACGCACATCATCTCCCTCCACCGGGAGGACGCGGAGCGGCTGGGGTATAACCATGCGGACGCATGGCGCACATTACTGCGTACCCACCGCAATGACATCGCCGCGGCGATGAAGATCCCGCCGGAGGACTTTCACTGGTACGCCGCCTTCCATGACGAAGGGAATCATCCCCATGTCCACATGATGGCGTGGTCGGCAAAGCCGAATCAGGCGTACCTGTCCAAAGATGGGATACGGCAGATCAAGTCCACGCTGACCAATCAGATCTTCCGACAGGAGCTGCTGCACGTCTATGAGCAGAAAAGCAAATCGCGAGACGAACTGGTGGTGGAAGCGCGGAAAGCCATGCTGGAATTGGCGAAGGCCATGCGGGAAATGACCTGCATCCACCCGGAGGCAGAGCAGATGATCTGGGATCTGTCGCGGCAGCTCGGTCAGGTCAGCGGAAAGAAAACCTATGGCTATCTTCCAAAGCCAATGAAGAAGCTGGTGGATGAGATCGTCGACCAGATGGCGCGTCTGCCCACCGTGGATGCGTGCTACCAGACATGGTGGGAACTGCAATGTCAGGTGGAGGATTACTATTCCGAGGGAAAGAAACGGCTACGTCCGCCGCTGTCTCAGCAAAAAGAATTTCGTCAAATCAAGAACGCCGTCATCAAAGAGGCGGAGCATCTTCGCATGAACAGATTTTCCTTTGAGGACGAGGAAATGCAGGATGACGGCGAGCAGATCAGCGCCTATGACATGAGCTACGAGTGTCAGGATCTGCAAAGCGTGGCGAACGATGATCGTTTCCCTCTGAAGGAGCGTGACGAGGCGGCGGAGCAGCTGAAACAGCTTGCGGATACAGGCGATGCCAACGCCCAGTACATCATCGGCACGGCGTACCGCGACGGCGGGCTGCTGATCCCCGACACGGTCAAAGCACAAAAGCTGTTGGAACGCGCCGCCGAGCAGGACTTGGACGTAGCACAGTACGCCCTCGGCAAGCTGTATCTCTCTGATGATGCAGATGTGCACGATCCTGCCAAGGGCATCTATTGGCTGAAACGCTCGGCGGACAACGGCAACGATTTCGCTACCTACCGGCTGGGCAAGGAATATCTCAGCGGCAAAAATGTGTCAAAAGACACTTCGACTGCGGCGGAATATCTGCGGCAGGCCGCGGATAACGGCAGCGCCTACGCCCAATATCTGTTGGGCAAGCTGACCCTCATGGGCGAGGGCGTTCCGAAGGACATGGACGCCGCTTACGAATGGTTCGCGGCGGCGCGGGATAACGGCCATGCCTACGCGGAATTTTTCATGAAACACATGGAGCGCGGCGAACAGGAGCCGCCCTCCGTCCTGCTGTCAGCCACCCGGCTGCTCTACCACATGGGCAATATTTTCCGGGACAACGCCCCGGCCCCCGCTGCCGACGGCGTCCAAATCGACCGCAAGCGGCTGGCTCAGCTGCGGCAAAAGCGCGTCGCCCTCGGTCACAAGCCGGACGACCATGAGCCGGAGCAGCAACAAGGGTTTTCAATGAAATTCCATTGATTCCACAGGTTAAAAGACCACACAAAGAGTGTATATCTTGAACTGTTGAAATTAATAAGGATTTTCCCAAAAGATGCTGGCAATAAAGGCTCATCCGTTCAGGAAGGACATGGCCATCAAAAGAATCGTCAAAAAGGTAAAGCTGATCCCAGAAAAAAGAAAAAGAAATTGCTTTCCACCATTAGGAACATGGCGTGTATATTCCCGAAAGGTAATGAGGCTTGCCAGCGAAGCTACCAGCGTTCCTGCGCCGCCCACATTGACGCCAACCAGAAGCCCGCGGGCATCCTGCGTGAAGCGGCTGAGCAAAATGGCGGCAGGGACATTGCTGATGATCTGGCAGGTGAGCGCAGAAATCAGAATGGTTCCGTGGGACAAAAGGCGGGCGAACAGTACCCGAACAGCTTCCATCCGGGCAAGGTTGCCGGAAAAGGTGAAAAAAGCAGCGAAAGTGGCCAGCAATCCCCAATCTACAGTTTTCAGCGCATGTCGGTCCAGCAGCCAGAGCGCCAGAACAATGACAGCCAAGCCAAGAATGTAGGGTACCAGTCGCAGCACCATGGCAACGGCTAAACAGAATAGTCCACCATAGATAATGGCTCGGCGTGAGTCTACCGTGACCTGTGCTTCCGGCACTGAAAGCTGTTCCTTTGGAAACACTAAGCAGCACAGGAGAATGAGAACAGTAGACAGGATGAATGGCGGCAGCATTGCGGAAAAAAACATTTTCGCGGAAAGGTCGTAATAGCTGAAAAGATAGAGATTCTGCGGATTGCCGAAAGGCGTGATCATCCCACAGAGGTTAGCGGCACAGTTTTGCAGAATGAACAGAAGCGCCGTGTGCTTTTCCTGTCCAGTGGAGGAAAGGACAAACCAACCCAGTGGCAGAAAAGTCAACAAGGCGGTATCATTGGTCAGGAGCATAGAGCCGAACATGGTGATAACCACCAGCGCCGTACAAACGCCCCGGACAGTGGAAAAGGTGTGTACCATCCGTTGGGAAAGAGCGGAAAAGATATGCAGATCCCGCAAAGCACCCACCACTGCCAGCACACAAAATAGGCAAGCAAGTGTCTTGAGGTCATAATAACCTAAGTAGTCCCTATCAGGCGGAACAAAAAATGCCGTTACAATTGCAGCCAGTAGTGAAATGACCAGCATGGCATTGGCGTGACACCAAGATTTGATCTTACTCATAAAAAGCCCCTTTGTGTGAAAAGTGTAGAATTCTGTATGGACGCTTCTGCGAAGAAGATAACACATTTTCGAATGATTTACAATGGCACTCCGTTGACCTAAGAAACGCAAAAGGCAGTTCAAAACTCGTGTACATTTTGCACTGCTGGAATCAATAAAAGCATTTTCAAAAAAATTCGATTTCTTTGGAAGAATCAGTAGCTTTCCGGCGCAAGGTGTGGTATGTGTTGTGGCTACCAAAGAAAGGAGCGATGCTCATGGCGAAAAAACGTGCAAATGGCGAAGGCAACATTCGCAAACGCGCAGATGGGCGTTGGGAGGGGTGATACACAGCAGGCTACCACCCTGAAACAGGAAAGCGCATCATCAAAAATGTGCTGGGTAAGACACAGGCGGAATGCAAGGCGAAACTAAAGAAAGCCATTGAGGAAAGCAGAGAATTGGATATCAGCCGCGCAAATGAATATACGGTTGCCACATGGCTGCGGACATGGTTTGAACTGTATGCCAAACCGCATATCCGCCCATCCACCATGAACTACTACCACCGGAACATCGAACAGCATATCATCCCTGCTATCGGGGATATCCCGCTGAATAAGCTCACTACCCGCGACTTGCAAAAGCTCTACAACGATCTGCAAAGCAATGGGCGGCTGAGAAAAGTACAGAAAAAGAAAAAACCCGGCCTGAGCAATTCCACTGTGCGCGGCATTCACATGATGCTGCACAATGCCCTTGACCGGGCGGTAAAAGAAAAACGCATTCTCAGCAATCCCACGGAGAACTGCATCATCCCCAAAATTGAAAAACAAGAGATGAAGATTCTTCATCCAGACCACATCAGCGCATACCTTGACGCCGCTGAGCAGCGCGGCGCGCTCCCAATGTTTTATCTGGAGCTGGTCAGCGGACTGAGAAAGGGCGAACTGGTGGCGCTCCAATGGAGCGATCTTGACGAAGCCAACTGCACCATCTCCGTCAGTAAGCAGGCCAGCTGGGACACAGAGGGAACCCTCATTCTGTCAAGGCCCAAAACGGAGACCTCCGTCCGACAGGTGTCGATCCCGCAGACGGCGGTGGATCTACTGATCCAGGAGCACGAGAAACACCCGGACAACCCTTACCTGTTCCCCTCCCCAGTGACAGGAGAGATGTACCACCCGGACAGCGTGGTAAACCTCCACAAAAAAATTCTAAAAGACGCCGGACTGGAGCACATCAGGTTCCATGATCTGCGGCACACCTTCGCAACCATGGCTCTGCAAAACGGCGTGGACATCAAGACGGTATCCAGCATGCTGGGCCACTACGACGCCGGATTCACGCTCCGCACCTACACCCACGCCACGCGGCAGATGCAGCAAAAGGCTGCGGAGAAAATGGGCAGTTTCATGGCACGGATTCGATAAGACCCACAGGCAAGCAGAGCACCGGAAAGGAAACGGTTTCCTCTCCGGTGCTCTTTGGCTCTTTCCGCACAGTTCGTTGTGTGGGTCACGGTGTGGGTCGGGCCGGTGTTTCCAGACGGTAATTTTTGAAAAGCGTCGAAGAAAAATGCCTTCGGCGTGAGGTGTAACCGCAATTTGTGTGGGTCAAAACTTTTCTTAAAAGTTATGAAAACAGCGGAAATCATTCGATTTCCGCTGTCTTCTGGAGCTAATGATGTGACTCGAACACACGACCTGCTGATTACGAATCAGCTGCTCTACCGACTGAGCTACATTAGCATATTCACTTTTGGGGTCGCAGACCTGATTCTTACGAATCAGTTGCTCTACCAGCTTATGAAATTTCGGGGACTGCGTTTACTCGCGGTGGAATTTTGAGAAGATTTGAAAAGCATTGCGCTCCCAAATCTCCACATCAGTGCTAATTACTATAGCATATTTTTTGCGGTGCGTCAACTGCTTTTCTGAAGTACAAACATATTTTTTGTTAATCGGCTTGCTTGCTGCCAAAGAGTTCCAGCCCGCCGGCGGCATAAGGCGGAAATTATGGCAGATACTACTTCCAGTTAGACATAGGAATCGACTGATAAAGGAGTTTGAGATATGAAAGCAACCGGAATCGTGCGGCGCATTGATGATTTGGGCCGGGTGGTCATTCCCAAGGAGATTCGCCGCACCATGCGTATCCGCGAGGGCGACCCTCTGGAGATTTATACAAGCCGGGACGGCGAGGTCATTTTCAAAAAGTATTCCCTGATGGGCGGCGTGGAGGATTTTGCCGCCCAGCTCTGCGAGACCATGAGCCGCTCCACGGGGGCCATCTGCGCCGTGACGGACCGGGATACCGTTATCGCCGTGGCTGGCGGCGCCAAGCGGGAGTTGCTGGGGAAGCGCATCTCCGCGCAGTTAGAGCAGATCATGGAAAACCGCCGGATTTACCAGTATGACGGTCAGAACCAGCCGGTGCCGGTGTCCGACAGCAGCGACCGTCTCATGACTGTAGTGGCGGCGCCGATTCTCTCAGAGGGCGATCTGCTGGGGCTGGTGCTGTTCATCGGGGACGGTCAATCCGCCTCCGGCGACGCGGAATATAAGCTGGCGCAGACCATTGCCGCATTTTTGGGCCGCCACATGGAAAGCTGATGCCTGCACAGAGCGCAGCAATTTGAAAGGAAACGACAAGAGCCGCAGCCCGATATGGGCTGCGGCTCTTATCGTTTCAGAATATTGTGGGGACTTATTCTTCGCCGTAGACCTCTTTTGCCATACGGAACACGGCCCATGCCTTGGGCCAGCCGCAGTAAAAGGCGGCGTGGGTGATGATCTCCGCCATTTCCTCCTTGGTGATGCCGTTTTTCTTGGCGCTTATCAGGTGATAGCGGAAGGACTCGTCCGTCAACCCCTGCGCCATCAGTGCCACAACAGTGACAAGAGAACGGTCCCGGAGGGAGAGCTGCTCCTCCCGGCTCCATACCTGACCGAACAGAACATCGTCATTCAGCTCGGCGAATTTAGGGGCGAACGTGCCTAACTGGTCCAGCCCCGCGGTCTGCTTGACTGCCATATCGTATCCTCCTTACAGCTTGCTGTATTCTTCGTCCGTCACCGGTTCGCACCATTCGTTCCGGCAGCCCTCGCCGGGGACCTCCACGGCGATATGGCTGAACCAGCTATCCTTTTTCGCGCCGTGCCAGTGCTTCACCTCGGCGGGAATCATCACCACGCTGCCGGTGGTCAGGCTCACGGCGGGCTTGCCGGCCTCCTGATACCAGCCCTCACCGGCGGTGCACAGCAAAAGCTGCCCGCCGCCCTTTTCGGCGTGATGGATGTGCCAGTTGTTGCGGCAGCCCGGCGCAAAGGTCACATTGGCGGCGAACAGGCCGCCCTTGGGGTCCGTCAGGGGGTTGAGGAAGGAATTTCCAATAAAATACTGGGCATAGGCGGTGTTGGGAGTGCCGGTGCCGAACATATTCGCTTTTTCAAATGCGTCCTGATTTTGATATTTTATGCTGTTTCCCTCCGTATTTATTTCTTCACGGCGTAGCGCAGCCAAACGGCGCCGCTGCCGTACTGCCGGACAGAATTGAGCTTCAGCTCCGTGACAGGCCGTTCCATGGGAAGACCGTCAAACACGGCGGGCATTCCGCCCCGACCGTCGATTCCAGCGCCGATCAGCACACTGACCTCGTCCAGCAGACCTGCCGCCAGAAATCCGGCGTTGATATGCCCGCCGCCCACAACGGCCATGCGCTCTACGCCGAACTGCTCCGCAAGGATTTCACAGGCCCGGGGCAGGTCGATTTTCGTTTCGCCGCAGGCAATCCAGGAGATGTTCTGTGCGTCCAGATAGGCAAGGTACTCCTGGCTTACCTGCTGGCTGGTGAGAATCAGCAACGGGCGCTCGCCCTCCGGCACCTCCCACAGCAGTGTGCCCTTTGTATCCGCAATGATCTCGTACCCGGCGGCAGCGGTCTTTTTGGAAAAGCCCTCCCGCCCGAAGGGAGTGACGGTCTCGCTGTGAAATACGCCGGGGCCTGCCAGCTCCAGCTCCGCCGTGACCCGACCGCTGACGCGGGTGGGGGCGTTCAGGGAATCCAGCGTGTCATAATATTCCTGCACGCCCGGCAGATGCTCCTCGTGGCGCAGTCGATACGGCCATCCACAGAGGTCATCATGTGGCAGATGATATACGGCTTCTTCATCGGTATAGCCTCCTTGTGTGCCTGCCCTCCGTGCGGAAGCAGCAGGACGATTTGTTCGGGAATTACTATACAACTTAAAGTGAACTTTAAGTCAAGAGGGAATTTGGATTTATTCGGACAAATCGCCGGAGGCAGTGTGCTCCGTCCCGGCGGTGTTACCCTCGTGGAAATGGAGCCATACGGCGTGGGCCGTGTTTTTCGGCAGAATCGCTGCCAGTGTCTCCTCATCCGCCTCCCGAATGGCCCGGATGGTGCCAAGACGCCGCTTCAGCTCCGCCTGCCGCTTGGTGCCGAGACCGGGAATGCCATCCAGCGCGGAGCGCATGGTGCTCTTGGTGTGGCGCTGGTGGTGATAGGTGATGGCAAAGCGGTGGGTCTCCTCCTGAATTTGGCCGATAAGGGAGAAAACCGCCTGCTGATTTACGATTCCGATCTCCCGCCCCTCCGGCGTTACCAGCGCGCGGGTGCGGTGGCGGTCATCCTTTACCATGCCGAAAATGGGGATGGTACAGCCGAAGGACTGCGCCACCTCCAGCGCGGTGTTGGCATGGGTGATGCCGCCATCAATCAAAAAGACATCCGGCAGGGGCAGGAATTTTTCATCCCCATCCGCCGCCCGCTGCAATCTCCGGCGCAGCACCTCCCGCATAGAGGCGTAATCGTCCGGGTGGCCCTCTGCCAGCTCCTTGATCTGGAAGCGGCGGTAGGCGGATTTCAGCGGCCTTCCGCCCTGAAAGACCACCATAGAGGCCACAATGTCACTGCTGCCAGTGTTGGAAATATCGAAGGACTCCATCCGCTTGGGCGGCTGGGGGAGGTTCAGCATTTTTTGCAGCAGCTCCAGCGTATAGGCTGTTTTTTCCTCGGCGGTGGTGGCCCGCTGCACCTCCTCCTGCGCGTTGCGGATGGCCATATCCGCCAGCGTGGACTTTTCACCCCGCTGGGGCACATGGACCCAGACCCTGTGTCCGGCCCGCTGCGTCAGCGCCTCGGACAGCTCCTCACAGTCACCAGTGTCCACGCAGAGTAGAATCTCGTGGGGGAGAATGGCCCGTGGCAGATAGTATTGGGCGGTGACTGCCGCCAGCAGCTCTGCCGCTGTTTCCTCCATGGGGGCGTTCAGCAGCTCTGTTTCGCGGCCTGCTAAATTGCCGCCCTCCATGTGGAGCACAGCGTAGCCGCTTTTGCCCGCGCCACGGAACACGCCCCATACATCGGTGTCGGCGCACAGGCCGGCAATGACCGTTTGCTTTTTGCTCAGGGCACTGATGGCCTGAATCCGGTCCCGAAGCTGGGCCGCCTGCTCAAAGCGCAGCGCTTCGGCCTCCGTCTCCATGTCGGCGGTCATGTCCCGAATCAACTGCTTGGAGCGGCCCTCCAAAAGCTGACAGGCCTGCTCAATGCGGCGGTCATAGTCCACCTCCGGCATTTCCGGGCGGCAAAAACCGTCGCACCGGCCCATGTGGAAATTCAGACAGGGCCGCTCCGCGCCGATGTCCCTTGGAAACTGGCGGCGGCAGGTGGGGAGCCGCAGTGCCTGACATACGGCGTCGATGGCCTGCCGGGTCTCAAAGCGCCCGCCGAAGGGGCCGAAATATTTCGCCCCGTCATTGGCAGGGCGGTTCACCATGGTGAATTTGGGATAGCGCCCCCGGCCCAGCCGGACAAAGGGGTAGCCCTTGTCATCCTTCAGCAGAATGTTGTAGCGGGGCATATGCCGCTTGATGAGGGAATTTTCCAGCACAAGGGCCTCAAATTCGCTGGAGACGAAAATTGTGTCAAAATGGTCCACCTGACTGACCATTTGCCGGGTTTTCAGGGTGTGGGAGGCGCTGTCCTGAAAATATTGGCTGACGCGGTTCTTCAGCTTTTTCGCCTTGCCGACATATATGACCTTCCCGGTCCGGTCCATCATCAGATAGACCCCCGGCTGCAAGGGCAGATCGTTGGCCTTTTCCCGCAGCTCATCCTTTGTCATCCGATCACCACCTGATCATCATTTTACCCACAGTGTAGCAAAAAAGACACACCGGCGCAAGAGCGTAAGAAAACCGCCCCTGCAAAAGCAGAGGCGGCTGATGTAGCGTTTGCTTATTCGCCGAAGTTGTCCTTTACCAGCTCTACCAGAGCGCCGACAGCTTCCTTTTCGTCCGTGCCATCCGCGATCAGGGTGATCTTGGTGCCCTTTACAATGCCAAGGGACAAAACGCCCAGCAGGCTCTTGGCGTTGACGCGGCGGTCATCCTTTTCCACCCAGATGCCGCTTTTGAATTCGTTGGCCTTCTGAATGAAGAAGGTTGCGGGTCTGGCGTGCAGACCTACCTCGTTATTAACGGTGATTTCCTGTGTATACATGATACAGCTCTCCTTTTCTATACCAAGTAGTTCCTCATCTTAACCAAAGAGGTGTGCTCCACCAGTTTTCTAATGCTTACTATACCTGTTTTTTCCCGTCCCGTCAACGGCGAATTTCACAAACATTTCAGGCGAAATGTCAAACGCCCGCTATAGAAAGCGTCAAGGTTCCCAAAAGGGAGCCTTGACGCGGGAATTGCAGGTGAAATGGAAAATTTTACATAACGGTACGGAAGGGAGTGTGAGGGAAACCGAAGAGGGGTTTCCTCACAATTTAAATTAACAGCTTTCAAAGTGATTTAGAACTTTGAAAGCTCAGGGCTTTTTGACAATTTATTGTCGAAAAGCGCGTCAAGGTTCCCAAAAGGGAGCCTTGACGCATAAAATGACTTCTCAATAATTTTCCGCCTTGATTTGGAAATAGGACTGGGGATGATGGCACACCGGGCACACGGCGGGGGCCTCCACGGCCAGCTCCACATGGCCGCAGTTGCGGCAGAACCAGAGAACCTTGTCGCCCTTTTTGAAGACCTCACCGTTTTTCAGATTTTCCAGCAGTTTCAGATAACGCTCCTCGTGGGCCTTTTCGATTCTGGCAACGCCCTCGAACTGAGCGGCCAGCTCCAAAAAGCCCTCCTCCTCGGCGGTGCGGGCCATTTCGGCGTACATACTGGTCCACTCCTCGTTCTCTCCGGCAGCGGCGGCCACCAGATTTTCGGCGGTGGTGCCGATGCCATCCAACGCCTTGAACCACAGCTTTGCGTGCTCTTTTTCGTTCAGGGCCGTTTCCTGAAACAGCGCCGCGATCTGCTCGTAGCCCTCCTTTTTCGCCTTGCTGGCATAGTAGTCATACTTGTTCCGGGCCTGAGACTCTCCGGCAAACGCCTTCCACAGATTGGCCTCCGTTTTGCTTCCCTTCAATTCCATATTTCTGCTCCTTTCCGAGTTTCTAATTAAAAATTATTCCTGATAATTGTATTATACAGGAAGAAAACAGATAAAGCAACTGTTTTTTCCTGATTGGTTTGCCTTCCAATGGGGAAAATAGGCGTGGGTATCGCATTGACTCCGCAGAAAAGGAGGAAAGAGGATGAAACGAAGCGTTTCGATTTTGCTGGCAGCCTTGACGCTGGCGCTGGCGCTCAGCTCCTGCGGCAGCAAAAATAGCGGGAACACAACCGATGACAGCCATCAGCAGGAGAGCGGGATGCTGGACCGGGATGACAATACCGTTACCGCGCCGGACACCAATCCGGGTCAGTCTCCGGCCAATACCGATGAATCCGTAACGGAGGGCGTTCCCATGGACCAAATGCTGGAAAACGCCAAGGCCCGTGACCGGGACGGTGATCTGCTGGACGGCGAAAACGCCGTTACCCCCGGCGCCGACCGCTGGTAGGGCAGTGGGCTTCAAAGAGACAGGCATCGGCTGCCGGAGCTTCACCGGCGGCGGATGCTTTCTCTTTTCCAGCGGACATTTTTCTGCTATAATAACAGCAAATACATTTCAGTCCGACAGGAGGCGCTTTATGGCCAACAGCTTCAGCATGGAACCCATCGCCCACATCCGCAGCGATTTTGCCGAAAAGTTCGGCGTTCCCCGGCAGAGCGGTCTGGTGGACGCGCTGGAGGCATCCATCGTATTTACACCGCCCTACCGCAGCCCGGACGCCCTCCGGGGACTGGAGGATTTTTCCCACCTCTGGCTCATCTGGGTTTTTGACCGGGCGATTCGGGAGAGCTGGTCTCCCACAGTCCGCCCGCCCCGGCTGGGGGGAAATGCCCGTATGGGCGTGTTCGCCACCCGCTCACCCTTCCGGCCCAACCCCATCGCGCTGTCCTGTGTGAAGCTGGAGGGCATCGAGCAGACCGCCGAGGGGCCGGTGCTCCGGGTGCGGGGTGCCGATTTAGTGGACGGCACGCCGATTTTGGATATCAAGCCCTACATCCCATACGCCGACTGCCACCCGGACGCGCTGGGCGGCTTTGCCGCTGTACCGGCAGGGGAGAGCCTGACGGTGGAGATTCCGCCGGAGCTGCTGGAACGGATTCCGGCCCAGCGGCGGGAGGCGCTGCGGGGCGTGCTGGCACAGGACCCCCGGCCCCATTACCAAAATGACCCGAACCGCGTTTACGGCTTTCCTTTTGCCGGAATGGAGGTGCGCTTCATGGTAGAGGGGAAGATCCTCCGCGTCCGGGATATCCTGCCCGCCAAGCCTGAAAAGGAATGACCGCTCGGAATTTCACTTGTAATTTGATAACATAGTGGTAAAATTGGTTTATCGGAACATATTTGACGGGAGGCGTTTTTATGCTGATATCCACAAGAGGACGTTATGCGCTGCGAATCATGCTGGAGCTGGCGCAATACGATAGAGGAAAGTACATTCCGCTGCCCCTGATCGCGGAGCGGCAGGAGATATCCGAAAAGTATTTGGAGAGCATCATTTCCGTGCTGGGCAAGGCCGGACTTGTGGAGGGCCTGCGGGGCAAAGGCGGCGGCTATCGCCTCAGCCGGGAGCTGAAGGACTACTCCGTGGGGGAGATTCTGCGGCTGTCCGAGGGGTCGCTGGCCCCGGTGGCCTGTCTGGACGGTGAGGTGAACCGTTGCCCCCGGGCGGAAAAGTGCCAGACGCTCCCGGTCTGGGAAAAGCTGGACGAGCTCATTAACGGCTATCTGGACAGCCTTTCGTTGGCAGACCTGCTGCATCAGGTCAAGGATACGGATGTGGGGCCGTGCTGTCTGTAAAAAAATTTATAAACCTATTGACAAGGCGTGTTTCAAAGCATATCATATAAACATACCTAATCGGTAGGTGATTACCATGACTCTCTTAACCAAACTCCCCTCTCCTGATTTTCGATGTTGAAGGCTGCGGTCCATTTTTAGAAGCCTCAACCTTTAATATCAAAAGGAGAACACATTATGCCTAATATTTATACCTCTGCCGATCAATTAGTCGGCCATACACCCCTGCTGGAACTGACGCATATCGAAAAGGCCCACAGCCTGAAGGCTCGTGTGCTGGCGAAGCTGGAATATTTCAATCCTGCCGGGTCCGTAAAGGACCGCGTGGCGGTGGCCATGCTGGATGACGCTGAGAAGCGGGGCGTTTTAAAGCCCGACTCCGTTATTATTGAGCCTACCTCCGGCAACACGGGCATCGGTCTTGCCTCCGTGGCGGCCGCCCGTGGCTACCGTGTCATCATTGTGATGCCGGAGACCATGAGCGTGGAGCGGCGGCAGTTGATGCGTGCCTACGGCGCGGAGCTGGTACTCAGCGAGGGCGCCAAGGGCATGAAGGGCGCCATCGCCAAGGCGGAGGAGCTGGCGAAGGAATACCCCAACAGCTTCATTCCCGGCCAGTTTGTCAACCCCGCTAATGTGCAGGCCCATTATATCACCACTGGCCCCGAAATCTGGGCGGATACCGATGGCGCTGTGGATATTTTGGTAGCCGGTGTCGGCACCGGCGGCACCATCACCGGCACGGGCCGCTACCTCAAGGAGCAAAAGCCTGCGCTGAAGGTCATTGCGGTGGAGCCGGCAAGCTCCCCAGTGCTCTCCACCGGTATGGCAGGAGCTCATAAAATTCAGGGCATCGGCGCCGGCTTTGTGCCGGAAATTCTGGATACCACCGTTTATGATGAGATCATTCCCGTTGCCAATGAGGACGCCTTTTCCACAGGCCGCGAGATCGGCCGGCATGAGGGCGTGCTGGTAGGAATTTCCTCCGGCGCCGCCGTGTGGGCGGCGATTGAGGCGGCAAAGCGGTCGGAAAACGAGGGCAAGACCATTGTGGTCCTGCTGCCGGACACCGGCGACCGCTACCTTTCCACGGAACTGTTCGCGCAGTAAAAAGGGCGTGCCCCATGCTGAACTATGCGCGGTTAAAGGAGCGGCAGCTCCACCTGCTGGCGCTGCTTCGCTTCCTGCTGTATCCCAATGTATTCGCCCCTGCGGCGGAGGTTCATACCAAGGCCGAGGCGGAGTCCGCCGTGCGGACGCAGCTTCGTGATATTTTAGAGCTGATCTGCCCGGATATTTCACCGGAGGACACGGCAAACACATTGCTGGCTCGGCTCCCGGCTGTCCGAAAAATGCTGGATACCGATGTGCAGGCGGCTTACGAGGGCGACCCCGCCGCCACCTGCCGGGAGGAGGTCATGCTGGCCTATCCCGCCTTTGAGGCCATCAGCGTATTCCGAATCGCCCACGAGCTGTACCGCCTGTATATCCCCATGCTGCCCCGGATGATGACGGAGTACGCTCATTCCGTGACCGGTATCGACATTCATCCCGGCGCGGAGATCGGTCCCTACTTTTTCATTGACCACGGCACCGGTGTTGTTATCGGCGAGACCACCGTCATCGGCGCCCATGTTAAACTCTATCAGGGTGTGACACTGGGAGCGAAGAGCTTTGCTGTTCAGCCGGGCGGTACGCTGGTCAAGGGCCGGAAGCGCCACCCGGACATCGGCAGCAATGTGGTCATTTACGCCGGAGCCACCATCCTTGGCGGCGACACCAAAATCGGCGACGGCTGCGTCATCGGCGGCAACGTCTGGCTGACCCATTCCGTAGACCCCGGCAAGCGGGTATTGACCGCCCGGGAGCAGACGGAGCTGATCACTGCGGATATCTGATTTTTTCATACCCCTTCATTGCGTAAAGGGCAATACGGCTCTGCGGCAGTCTGCCGCGGGCAGCGTATTGCCCTTTGCGCGCGGAAAAATCTCTGTAAAGGAGACTGCCCTATGACCGTTTACGCGGACAACGCCGCCACCACAAAAATGAGCCACGCTGCCATTGACGCCATGCTGCCGTATCTGGAGGGCTGCTTCGGCAATCCCTCCAGTCTGTACCGCATGGGGCGGGAGGCCGCCGGGGCGCTGCAAAGCGCCCGGGAGACCGTGGCAGACTGTCTTGGCTGTACGCCACGGGAGCTCACCTTTACCTCCGGCGGCAGCGAGGCCGATAATCAGGCCCTCATCTCCGCCGCCCGCATCGGCGAGCGCAGCGGCAAAAAGCATATTGTCTCCACCGCCTTTGAGCACCACGCCGTTCTCCATACGCTGAAAAGGCTGGAGGCGGAGGGCCTTACGGTGGAACTGCTGCCGGTGGGTCCCACCGGCACCGTTACCGCCGGACAGGTGGCGGCAGCCCTCCGGCCGGATACCTGCCTCGTGTCGGTGATGTGCGCCAATAACGAGATCGGCTCCGTGCTTCCCATTGCGGAGATCGGCGCCGTGTGCCGGGAACGGGGTGTGCTGTTCCATACGGACGCCGTGCAGGCGGCGGGTCATCTTCCCATCAACGTAGAGGAGCAGAATATCGATTTGCTGTCTCTCTCCGGCCATAAGTTCCACGGCCCAAAGGGTGTCGGCGTGCTGTATGCCCGACGGGACGTTCCCCTGACTGCGCTCATTGAGGGCGGTGCGCAGGAGCGGGGCAGACGGGCTGGCACGGAAAACGTCCCCGGCGTCATGGGTCTTGCCGCCGCGCTAAAGGAAAGCTGTGCCCACCTTGCGGAAAACGCGGCCAAGGTCAGTGCTCTGCGGGACAGGCTCATTACCGGACTTTCCAAAATCCCCCACAGCGTTCTCAACGGAGACCCTGTCCACCGCCTCCCCGGCAATGTGAGCTTCTGCTTTGAGGGCGTGGAGGGGGAGAGCCTGTTGCTTTTGCTGGATCAGGCCGGAATCTGCGCTTCCTCCGGGAGTGCCTGTGCCTCCGGCTCGCTGGATCCCAGCCATGTTCTGCTGGCTATCGGACGCTCCCGGGAATTGGCCCACGGCGCTTTGCGCCTGAGTCTTAGCGAATGGAACACGCAGGCGGAGATAGACTATCTCATCCGGGAGGTCACCCGGGCGGTGGAGCGTCTGCGGAGCGCTTCTCCCGCATGGCAGGTGTGTTTTTCCGGCAAACAGCAATTCATTCTGTAGACCTGTGTACCCAAGGAGGAACAATATGGAATTTTTCAAGAAAGCGGCGGCGCTTGACCGCTTTTCCGGCTGTCGGGTGATGTGATGGGAAAGGTATTGATCGCGATGAGCGGCGGCGTGGATTCCAGTGTTGCCGCGTACCTTATGGGCCAGCTGGGCTGGGACTGCCTCGGCGCCACCATGACGCTGTACCGCAACGAGGACATCGGCATTTCCCGCAGCCGCACCTGCTGCTCGCTGGAGGATGTGGAGGATGCCCGGAGCGTGGCAAACCGGCTGGGGATGCCCTACTATGTATTCAACTTTTCCAATGAGTTCCGCTGTCAGGTCATGGACCGCTTCGCCGCGGCCTACGAGCGGGGGCAGACCCCTAACCCCTGTATCGACTGCAACCGCTACCTGAAGTTTCGGCGGCTCTATGACCGGGCGTCCCTGATGGGCTGCGATGCCATTGCTACCGGTCATTATGCCCGCATTGAGCGGGAAAATGGGCGATATTTATTAAAAAAGGCGCTGGACACAAGCAAGGACCAGAGCTATGTGCTCTATATGCTCACGCAGGCGCAGCTATCCCATACGCAGCTTCCACTGGGGGCGCTCCATAAGACGGAGGTGCGGGCCATTGCGGAGGAGCAGGGCTTTTACAACGCGAAAAAGCCGGACAGTCAGGACATCTGCTTCGTGCCGGACGGTGACTATGCCACTTTCATCCGGCGGCATACCGGAAAAACGGATGTCCCCGGCGACTTTACAGACGAGTCTGGCAAAATCTTAGGGCAGCACAAGGGCATCACGCACTATACCGTCGGCCAGCGGAAGGGCCTTGGCGTTCCCTCTAACGAGCCGCTGTACGTCAAGGCTATCGACCCGGCGCGAAACCGCGTGGTGCTCAGCGGAAACGCGGCTCTATATTCCCGGACGCTGACAGCCGGGGACCTGAACTGGATCGCGTGGGATACGCCGCCCCGGCAGTTTCAATGCAGCGCCAAGACCCGCTACCGCCAGACGGAGCAGCCTTGCACGGTGACGGTCACGGCGGAGGGCCGCGCAGAGGTCTGCTTCGATATGCCCCAGCGGGCCATCACGCCGGGACAGGCCGTGGTATTTTATGAGGGAGATACCGTCCTTGGCGGCGGTACGATTTTGTAAGTAAGGGCCGGGAGCATTTGCTCCCGGCTTCTTCATTTACTGCTCCAGATAGGCGCGGGGGTCCACGGCCTTTCCGTCCCGGCTCACCGCGAAGTGCAGGTGGGGCGCGCCGCTCTCTGCGGCGGCGGTGGTGCCGACAGCGCCGATGATCTGCCCGGCGGATACGCTGTCCCCGGTTTCTACCGTGGGCTTGGACTGCAAATTGGCGTAGGTGGTTTCGTAGCCGCCCTCGTGCTCCAGTACCACGGTGGTACCCATCAGCGTATCGTCCGTGACGGAGCGTACCGTCCCGGAGCTGGCCGCCAGCACAGTGGTCCCGGCCTTGGCGGCAATGTCAATGCCGTCATGGGTGCGCCAATCTCCCATTGTGGGGCTGTAAATTAGCTCCTCCATGGAAAAGACGGTCAGAACCTCGCCCCGCAGCGGCTCCACAATGAGCTTGGGAGCCTGTGCCGCTGCGGGAACGTCCTCCACCGGCAGCTCCGGCATTTCCGGCTTGTCCGCCGTGTCTGCGGGGACGGGCTCCGGCTTCAGTGTTTCCGCCACCGGCTCCTCTACGCGCTCTGGCACCGTCACCGGCTGAGAGACCGCCGCCTGCGGCGTCACCGGGAGCTCTTGTACCGGCTCCGTGCCCTCTCCGCGCAGCAGCACCCAGCCGCACACGCCCACCACAGCGAGGCAGACCGCCAGCGTACCGTAAAAGCCCACGCCGGATAGCACCTGCTTCACATTTCTTTCCATAAAATTCCTCCCTTGCAGAAAATAGGTACGATGGGAGTATGGACGCGGGAAGCGGAAACTATACCGCTTTCGGGCAAAAACGGTTGCAATCTATGAAAAATCGCGGTATAGTAAGCGGGTAACTGCCGGCCAAGCCGGCTATTTTCCCGGCATTTCTTCGTAACCGTGCCCCGGGGCACGCCTCCCGTTCAAGACGGCAAACCACTTTGAAAGGGAGCTTTTCCATGAATGCAAATTCCAGAACCAAATTGCTGCTGCGCCATCTGACCTGCGCGGCTATGTGTCTGGCCCTGTGCCTGTACCTGCCGTTTCTCACAGGACAGATTCCACAGATCGGCCGGGCGCTGAGTCCCATGCACATTCCCGTGCTGCTGGCAGGCTTTCTCTGCGGCCCGTGGTGGGCGATGGTGGTGGGACTGGTGGCGCCCATGCTGCGCCACAGCCTGTTTTTGATGCCGCCGCTGGTCACAGCCATTGCCATGAGCTTTGAGCTGGCGGCCTACGGCCTGTTTTCGGGCCTTTTGTACCAGTTGCTGCCGAAAAAGCGGAGCAACATCTATGTGTCGCTGATTTTGGCCATGCTGGGCGGACGTATCGTCTGGGGCATTGCCATGACGATCATCAGCGGCGTCACCGGCTCCGAGTTCGGCTGGGCGGCCTTCATCGCCGGAGCCTTTACCAGCGCAGTTCCCGGTATCATCGTGCACATTATCTTGATTCCTGTGTTGGTGATGAGCCTGCAAAAAGCAGGCTTTTTGAAAACGGAGCCCTGCGCCGCCTGATTTCCGCAGAGAAAAGAGCGACGTCCGCGCCCCCGCACTTTAAAAAACGCCCCATGAGGGGATAGTGAAAAACAAGATTTTTCCGGCCAGCAGCCCAAACGCTGCTGGCCGCTTTTTGCGCGGCAGGGCAAAGCCTGCGCGCTTTCACCCCATTTTATCGCTGGCTGACCTCCCACGGCTCCTGAAAGATGAGATCATCCACATCGCCCAGCGGCTTTTTCGGTTCCATATCCACCCCTCCTTTGCAAAAAACAGAACTCCTACATGATATGCGCTCAAATGCGAAAAGTTGCACGAAAACGTGCAACAGACCTGAAAATTTTTTCGAGCAGGACACCGGCATTGCTCATAGCAGGCTGCGGCCTTCAAAAACGAGGCTGCAAAAGAAAATTGTTCACAGTCGGCAGGCTTTACAAAAACACTGGATATGTGTATAATATTCTTAATTATGTGCAAATGTGAGGAAATTGACCATGGAGATCACTCAGGGAGTTCGGTTCGACAGCCTGAAGCTGTCCCCCGAAATTATGCGCGCTCTGCTGGAGCGCAATATCGTTCAATCCACCCCGGTGCAGGCCGGCTGCATCCCTCCCATGCTGGAATGGCGGGATGTGGTGGCCAAGGCTCCTACCGGCACCGGTAAGACTTTTGCCTACGGCATTCCCGTCGTGGAGCATATCGACCCTGCGGACGAAAGCGTGCAGGCGGTGATTTTGGCCCCCACCCGGGAACTGGCTATTCAGATCACCGATGAGCTGCGGGTGCTGTGTACCTACAAGCCCGGCGTCCGGGCCGTGTGCCTGTATGGCGGTGCCCCCATCAACCGGCAGATCGAGGCGCTGAAAAAGCGTCCCCAGATCGTTGTGGCCACACCGGGCCGGCTCTCCGACCACATGAAGCGCCACACGGTCCGGGTGGAGACCGCCCAGACCGTGGTGCTGGACGAGGCGGACCGGATGCTGGATATGGGCTTCATCCATGATGTGACCCGCCTGCTGGACAAGATGGACAAGCGGCGGAATCTCGGATTGTTCTCCGCCACCATTTCCCGGGAGGTCATGGATATCGCGTGGGTGTACCAGCGGGACGCTGAGGAGATCACCGTCCGGGAGGACGAGCAGAACAAGCCGGACATCAAGCAGTTCCGCATGGACGTCAGCTATGACGGAAAGGCGGAGGCTATTGCCAAAATTCTCACGGAGACCGGCTTTGACCGCTGCATGGTGTTCTGCAATACCAAGGGCAACACGGAGCGCATCACAAAGTTTCTGCAGATGCGGGGCATTGACGCCCAGTGCATCCACGGCGACATTCCCCAGAAAAAGCGGGAGCAGGTCATGGATTTGTTCCGCAAGGGCAAGCTCCGGGTGTTCGTCTCCACAGACGTTGCCGCCCGGGGCATTGATGTAGATGATGTGGACATTGTATTCAACTGCGACATCCCCGATGAAAATCAGGACTATGTCCACCGCATCGGCCGTACCGGCCGGGCCAAGCGGCAGGGCGTAGCCGTGAGCTTTGTGGCGGATTTTCCCTCTAAAATCCGCATGGATGACATCGCTAAGAACACTCGCAACGAAATTCTGCCGGTGAAATTTGACGATGACGGCAAGCTGACCATGGCTTAAAGCAAAGGAGTCCTTATGAAACTTCGCAAAAGACTGGCGGCTCTTGCTCTTGCGGCGCTGACGCTGCTTACCTGCCTTACGGGCTGCGGGAGCGCCGGTGATGACGGAGACCGCCTTTCCCTGTCCGTCCGGGTGGGGGACAAGCCCGCCACCTATGACCCCATTTACGCCGAGGAGATCGGCGACCAGACCATTTTAAATCACCTCTATGAAAACCTCATGCGGCTGGAAAAGGACGAAAACGGCCAGATTACCGCTGTGAGCGGCGCCGCAAAGAACGTGGATGTCAAGGAAAACGCCGATGGCACCGTGACCTATACCTTCCGTCTGCGGGGCGGGAAATGGTCCGATGGCGTTGAGGTCAAGGCCGGGGATTTCGTGTATGCGTGGCAGCGCTTGGCGGACCCGGCCACCGCGTCGGTCTACGCGCCGCTTTTGTCCATTGTCAGCGGCTATGAGCAGGCCCGCGCCTCCGGGGATATGTCCCTGTTGGCGGTCAGCGCTAAAAACAGCAGTACGCTCACCGTCACGCTGGACGGTCACTATGACTGGTTTTTGCGGGAGGTCTGTACCTCCATTGCCACCATGCCGCTGCGGCAGGATGTGGTCAAGCGGCTGAAGGAGGCGGCGGACGCCGTGAACGAGGTGAAGCCCGCTTCGGATTCTTCCGCCCGCTGGTGGTCCGACCCCACCATGCTGGTGACCAACGGTCCCTACACGGCGGAGACCCTGACCGGGAGTACCCTGACCCTGACGGAAAACGCCAATTACGGCAAAAAAATCACCGGCCCGGATGAGCTGGTGTTCCATTTCAGCGACGAGCAGACCGGACAGATTCTCTACGCGCAGGAGCTTGCAGACGCTGTGTGGCCTCTGAGCGAGGAGGAGATGGCGGCACGGATCACCGCCGATGAGACGTGGCAGGCAGACCCGGTGCTGGAGACCTACTCCGTCCTCTTTAACTGGAGCCGGCTGGAGGAAGACGGGATTCGCCGCGCCCTGAGCCTTGCCATTGACCGGGACGCCATCGCCGCACTGGCGGGCGTTACAGGGAAGCCTGCCGCAGGGCTTGTCCCCCCCGGCGTGCCGGAGGGGGAGCAGGACTTCCGCACCAGCGGCGGCGATTTGATCGACATGACCTCCGAGGGCTATGCCGACCGCTGCACGCAGGCGGTGCGGCTCATGCAGGAGGCAGGTTATGACCGGGGCTCCGATTTGGGTACGCTGGAATATCTCTACGCAGACGGGGGCACCAACGGCGCTGTGGCGGAGGCCCTGTGCCGGATGTGGCGCAGCGTGCTGGGCCTGAACATCACCCCCCGGGGCGTTACAAAGGCGGAGCTGATGACCGCGCTGCGCAGCGGCAGCTATACGCTGGCCGGTATGGCCGTTTCCGCCGTGTGCAATGACGCCGAGTGCTTTTTGATGGACTGGACCTCCGGCAATTCCGATAATCTGCTCCATTATGAAAACAGCGCCTTTGATACCCTCATGTCCATCATCGCCAAGGCCGAGGAGGGCTCCGCCCGCATGGGCTGTCTCCACGATGCCGAGGACCTGCTGTTGGAAATCGACTGTGCGCTGGCCCCGCTTTATACGGCGGGAACGGCGTGGGACCTGCGGGAAACCTATATGGGCGGCTTCCGGGACCCCCGGGGCTGGTTCGATTTCCGCGGAGTCTATCTGCGGCCCGTCACCGTACAGTAGACTACGCAAACTATTTTTGAAAATCAGGAGGCGGCTATGAACGGTAAAATTCTGGTAACGTCTTTTTCGGCCAGCGGCGTCACCGCCGGTGTGGCCCGGGAACTGGCGCAAGCCATAGGCGCGGACCTTTGTGAAATCGCCCCGGTCCAGCCCTATTCCAGTGCTGATTTAGACTGGACGAACAAGAAAAGCCGCAGCACGCTGGAAATGCAGGACCCCGCCAGCCGCCCGGCCATGAAGCCGCTGACCGTGGACCCCGCGCAGTATGATACGATTTTTGTGGGCTTTCCTATCTGGTGGTATGTGGAGCCCCGCATTGTGGACACGTTCCTTGATGGGGTCGCGCTGGAGGGGAAAACTGTGATCCCCTTTGCCACCTCCGGCGGCAGCGGCGTGGAAAATGCCGCCGCGCACAGATCGGAAGAGCGTCGTGTAGGGAAAGAGTGTAGATCTCGGTGGTCGC
>UQMC01000017.1 GCA_900542115.1 uncultured Oscillibacter sp. | reverse complement strand
CGGCGACCACCGAGATCTACACTCTTTCCCTACACGACGCTCTTCCGATCTGATTGCGGCTGGGATGATGCCGCGCCTCATCCGCGGTGATATCCCCGTGATCCACCATGGTCTCTACCAGAGAATGATCCTTTGTGACCCGGATGATTTCCGTTTCCGTCACATAATAGGCCCGGCTGTCTCCCACATTGGAGATGACAACGCCATCGGAGTAGGAAATGGCGGATACCAGCGTTGTTCCCATATTGGAAAGCTCCGCATCGGCCTCTGCCCGCTTTTCCACAGCATGATTCGCCATGGCCACCGCGTAAGCGGATGCCTCCCGCAGCTGCTCCGGCGTCATATCCTCCTTCAAAACCTTTTCAAGCTCCGAAAGATAGGTTTCCGCCGCCAGATTGCTGGCAACACACCCGCCGGCAGCGCCGCCCATCCCATCGCACACCACACAGACCCGGTTGCTTTCGGAAATGCGGTAGGTGTCTTGATTTTCTTTTCGCACAAGGCCCGTATCGGTGATGGCCCATGTTTTCATCATGCTTCCGCCGCTCCTTTTTTTCGTTCTTCCATTTCCTTTCGCCGAAGCTGCCCGCAGGAGGCGTCAATATCGCCGCCAAGGCTCCGGCGCACCGTAGCAGTCAAGCCATGGGCTTCCAGCCGTTTTTGGAACGCCGCCACACGCCGGGATGGCTTCAGCGGGCTTTCCTCCACATCGTTCAGAGGAATCAGGTTTACGTGTCCCGGCATTCCCCGCAGCTTTTTTGCAATGAGGTCCGCCTGCCAGTCATGGTCATTGACTCCGTCGATCATGGCGTACTCAAAGGAAATCCGCCGCCCTGTTTTTTCAAAATACCGATGGCAGGCGTCAAACAGCTTCTCCACATCGTAGGCCCGGTTCACCGGCATGATCTTCGACCGGGTCTCGCTGTCCGGCGCATGGAGAGATACCGACAGCGTCAGCTGCAAATTCAGCTCCGCCAGCCGCTCAATGCCCGGAATCACGCCGCAGGTAGAAAGAGAGATGTGGCGCATCCCGATATTCAAACCGTCCGGGTGATTCACAAGCTCCAAAAAACGCAGTACATTATCCAAATTGTCCATCGGTTCGCCGATGCCCATAAGTACGATGTTGCTGATTGGAAGTCCTGCGTCCTTCTGCGTGAAAATGACCTGATCCAACATTTCTGATGGTGTAAGGTCTCTTACCTTGCCAGCAATTGTAGACGCGCAAAAAGCACAGCCCATCCGACAGCCAACCTGACTGGAAACACATACGGTATTTCCATGGTGGTACTGCATCAAAACCGTTTCAATGCAGTTCCCGTCCGCCAGCTCCCAAAGGTATTTGATCGTACCATCCAGCTTTGAAACCTGCTTCCGGGCCACAGTGGGTACCGTCAGGATACATTGCTCCTTCAGCTTTTCCCTGAGGGCCTTCGGCAGATTGCTCATCTCATCAAAGGAAGTAACACCGCGATAGAGCCATGTGAACACCTGCTTGCCCCGAAACGCCGGTTCGCCCATCTCCTTGAGAGCTTGCGTCAGTTCCTCCTGCGTCAGTGATTTTAAATCGATCATAGTTCCTTCCGTTTCATGCGGCAAATGTAAAATCCATCCGTCCCATGGCGCTGCGGCCAGAGAGTCAGTTGTCCGTCCGTTTCCCCTACCGGCTCCGGCAGGCGGAAGGGCGTTCTTTCAAAATCCGGGTGCTCTGATAGAAAGGCATCCGCAACGTTCTGGTTTTCCTCCGGCAGAATCGTACAGGTGGAGTAAACCAGCACACCGCCGGGGGCAACGTACCGCGCCGCATTATCCAGCAGTGCGGTCTGCACCACCGGCAACGTAAAAAGATCATCTGCCCGCTTATAACGAACATCCGGCTTTTTACGGATGATTCCAAGTCCAGAGCACGGCGCGTCCACCAGTACGGTATCGTAAGCGTCCGCCCACTCCAGCCGGAAAACCCGCCCATCGCTCGCCGCGGTCTCAATAGAGGTCAGTCCCAACCGAGCGGCCCCCTCCTCGATTCGCTTCAGCTTGCTCCCATGTACATCACAGGAAATAATTCGGCCTTTATCGCCCATAGCAAACGCGGCGCTGAAGGACTTGCCGCCCGGGGCGGCGCAGACATCCAGTACCCGCTGCCCCGGCTGCACGCCGGCGATCAGGGATACCAAACGGGCCGCCGGGTCCTGCACCAGCAGCTTTCCCTCCCGGAAGGGCTCCAGCGTTGTGAGGTCGCCGACGCCGGTCAGTTCCAGACAGCCAGGGACCCATGCGTGGGGCTTCGCCGTAACGCCCCATGCCGATAGCTCTCGCGTCAACTCCTCCGCAGTGGTTTTCAGGGGATTGATTTGAACTGTTAGCGGCGGTGTTCCGTTATCCAGCGCTAAAAGCGCTTCTGTTTCCGTCCGTCCCAGCAGTAACAGCAGCCGCTTTACCAGCCATTTTGGATGGCTATAACGAATCGAAAGATATTTGACCTCATCCCGCTGCGGGATTTCCGGCAGATTTTCCTTATTCTGCGATACCTTACGCAGCACGGCGTTGACAAGTCCTGCTGCCTGTCCGCGCCCGGACAGCTTCGCCAGCTCCACAGAGGTGTTAACTGCCGCGCTGTCCGGCACTCTATCCAAAAACAAAATCTGATAGGCCCCCAGCCGCAGAATTTCTGTCAACGGCTGCTGAAGATGGTCCGGCTTCTGGGAGCAATAGGCCGCCAGATAAAAATCCAGCAGGTGCTGATTTTGCATTACGCCATAGACCATGCGGCTGCAAAGCGCCGCATCCGCGCCCACCAGACCGTCGCGGTTCAGTTGGGCCTTCAGTGCGGCGTCCGCCCATGCGTTATTGTTCCGGCAAGCGGCCAGGACCCGCAAGGCCGTTTCTCTTGCTCCCATCAGTCACGCCTCCGATTGTTGCTCCGTCCCAGAAAAATCAGGACATACCGCAAAAGCTGCAGGGCCGACATCAGCAGCGCCGCCACATAGGTCAGCGCCGCTGCCCGCAGCACCTTCCGCGCACCGTTCAGCTCATCGTCATACAGAATCCCCTGCTTCTCCAGCGTGACCAGCGCGCGGTGAGAAGCGTTGAATTCCACCGGCAGCGTGATGAGCTGAAAAATCGTGGTTAGGGAAAACAGCACGATTCCAAACAAAAACAAAGGCTGAACATACAAAATCATACCCAGCAGCAGCAAAATGAACGAAAACTTGGAGCCAAGCTGCGTTGCGGGAATGATCGCTGTCCGCAGCTTCACCGGGCCGTACCCCACGGCGTACTGTACAGCGTGTCCCGCCTCGTGAGCCGCCACACCCACTGCCGCGATGGTAGCGGAATTATAAACGTCCTGCGACAGGGAAATACTGTTATCCCGCGGGTCATAATGATCCGTCAGGCTTCCGGCGCATGGCCGGATAGAAACATTGTAAATCCCATGCGCCCGCAAAACCGCCTCCGCTGCCTGCGCGCCTGTGAGGTGCCGTTTATTGGCGATTGCGCTGTAGCGCTTGAAATTGCCGCTGACCTGCGCCTGTGCCCAAACGGACAGAAGCAGAATGGGAATCAGCAAAATACAGTAGATATTGTTCGCTAAAAAATCACCGTAACCGCCGTAATAATAACCGTAAGGCATAGTCTCCTCCAATCAGATTTTCATGGGATGACCCAGCAGATAGGCCGCCGCGCTCATACGTTTGCCGCTCTCCGCCTGAAGCTCGGTAATTACAAGGCTCCTTCCATCGCCGCAGGCAATCTCGATTCCCTTTTTCCCTGCGGAAAGCACGGTGCCGGGAGCCTGACTCGTTGCGCTGCCGGGGGCCGTTTTGTAAATTTTAAACCACTGTCCGGCAATTTCCGCAGACGCACAGGGCCACGGAAGCAGTCCGCGCACCTGATCGCGCAGCACCCTTACCGGCTTGCTCCAATCCATAGGCGACAGCTCCCGGGACAGCATCGGCGCAAATGTGGCCTGTGTACCGTCCTGTGGTGTGCGGGGCGCCGTACCGGCTGCCAGCAGCGGCAACGTCTTCGACAGGGTCTCCGCGCCCAGCTCCGCCAGCCGCGCCCAAAGCTGCGGCAGGTCCTCCTCCGGGTCAATAGGCGTTTTTGCCGTACAAATCACATCACCGGCGTCCAGTTCCTCCGCCATATACATAATGGAAACGCCGGTCTCGGCATCGCCGTTGAGCATGGCCCAGTTGATGGGCGCCGCGCCCCGATATTTCGGCAGCAGCGAGGCGTGCACATTGACGCAGCCAAGAGGCGGCACCGCCAGAATATCCGGGGGAAGAATGCGTCCATAGGCCACCACCACAATCAGCTCCGGCGCCATCGTTTTTACAAGCTCCAGCGCTGTTCCATCCCGCATTTTCACCGGTTGGTAAACATTCAGGCCGCATGACAGGGCATATTCCTTTACAGGCGAAAATGTGACCTTGTTTCGATTCCGCGGCTTGTCCGGCTGCGTGAATACGCCGCAGATATCGTGCCCGTCCTCCACCAGCCGCTTCAGCGATACGGCCGCGAAATCCGGCGTACCCATAAACAGGATTCGCATTATTCCTCATCCTCCAGATATTCCTTCAATTCCTCTTCTGTCAGGAAATGATCAATGTGCTCAATAAAAAGATGTCCGTCCAGATGCTCGATCTCATGGCAGAACGCGCGGGCAGTCAGGCCCTCGGCCTCCGCCTCAAACCACGCACCGTCCCGGTCCTGTGCCCGAACACGTACCCGGTTTGGACGGGTCACGATACCCCACTTGCCGGGAACACTGAGGCACCCCTCCAGTCCGGTCTGCTCGCCGCTTTGCACGATAATCTCCGGGTTGATCAGCTCCAGAAATTCCTCGCTCTCCTCGTCCAGCACCAGACATACCCGGCGCAGCACACCCACCTGAGGTGCCGCCAGCCCGGCTCCGTTGGCGTCCGCCAATGTCTCCGCCATATCATCCAGCAGAATGTGCAGCCGCCGGTCAAATTTTTCCACCGGGCGGCACACCTTTGTCAGACATTCATCGCCCTGTTCTACGATTTTCCGCAATGCCATGATTCGGCACCTCCTGTTTTTCATAACGGCAGGCCTCAGTCTGCCGCGTTATAGTCTACAAATACGTGCAGCCCACGGTTTGCACCGTCCTTGGCGAATGCCTTTTGCAGCCAAGCGAGCATTTCCCGTGTTGCTTTATCATTCCGCCCCACCAGCGTACAGCGATAGCGAAATCGGTTATTGACCTTCACCACTGGCGCGGGAGCGGGTCCCAGAACCTCCGGTTCTCCGCCTGACAGCTCCGGCCGCTGACACAACTGCCGCAGCGTGTCCCGAATTCCTGCGGCGGCGCGGAACACCCGGCTTTCCTCCGTCCCTGAAACCGTAACGGTGAACAGCGCCGCAAAGGGCGGATAGCGCCGCAGGCGGCGCATCCGAATTTCGCCTGTGTAAAAGGCGTCATAGTCCTGCCGCGCTGCGCACTGAATCACATCGTTTTCCGGCGTGTAGGTCTGAATCACAGCCCGTCCCGCCTTATTTCCCCGGCCTGCCCGGCCCACTACCTGCGTCAGCAGACTGAATGTCCGCTCCGCCGCCCGGTAATTATCCACATATAGAGAAATATCCGCCGAAAGCACGCCCACCAGTGTCACATTCTCAAAATCCAGTCCCTTTGCAACCATCTGCGTTCCAAGTAAAATCGGAACGCGCTCCTGTTCAAAGGTCCGTAAAATCGCCTCATGTCCGCCGGCCGTGGTATCTGCGTCCATCCGCAAAATCCCGGCTTCCGGGAACAGCTCCCGCAGTTCCTCCTCTACCTTCTGCGTACCGGCGCCAATATGCTTCATCCGCCCGCCGCATTCCGGACAGGTTTCCGTTTCCGGTTGCGAGTGGCCGCAGTAGTGGCACATCAAACGGCCATTGGCCGAGTGGTACGTCATGGCAACGCTGCACCGCGGACACTGCGGTACATAGCCGCATTCACCGCAAAGTAGGTAGCGGCTGTTGCCCCGGCGGTTTAAAAACAGAATACTCTGCTCTCCGGCCGCCAGATTTTTTTCCAGCTCCAGCCGCAGCGGCTCACTGATCATACCGGGATTTCCGGCTCGAATCTCCTGCCGCATATCCGCGATGCGGACCTCCGGCAAAGCGCCCTCGTTGTAGCGTCTGCGAAGCAACGCCTTTTGGTAAATACCCCTCTCCGCCGCAAAAGCGGTTTCCACCGTGGGCGTAGCGGAGCCTAACACGAGAGCGGCGTTTTCCCGGGCGCAAAGATATTTTGCAATATCCCGGGCGTGGTAGCAGGGACTGTTTTCCGCCCGGTAGCTCCCCTCCTGCTCCTCATCCATGATGATAAGGCCCGGATTTTTCAGGGGAGCAAAAATCGCGGAGCGTGTCCCCAAAACTACCTCGACCTCGCCACGGCGAATACGCTTCCATTGGTCATAGCGCTCCGTCATCCGCAAGGAGCTGTGAAGCATTACCACTTTATTGCCGAAGTAGGAGGTGAATTTTCGCATCATCTGAGGCGTCAGAACAATCTCCGGCACCAGAACAATAGCGGTCTTCCCCATTGTCAATGTTTCCTGCACCAGCCGCAGATAAACCTCCGTTTTTCCGCTGCCCGTTACGCCCTGCAAAAGCGTCACAGACGGTTTCCCTGAGCGGATGCGCTTCCAAATATCGGAAAATGCCCGCTCCTGCTCCTCGTTGAGCCGGATGGGCTTTCCCGGCTCCACCTCACCCACCTCCGGCACGCGCAATTCCTCTTCCTCGGAAAATGCGATCAGCCCCGCTTTTTCCATGGCCTTCAGCGTCCGTTGGGATGCGCCGGTATAGTAGCATATCTCGGCGGCGGCAGTCCGTCCGGCCGTTGCCAGCAGACAAACTACCTCGTACCGCGCGGGCGCGGAGCGGCGCTTCGGTTCCGTCAGCGCAAGGGCATCTGCCGCATCGACTGCCAACTCTACCATACGGTGAGATTTATCGGCAATTTTCCGCTTGGCGCCCATTTCGCAGATAAGAATACCGGCCTTTTTCATAGCCTTCAGTGGCTTGTCCACCCGCTCCCCCAGCGCTTCCCGCAGAAGATTTATCTCGGCCCGCCCCTTGTTTTTCTCTAACTGGTCCAGCACCAGTCCGGCGTCCGGGATGCTCCGGCTCGCCTCCCATGCCGCGTCAAGGGGCATAGCCAGCGACCAGACCTCCCGAAAGCCATACCAGAGTCCGGCAGGAAGAATTGTCCGCACCGCTTCAAACATTGTGCAGAAATAGCGGCTCCGCATCCAGAGCGCCAAATCAATTCCGGCCCGGTCCAGCACCGGCGCCGCGTCAAGCACACTGCGAAGCGCTTTGATCCCTGGCAGCTTCGGCCCGCTGCTCCGGGTCAGAATCAGTCCCTCACTCTCCCGGTTTCCCCGGCCAAAAGGCACCATAACCCGCACACCGGGGGCCGCGCTCTCCGCAAGCGCCTCCGGGACCAGATAATCGTAGGGCTTATCAATGGAATAGGGCGCGGCGCTGACCGCGACCTTTACAATGTCAGCAGTCTCCATGCCTCGCCCTCCCCCGATCAGCCTTTTCAGTTATCAACAGAGATCGTCAGATCCATGTCGCCGGCATCGATCTTGCCGTCGGCAACCTCATGAATCGCCAGCGTGTGTATCAGAAGACCGGCCTCATCGGCGTCATCGGCGATCTGGCGGGCGCGGCGCGCCACCACGTTGACCAGCATATAGCGATTGGGAACGTGACTGTTGAGCTTGCTCATAGCGGGATACAGCATCATAATAATCTACTTCCTATCTGCCGCTGTGCGGCGTTTTTTTATCAGTCAAAGGAGTGTTATTCGCCTAAAATGGCCATTCGCTCCTTGGGCTTGCAGTGTTCGGCGGTGATAATGGCGTCCAGCTCCCGGACAGCCTCCTCTACCGTATCATTGATGACAAAGTAATCATAGGTGTTGGCAGTCTGAAACTCCACCTTTGCCCGAAGCAGGCGCTTCTGAACCTTGTCGGGGTCATCGGTTCCCCGGTCCTTCAGGCGGCGCTCCAATTCCTTCCAGCTCGGCGGTGCGATAAAGATACGCACGGTATCCGGCCGCTTGCTTGTAACCTGCAGTGCGCCCTGCACCTCGATATCCAAAATCACATCCCGGCCGTTTTCCATGGCCTGATCTACAAAGCGCTTGGGTGTGCCGTAAAAGTTGCCTACATACTCGGCATACTCCAAAAACTGATCCATGGCAATCCATTTGCGGAAGGAGTCCACATCCATAAAGTGATAGTGGATTCCGTCCAGCTCCCCCGGCCGCGGTGAACGGGTCGTTGCGGACACGGAAAAATACAGGTCGGGCCGCTTTTCCAGCAGAGCCTTCAGTACCGTGCTCTTACCCACGCCGGAAGGGCCGGACACAATGAATGTCTTCCCTTTTGTTGTCATACCTCTCCCTCTTGTTCCTTCGGGCTGAACCGCTCGGGCGGCAGCGCCGATAATATTACATGGTCGCTGTCCATAATGAATATGGAAGCGGTCTTGCGCCCATAGGTCGCGTCAATGAGCATTCCGCGCTCCCGGCTCTCCTGCACCATCCGCTTGATGGGTGCCGAATCCGGACTGACAATGGCTACCAGCCGCTCCTGAGACACTAAATTTCCAAAGCCGATATTGATGAGTTTCATGGCTTACTCCACATTCTGGACCTGCTCGCGCATCTTCTCCACCTCTGCCTTCAGTGCCACCACAACCTGTGCAATGGACACATCACAGCACTTGGAGCCAATGGTATTGGATTCCCGGTTCACCTCTTGAATAAGGAAATCCATTTTCCGGCCCATCGGCTCATCGGAGAGCAGCATAGTCCGAAGCTGGGCCACATGGCTGCGAAGACGCACCGTTTCCTCATCCACGGCAACCTTGTCGGCATAGATAGCAGCCTCCTGCAAAATACGCTGCGGGTCAATGGCCGTGCTTTGCAGAACCTCCTCCATCCGGGCGGTCAGCTTTGCCCGGTACTCAGCAACCGTTTCAGGGGAACGTTTTTCCACCTGACCGGTATAGGTCTCAATATAGCTCAGCCGGTTGCCGATATCCTCAGCCAGCTTCCGGCCCTCCACGGCCCGCATTTCGTTATACGCCTTCAACGCTTCGTCCGCTACAGCGCAAAGGTCGGCAGACACTGCTTCCAAATCCTCGTCTGCCTTGGTAACGGTCAGTACCTCCGGGAACCGGGATAACTGCTCCGGCGTGACATGGTAATCGGCTGTGCCGCAGACCCCGGCAAGCTCGCTGAAGGCGGCGGCATACTGCGCCGCCAGCTCCCGGTTCACCGTGACCTTGGCCACATCCGCCGCGGAGGCATCCACCGTAATGTACACATCCACCTTGCCCCGGGAAATTGCCCGCTGTACGCACTGCTTGACAGCGTCCTCCGCAAAGCTGTACATCCGGGGCATCTTCACGGTACAGTCCAGATAACGGTTATTGACGGAGCGGACCTCCACGGTGATATCCCGCTTGTTCCGCACTTCTCTCGCCCGACCATAGCCGGTCATGCTTTTGATCATGCTGATTCCTCCTATTTTACGGGGAAACGCCTTCCGCAAACGGTCATTCTTCCCTGTCAGAGCACGTTTCCGCCGGTTTTACACGTTATTTATCAGCAGTAGCAGCAGATTGGCACACTGCCGCTGCAAAGTGACCACAGGCAGCACATAGGCAGGCACAGATTACTGCCGCACAGGTCCGTCCCAAAAGTGGTTCCGCCTGGCGTGTAAGCCTGTCGGGGGCCGTTTTCCATGTAGTCCAATGCCTGACGGTACTCCGCGTTGCCCGGGTCCATCTGGCAGGCGGTCTGGTAATAGCGCTTTGCCTCGTCCATCCAGCCCCGGCGATAACAGACAGCACCCTTAAGGAAGTTCCACTCGGCGTTGTGGTCACTGTAATTTGCCAGCAGCACCTCTGCCCGGTTCAAATCGCCGAGCTGAATTGCGTAGCGCACCTGCTGCAAAACCGTGGCGCTGCCGGAATAGCTCTGTCCGCCGTACCCATAGCCGCCATAGCCGCTCTGCTGCGTGCTCCCGGCAGACCGTCCCCGCCCGCTGCGCTCCTTGGTGATCTCCTCGTAGGCGGCGTTGATCTCCTTCATTTTCTCCTGTGCCAGATCCGCCAAGGGACTGTCATGGTAGTTATCGGGATGATATTTCCGGGCCAGATCCCGGTATGCCTTTTTGATCTCCTCATCGGTTGCGGTTCTGGATACGCCCAAAACCTGATATGGATCGTTCATTTAGCTTCCTCAATCTCTCTGATATTTTTCCGGTGGAATGTACCGTCCAGAACAGCCCGTCCCACCTGAAAGAGTCCCTGATAAAACGTGACCTGCAAAATCGGCGTCCATACGCCGAAATCCCACAGTTCAAAGGCCGCCGCCATCTGATGAATCGAATGGTCCAACGTCAGCGCAAATTCGCGGCGGCTCTCCGGCGTCCAAACGCCATCGGAGAGGCCATAGCGCAGGCTCACCGGATTGTAGCCGCCCTCGGCAATGTCCTTTTTCATGTCATCTGCGGCGTCAATGAGATAAACCCAGCGGCCAAGATGATATAAAAGCTGTTCCAATATTCGCCGCCGCACCGGGTCGGTCACCTCTCCCGCCGCGTGGGACAGCAGCACGGCAAAGCTGTCCGCCGCCCTGTCCATAGAGGGGTCATTCTCCTGCTCCAGCTCGCTCAAAATCCCAAGCTGCCGGCAAACGGCATCATCAAAGTCCGGCCGCAGCGCGGCAGCCTTTCGGTAAGCGTGCTCCAAAAGCCCCGCCCCGGCCCGATACTTTAGTCCGAAGGCCAAGCCGTGATCCGCAATTCCGTCCCGCAGCTGCCAATAGGCAAGAATCACGCTTTCATCCGCCGCCAACTCCATGGCCGCGTCCGGTTCCAGATACGCCCGCTTTTTCAGTGGGCTTGTATAGCACCGGGCCTCGGAGCGTCGGCCCTCCTCCCCGGAGGACAGCAAAATGGCAAGGTAGGTAAAATCATAATTCAGGATGAACCGGGCCGCCTGCCCGTACCGCCGGGAGAGGGTATGGCAAAGTCCGCAGTACATCCGCCGGAACCGTTCCAGTTCCTCCTGCGGCAGCGCATTCACCGGCGGCCTTACATACCCGAACATTAAAATACCCGCACGATGGTAAAGGATAGGCCGCCCCGGGCCTTCACCCGGCGATCATACCACACGGCCAGCAAAACACCCAGTACGGCGCCGGCAACAGCCACGGTATACTGCACAGCCACGCTGGGCGTCAGCGCCAGCGTGATAAGGTATCCGGCCAGAAATAGCACCACCGGGATGAGGTAAACAAAGCTGATGATCTTTAGCATTTTTTTTGTGTCGCTCTCCACCACCACCTTCTGTCCCGGCTGTGCCCCCACCATGTTCAGCGCTCTCGCGTAAACGGAAACGCCGCTGACGCCGCAGCCGGCGCACTCCTCGCAGTCATGGCCGCAGGCAGACTTCCGGGGCACGGAGATCTCCGCATGGGTATCGTCAAGGATTTTTTCTACTGTTGCAATTTGTGTCATGATATCGCTCCTAAATGATGCGCGCTCCGCTGCGGCATATTGCCTGTCCGAAGCGGCGGAATGAAACATTTTCTCAGCTCTGAGCCTCGGGGATGCGGACCTGCACCTGATACGTCCCGGAAACACCGACAGAGGTTCCATCTCCCACCTTAACGCTGGCCGGCACCATGTAGGTCCCGGACGCCACCGCGTAATCACTGAGGTCAGCCGTAACAACCACATCCTCAGCGGAGACCTGATGAAGCGCCTCCGCAGTGCCGAATATCTGCACCGAAAGCTCCGTGGTCAAAACCTCTACGTCCCGGCCGGACGGTACGTTTTCCAGTTGAATCCGCGTAGCGGTCAACGTCTGCGTCACTCTGTCGGGATAGCCAATCTCCAGCGTGGCACGGGTCACACCACTGAGGTTTTCACAGCCATCCGGCACCAGAATAGCATAGCTGTGGCTGGTATTCTCCGTAGTCACGCTCAAAAGGTCAAAGCTGTCCAGCACGATGGAATCCATACCGTTAAGCACTGTGGCGTCGCCGGAAACCATAATGCTGTCCGGCTTGATGGCATAGACCATATTCTTCAGCAGCGCACCGGGTGCCTCCTGAAAATCTACCGTCAGCTTCAGCTCCTTCGTGACATACACCGGCAGTGTGGCTTGAATCTGCCCTGCCTCGGTGTGAATCGAGGACTTGTCAATGACCTGCCCGTTTTCATCATATAGCTGATACTCCAGCTCGGAGGTCACAGTCTCCTTGGCGTTCTTGCCGATGTCAAAGATCACCTTGGCATAGCTGACTGCCTCGATATCCGCCTCCTGTCCACGGAGCTGGATGGTGGTCTGGGATAGCTGCACCTTTCCAGCGGAATAACCCTCCGCCACATTGCCGGTCAGCTCACAGCGGAGCTCTACCTCCTTATGGCTCAGCTCACAGATATTCACAGTGGCGACATAAATGCTCTGCTTGTCAATGGCGGTATTGGACTGGTTGAACCCCCGGTCCGTATAGGAGGGTGTGATATTCACCGTCTGCACACCGGCGGAGGTAATGCCGGATAGGTCTGCCGTTACCCGCACCTTGGAGCGGTCCAACTGCACGATATGCCGCCGGGTGCCCCGATAGGTGATATCCACCGTTGTGCTGGTGCCGCTGTCATCTCCCTCCACCAGCATCAGTCCGTTATCGGCTAAGGCCGCCTCTCCGGTATACTCGATGGGAACATCCCATACCGTCTGAAACACGATTCGGCCGCTGGACTCATCCACATAATACCAGATACCGGCCGCCACGATAATAGAGAGCAGCAAATAGAAAATATTCCGCAATCTCTGGTCCTTATTCATCATCGTCCGCACCTCCGTTCTTTCTGGGCTTCAGGAGATTCAGCAGATTCAACAGATTGAATTTCGGCTTGTCCGCATCGTCCTCCTCCCGCGGAAGCAGCTCGTTCCGCAGGAGGTTCTCCAGAGTTTCCGGTTTAAGGTGCCGCTTCAGCATTCCGCCGATGGCCACAGAGATTGAACCGGTCTCCTCGGAGACAATGACCACCACGGCATCGGAGTTTTCGCTCATGCCGATACCCGCCCGGTGGCGCATTCCAAGGTCACGGGACAGATTTACATTCTTGCTCAGCGGCAGCATACACCCCGCGCCCAGCACCCGTCCGTGGCGCACGATCACGGCGCCGTCATGCATGGGGGCCTTTACGAAGAAAATATTCTTCAGCAGCTCGCCGGATACCGCCGCATCCAGCACTGTGCCGCTGCGGACCATATCATTCAGCAGCATTTCCCGCTCAAAAACGATCAATGCGCCGGTGCGGGTCTGTGACATTTCCGTACAGGCCAGCACCGTCTGACTGATGGCCTGCTCCACCGCGCCCACAGTCTCCTCATGGATGAACAGCGCCGTGAAGCGGCGGCTGCCCACCTGCTCCAGAACCCGCCGAATCTCCGGCTGGAAGAGGACGATCAGCGCCAGCAGGCCCAAATTCGCCATGCTCCGCATGATATAGTTGATGCCATTCAGGTGCAGGGCGGAGGAAACCACCAGAGCCGCCAGAAAGATCATCAGTCCCTTTACAAGACTGGCCGCCTTTGTACTCTGCACCAGTGTGAATATCTTATACAGGATGAAGGCCATAAGGGCAATATCCAGTATATCCGATATCTCAATGGACAGCAGATACCGAAGAATCCACCCGCTGACCTCAGCAAATCTTACTTCCATTTCGCATCCTCACCTCTTTATAAGGCATTCGTATTTTACATTATAGAGAAAATCCCTGTAAAATTCAAGGAAAACCGTTAAAAATTCACGTTCCGTTCAGAATTTATTTTTTGATTGCCTCCCGCAGTGCGTAATACAGCCCTTCGCAGTCCCCTGGTGCGTTGAAGGCCGAAAAGCTGACGCGGACAGTCCCGGTATTCAGTGTCCCGGCGCTGCGGTGGGCCAGCGGCGCACAGTGAAGCCCCGCCCGAACGGCGATTCCCCACTCTGCCAGCGCTTCTCCGATCAGCTCCGGGTCCCTGCCCCTAACGCGGAAAGACAAAACGCCTGCCTGCTGCTTTCCCTCCGGCGCGGCAAAGACCTCCACCGCAGGCAGCGTCCGCAGCAGCTCCGCCGTGCGCCGGGTCAGCATTTGCTCGTGACGGAGAATCCTATCCGTTCCCCGGCGGCGGACGAACCGTACCCCCGCCAGCAGCCCGGCAATTCCCGGCATATTGTGGGTCCCCGCCTCCAGCCGGTCCGGCAGGAAATCCGGCATCTCCTGACTGAGCGAAATGCTGCCGGTGCCGCCCTCCAACAGCGCTGCGGGCAATCCGTCTCCGCCGCACAGCAGTATGCCGGTGCCTTGCGGGCCATAAAGTCCCTTGTGCCCCGGCATGGCGATGAACGCCGCTCCCAAACGCTCCATGTCCAGCGGCAGAATCCCGGCGGACTGGGAGGCATCCACGATCAGCGGTACACCCCTGTCACGGCACAGCTCCGCTACAGCCTCAATGGGCTGGATGCAGCCGAACACGTTGGATACATGATTGCAGATCACCGCGTCGATGCCCGGAACGATCAATCTCTCAAAGGCCGCCACCGCCGTCTCGCGGTCAAAGGGCGGCGCATCCGCCGCGGATATATCGGCTCCCAGCGCCGCCAGCGGCCGTGTCACGGCGTTGTGCTCATAGCCGGAGACCACCACCCGCCCGCCGCGGGGAACGAGGCTCTTGATGGCAATATTCAGCCCGTGCGTTGCGTTTGTAGTGAATACTACCCGTTCCGGTTCCTTCATGTTAAATAGTGCCGCCAGCTCCGAGCGGCACTGAAACGCCGTATCTGCCGCCCGCATGGCCAGTGGATGTCCGCCCCGCCCCGGCGAGCTCATGGTGGAAAGCGCTTCCGTCATTGCCCGGGCTACGGTGGGCGGCTTTTGGAAGGTTGTGGCCGCACTGTCCAGATAGATCACAGGCTCACCTCCTGAAAGTCCCCGCCCCGCTGCAAATAAATACGCAGCGGACCAAGCCCCGCTCGCCGCAGCGCCGGCAGTGCCGCCGCCAGATCGTTGGGTCTGATTCGCACCAGATAGGCGCAGCCCAGATCCGTCAGGTCTCTTGGCGCCCGGAAAATCTGACTGCGAATTCCGATACGGTTCAAAACCGACTGCATCCGCTGTGCGTAGGTCACGGAGCGGGCAAGAATCAAATCATATTCCACAGTTGCTCCTCCTCTCCTTGCTGGATGACAGTGTGGAAAAAAGGAGACGTACCGAATGTACGTCTCCTTGCAATATATGCACCTGTGCGGCTATTTGATTATTTCCAGCAGCGCCACGGCGTGCGCCGCCATGCCGGAACCGTCCCCGGTAAAGCCGAGGCCCTCCTCCGTAGTGGCCTTTACATTCACCTGCTCCGGGTCGATATTCAACGCCGCTGCCAGATTTTCCGCCATCCGTTCACGGTAGGGGCCGACCTTTGGTGCCTGCGCCAGCAGCGTCGCGTCAATATTCACCACGGCAAAGCCGCGCTTCGCCAGCAGATGTCCTACCTCCGCCAGCAGCTTCAGGCTGGAAATACCGGCGTAGGCCGGGTCCGTGTCCGGGAACAGTCTGCCAATGTCACCCAACCGGGCCGCGCCTGTCAGCGCGTCCATCACGGCATGGGTCAGCACATCGGCGTCGGAGTGTCCCAGCAGCCCCTTTTCATAGGGTATGTCCACACCGCCCAAAATCAGTTTCCGTCCCTCTGTCAGCCGGTGAACATCATAGCCATGTCCGATTCGCAGCTTTGTCATGCCCGCGCCTCCCGCTCTGTCAAAATGGCCTCCGCTACCGTCAGGTCAATGGGGGTGGTAATCTTCATGTTCTCCTCGTCGCCCTCTACCAGATAAACAACCTTTCCCAGCCGCTCCACAGCGGAGCAGTCATCGGTTACAGGCACATTGTTCTCCAGTGCCGACTGCAGCGCCGCCTTTAAAAGCTCCGCTTCAAAGACCTGCGGCGTCTGCACCGCCCGCAGCGTACTGCGGTCCGGGGTCTCCAGCACCGCTCCATCCGCCGCTGCTACCTTGACCGTATCCTTCACCGGCACTGCCGGGGCCGCAGCGCCGCATTTTGCGGCGGCGGCCACTACCCGGTCGATCAGCTCCGGCGTTACCAGGGGCCGCGCACCGTCCTGCACCGCTAAAAGCCGAATATCCGGCGAGGTCTCCAACGCCGCCAGTAGAACGGAGTGGCACCGGCTCTCTCCGCCCCGCACCACCTTTTTGCATTTTGTAATGCCGTAGGTCTTGCAAAGCGCGGAGATCTCCACCAGCGCGTCCTCCCGGACAGCAATCACGATCTCGTCGATCGACTCCGCCCTCTGAAGCGCTGTCAGTGTCCGAATCAGGACCGGCACCCCATCCAGAAATTCCATCAGCTTATCCACGCCGCCCATGCGGCTTGAGCTGCCCGCCGCCGCCACAATGGCGGCACAGGTCGGACGGTTCGCCTCTCGTATTTTCCGAAACAGGGAACGCATGGCCCCTTCACCCCTTTTTATCCTTATTCTTGAGCAATCGCATCATCAGCAGAAGCACAGCAGCCGCCCCTGCCGTAAAAAGCCCCTGAAGTATCAAGGGCTGATACCAAGGCGCCGGCTGCATGGCCTACAGCTCCGGGCCGGCCTTGAAATCAAAATACCGATAAATACCGCTTCCCAGCAAAACGCCGATGCTGCATCCCAAAAGAATTTTTAAAGTCCGATACCACCGCTTCATTTCAGCAGCTCCGCGAACTCGTCCTCCGTCAGTACGGGGACGCCTAACTGCTGGGCCTTTGTCAGCTTGCTGCCGGCGGCCTCTCCCGCTACCACGTAGGTGGTTTTCTTCGACACGGAGCCGCTGGCCTTGCCGCCCCGGAGAGCGATCTCGGCCTCGGCAGTCTTGCGGTCAAGGCGGGACAGCGTACCGGTGAGGACAAACGTCATACCCGCAAAGCGGTCATCCACCTTCTGCACTGTGCTCTCCATATTGACGCCCGCGGCCTTCAGCCTTGCGATGAGGTCCTTGGCCTGCGGTTGGTTCAAATAGCTCACAATGCACCTGGCTGTAATTTCGCCCACATCCGGAATCGCGGTCAGCTCCTCCACGGAGGCAGCGCACAGCGCGTCCAGTGAGCCAAAGTGCTGCGCCAGAACGGCGGCGGCCTTCTCCCCCACCTGACGGATGCCCAAGCCGTAGATCAGCTTGCTGAGGTCATTGGCCTTGGACTTCTCAATGGCCCGAATCAGATTTTCAGCGGACTTGACCCCCATGCGGTCCAGCTGGACCACCTCCTGCGCGTGAAGCTCATAGAGGTCCGCCACATTGGCGATCAGTCCCTTTTCCAACAGCTGTGCCACCACGGCGGGGCCGAGGCCCTCGATGTCCATGGCATCCCGCCCCGCAAAATGAGTGATATTCCGCTGAAGCTGCGCCGGACATTCCGCGCCGGTGCAGCGAACGGCGGCTCCGTCCTCGTCCCGCGCCACCGGCGCACCGCACACCGGGCAGGTTTCCGGCAGCAGATAGGGCTTTGTCCCCTCCGGGCGCTTCGCCGTGTCCACGGACAAAATCTCCGGAATGATCTCACCCGCTTTCTGCACCAAAACCGTATCGCCGATTCGGATATCCTTTTCCGTGATGAAATCCTGATTGTGAAGGGTTGCATTGGTCACGGTGGTGCCCGCCAGACGCACCGGGGTCAGCACCGCCTTGGGTGTCAGCACACCGGTGCGGCCCACCTGCACCACAATATCCGTCACCGTGGCGTACTTCTTCTCCGGCGGATACTTATACGCCACGGCCCACTTGGGAAATTTCGCCGTGGAGCCAAGAACTGTGCGGTCCGACAGGCTATTCACCTTGACAACCGCACCGTCAATATCAAAGGGGTAATCCATCCGCTTATCATTGATGCGGAAAATCTCCGCCTGAATGTCCGACGTCCCGCACAGCGTTTTGTGGGGAATGACCTTGAAGCGCTGAGCGGCCAGATAGTCAATGGTCTCCGCGTGGGACACGAACTCCCGGCCCTCCGCCAACTGTAAATTGAATACCGCAATATCCAACTGCCGCTGGGCGCAGATTTTCGGGTCAAGCTGCCGCAGAGAGCCGGCGGCGGCGTTTCGGGGATTGGCCATCAGGGGCTTTCCCTCCAGCTCCCGTTTGGCGTTGATGGTCTCAAACACAGAGCGGGCCATATACACCTCGCCCCGGACAATAAGCCGGGGCAGCTTTTCCGGCAGCGTCATGGGAATAGAGCGGATAGTCCGGAGATTCTCCGTCACATCCTCGCCCACCCGGCCATCGCCCCGGGTAGCGCCACGGACAAACACACCGTCCCGGTATTCCAGCGCCACGGACAATCCGTCCACCTTTGGCTCCACGGAATATTCCGCGTTGGGCCCCAGCGCCTCCTCCATCCGCTCGCAGAAAGACGCGACCTCCGCCTCGTTGAATACATCCTGTAAGCTCTCCAGCGGTACCTCATGGGTGTAGGGCTGGAAGGAATCCAGAATTTTGCCGCCTACCCGTTGGGTGGGAGAATCCGGCGTGATCTCCTCCGGGTGCGCCGCCTCCAGATCCTCCAGCCGACGGTTCAAACGGTCATATTCATAATCCGGAATCACCGGCGCGTCCAAAACGTAATAGAGATAGCCCTGTTCCGTAAGATAGGCCCGCAGAAAGGCCAGTTCGTCCTTGTAATCGGCAAACTCCGTGCGAAATTCCATGGAGCGTCCTCCTTAGTCTTTGTTGAGTATGTAATCCTTGGCATCGTCTTCGTAAACATCGGGCGTTGTGGAAAAATAGGTATAGGTCTCCGGCACCGCACCCACGATCACCGTCTCCGCCACCGTGATCTCATTGGAAACCTGGGTCACGGTGGAATAGCCCGGCAGCAGAATGCTGACGTATACATCGATTCTTAGAATGATGCGGTGCTTCGTCTGGTTGATGCCGGCGGACTCGAACTGATTTTCAAACCGGGCGGACGAGGACCCCACCGACTCCATCCGCACGGAAATGCGCGGCCCACGGCCCGCCAGCAGCGGCGAGCCGGTGAGGCTCCCCAGCGGAACGGACAGCTCTCGAGCAGATACCTGATCGATACGGCCGAGAATCAGCTCCAATATCTGCGCCTGTAAGCGGTTGAACGCCGCCATATTGCTGCGGACCATGGTAATGCGGCCCTCGTTGTCCTTTTCGTAGCGCACCAACTCCTCATAGGCGATCTGGCCGCTGTCGATGGCCTCGTTCACCGCCTGATAGACAATGCGGTTCACGGCGTTGGAGACCCGGGTGGTGGCAAGGCTCCCCAGCAGGGGCCGCAGCTGCGCCCCCGCATAAAGAAGGAAAGCCAGCAGACCGGACACCGCCAGAAAAATCAGCGCCTTACGCACCTGCCGCCGGTCCGGCCCACGGTGGTAATAGAAAAAGCCCGGTCCCACTGCCCCACCCCCATACGCTTTTTTTCAGCGTATGCGGGAGAGGCTGTCTTTTATTTCAGCTCGTTGACAATGGCCTTGAACACCTGTCCCCGCTCCATGAAGTTTGCAAAGCGGTCAAAGGAGGTGCTGGCCGGGGACAAAATCACCACGTCCCCCGGCTGGGAGCGCGCATCCGCAATGAACACCGCCTCGTGGTAGTCCGCTACATCCAGAATTTCCAAGCCCTTGTAGTTTTCCGCCTGCTCCACGGCCTCCCGGATGACGCCCGCCGTTTTGCCGCACAGCAGCAGCAGCTTCACACGGTCATTCACCACAGGCCCAAGGGGCGCATAGCTGATGCCCTTATCCTTGCCGCCGGCAATGAGGATGACCTTTTCCGGGAAGGAGTTCAGGCCCGCGATGGTACGGCTTGGACTGGAGGCAATAGAGTCATTATACCACCGCACGCCGTCCCGGGTGCGAATCAGCTCAATGCGGTGCTCCACGCCGCCGAAAGTCTTTGCGATCTCCCGCATGGTCTCGTAGCGCACCTGTCCCCGCACGGCGGCAAAGGCCGCCATATAGTTTTCAACATTGTGCACGCCGGGCAGCAGAATATCCTTTGTCTCCATGATGGGCGTTACACGCCCATCCGCCGCCTCGTAGATCACGCCGTTTTCGCAGAAAACGCCGTTGTCCACCCGCTTCCTCCGGGAGAACCAGCGAACCTCCCCCACGGCCTTCGCCGCCTGCGTCACGCTGTCCGCGTTATCGGCGTTAAATACGGCAATATCCTTTGGTGACTGGTGTGTAAAGATGTTTGCCTTTGCATCAATATATTCCTGATAGTCCTTGTGAACATCCAGATGATTAGGCGCCAAATTCGTTGTCACAGCGATATGAGGGCTTTTCTGCATGGTCATGAGCTGGAACGAACTCAGTTCCAGCACCGCCGCGTCCTCCGGCGCCATTTCCGGCGTATCGCACAGCAGCGGGTGGCCGATGTTGCCTCCCACATGAACAATTTTCCCCTCCGCCGCCAGCAGCTTGGAGATAATGGTTGTGGTGGTAGTCTTTCCGTCGGAGCCGGTCACGGCCAGAATCGGGCAGGGGCAGACCTCAAAAAACGCCTCCATTTCCGAGGTGATGACGCTGCCCCTTGCCGCGGCGGCGGCCAGCTCCAGCACATCCGGCCGCAGGCCCGGGGTGCGGAAGATGACATCCTCGTGAATGTCCTTCAGATAATCCTCCCCCAGCTTCAGCTTGCAGCCCTGCGCGGCCAGTTCTGCGCCCAACTCGCCCAAACTCTCCTTTTTATCCCGGGCGGTCACGGCCACGCCCTTTTCCAGCAGCTTTTCGATGAGGGGCCGGTTAGATACGCCGATGCCGATGACACTCACCGTTTTCCCCCGCAGCGCGGTCAAATATGCTTCAAAATCCATATAACGCTCCTAATTTATTGCAGCTTTTATATTTTTAACTCTCTATGCCAAGCTGAAGCATGCAATCAGGATGGCTCTTGTTGCAGCCATATACAATCTCATAATGTGTGCCTCTGCGCTGGTCGCCTTCACTATAGATAATATAGCAAATTCCCTCCTTCAATTTTACTGGTTCTCCATCTATCTTGACACTTGTAAACACCGTACTGATATTTTTCGGGTCATAATCCGGGTCAACCTCTCCGTTTACAAGTTCCATTTGTAATTGTGCATAGGCTGTTCTCACATTCGCCCAATCCGTTGCCACCCGCGACTTGTGCAGGCTGCTGCTGAAAACCGGGATGGCTACCGCGATCAAAATCGCGATCACCGCCACTACAATGAGCATTTCCATCAGAGTAAAGCCCTGCTTACATCTTTCTTTGCTGTTCTGGGACATGGTTCTTCTCTTTCCTTTCGCCTGTCAAAGTTTCATCAGTATTTTATATCACATTTCCTTTAAAAGTACAACCGCCGAATTTTCGCTTCGGGCCTTTTTTCGGAAAATTTCTTCTCCGCCGCCCGCTGCGGCCTCTGACGATTCCTGACTTTTCGCTTATCCTCGACTTCCCGCACTTGACAAGCGCTCATATTTCCGATATAGTAAAAATAGTTTGCAAAACTATTTTTAAAGGAGCAACAAACCATGTTGAATCTTGTCAGCGACAGCAGCTGTGATCTGATCTCCGGGGAACTCAATTCCCCTTACGCCCGTCTGACGGTAGCGCCCATGTGCCTGCACGTCGGCGGTCAGGACTATCTGGATACGCCGGAGCTGGATATTCCGGCATTGCTGAGCAAGCTGGCCCATCACCGTTCCTCTTCCGCCTGTCCCTCCCCCGCCGCCTATGCCGAGGCCTTCGAGCAGGGCGAGGAAACGATCTGCGTGACCATCTCCTCTCAGCTTTCCGGCTCCTATAACGCCGCCATGGCTGCAAGAGATCTGGTTCTGGCGGAGCACCCGGAAAAAAAGATCTTTGTGCTGGATTCCCGTGCCACCTCCGGCGCTATGATCCTGCTGCTGCGCAAGGCCGCCGAGCTGGCGGAACGGGGGCTGCCCTTTGAGGAATTGTGCACAGAGCTTCAATCCTGCCAGAAGAATATCCGTCTCTGCTTCACGCTGGAGCACTTTGACAATCTGGTGAACAACGGGCGGATGCCGCCTCTGGCCGGCACCCTGCTCCAGACGCTGGGCATCCGCATCGTCGCGGAGGCCACGGCCGAGGGCACGATTCGCGTGGCCAAGAAGGCCCGCGGCGAGGCCCACACCGCCAAGGCCATCACCCAGTTGATGGCCGACGCCAAGAACTGCGCCGACAGCCATGTGATCATCACCCACTGCCAGAACCCCGAGGGCGCCGAGCGGCTGCGGAACGCGATCCTGGACCGTCTGCCGGTAAAGGCTGTGGAGGTCCTGCCCTGCCGGGGTCTCACCAGCTTCTACGCCATGGACAAGGGACTGATTCTCTCCTATTGATCGACTCCCCATTGACTTTTCCCGCTGTTTTGCGTACAATAGACCCGCGAGGAAAACAGACAGTCGCGCGGAAGGGGCGAAAGGCCCTTCCGTGAGGAAAGTCCGGGCTCCACAGGGCAAGGATAACGGGTAACGCCCGCCGAAGGCGACTTCAGGAAAAGTGCAACAGAGATATACCGCCTCCAAGGCTGCGCCTTGGCGGTAAGGGTGGAAAGGCGAGGTAAGAGCTCACCCGATGGTGCGTGAAAGTATCCATCGCTGTAAACTCTATTCGGAGCAACACCGGTATGGGAGCAGGAGCCCCGCGCTCCACGGTCGGCCCGGCCGCTCCCG
>UQMC01000016.1 GCA_900542115.1 uncultured Oscillibacter sp. | reverse complement strand
TGCAGCACCAGTTGGCCAAGTGGGCGGATGTGGATATCGTGGTCTACATCGGCTGCGGCGAGCGCGGCAACGAGATGACGGACGTTCTGCGGGAGTTCCCGGAACTGAAGGACCCCCGCACCGGCGAAAGCTTGATGAAGCGGACGGTGCTTATTGCCAACACCTCCGATATGCCTGTGGCGGCCCGGGAGGCCTCTGTGTACACCGGCATCACCATCGCGGAGTATTTCCGGGACATGGGCTATGATGTGGCGGTCATTGCCGACTCCACCTCCCGCTGGGCCGAGGCTCTGCGTGAGATGTCCGGCCGGCTGGAGGAGATGCCCGGCGAGGAGGGCTATCCCGCCTATCTTGCCTCCCGTCTGGCCCAGTTCTACGAGCGGGCCGGCAGCGTGGAGTGCATCGGCTCCGACGAGCGCCGGGGCAGCCTGACGGCGGTGGGCGCCGTGTCCCCTCCCGGCGGCGACCTGTCTGAGCCAGTTTCTCAGGCCACCATGCGAATCGTCAAGGTGTTCTGGGCGCTGGATTCCTCCCTTGCCTATAAGCGGCATTTCCCGGCCATCAACTGGCTGAATTCCTATTCTCTGTATCTTGACTCCCTGAAGCCGTGGTTCGATGAAAACCTCGGTCCCGACTTCATGCAGGACCGCACAAAGGCCATGGGTATTTTGCAGAGCGAGGCCAGCCTGAACGAGATCGTGCAGCTGGTAGGTAAGGACGCGCTGGGCGCCGCCGATCAGTTGACGCTGGAGGTGGCCCGGATGGTTCGGGAGGACTTCTTGCAGCAAAACGCCTTTATGGACGTGGACAGCTTTTCCGATTATAAGCGGCAGAAAGAGCTGCTGGCTATGATTTTAAGCTATGATTCCCTGTGCCGGGACGCTATCGCCAAGGGCGCGAATGTAACGGAGCTGTTCCAGATTCCTGCCCGTGAGCAGATCGGCCGGGCCAAGAGCGTGCCTGCCGACCAGTATGAGACGGTCTACGCGCAGCTTCGCGCCGACATGGAGCGGCAGATCGCCGACATCGCGGCCAAAGGAGGGGACGAGGAATGATTCGGGAATATAAAACAGTCGAGGAGATCAGCGGCCCCTTGATGATGGTCCGCATGGTGGAAAATGTCACCTATGACGAGCTGGTGGAGATCGAACTGCATGACGGCTCCGTCCGCCGGGGCAAGGTGCTGGAGGTCAACGGCGACGCGGCGGTGGTACAGCTTTTCGAGTCCGCTGCCGGCATCAACCTTGCGGACGCCAAGGTGCGCTTTCTGGGCCATCCCTTGCAGTTAGGCGTGTCCGCCGATATGCTGGGCCGCGTGTTCAACGGCATGGGCCAGCCCATTGACGGGGGCCCGGACATTCTCCCGGAGGAATACCGGGATATCAACGGCCTTCCCATGAACCCCGCCGCCCGGGATTATCCCAACGAGTTTATCCAGACCGGCGTTTCCACCATTGACGGTCTGAACACGCTGGTGCGGGGCCAGAAGCTCCCCATTTTCTCAGGCTCTGGCCTGCCCCATGCCAATCTGGCGGCGCAGATCGCCCGTCAGGCCAAGGTGCTGGGGGACGAGGATTCCAACTTCGCCGTGGTGTTCGCCGCCATCGGCATCACGTTTGAGGAATCTGAGTTCTTTGTCAGCGAGTTCAAGCGCACCGGCGCTATTGACCGTACCGTGCTGTTCAGCAACTTGGCCAATGATCCCGCCGTGGAGCGTATCTCCACCCCCCGTATGGCCCTGACCGCCGCGGAGTATCTGGCCTTTGAAAAGGGAATGCAGGTGCTGGTCATCATGACGGATATTACCAACTACGCCGAGGCGCTCCGTGAGGTCTCCGCCGCCAAGAAGGAGGTCCCCGGTCGCCGTGGCTTCCCCGGCTACCTCTATACCGACCTTGCTACGCTCTATGAGCGGGCGGGCCGCCGGCTGGGAAATCCCGGCTCTATCACTCTCATCCCTATTTTGACCATGCCGGAGGACGATAAGACCCACCCCATCCCTGACCTGACGGGCTATATCACCGAGGGGCAGATCATTTTGAGCCGCGCTCTGTACCGCCAGGGCATCCATCCCCCTGTGGACGTGCTGCCCTCCCTGTCCCGTCTGAAGGATAAGGGCATCGGCGAGGGCAAGACCCGGGAGGACCACGCGGGCACCATGAACCAGCTCTTTGCGGCCTATGCCACCGGCAAGGACAATAAGGAGCTCATGAGCATTCTGGGCGAGGCGGCCCTGACGCCTACGGACCTGCTGTACGCCAAGTTTGCAGACGAATTTGAAAAACGCTACGTCAATCAGGGCTACGAGGAGAACCGCTCCATTGAGGAAACGCTGAATCTGGGCTGGGAGCTTTTGAGCATCCTGCCGAAAAGCGAGCTCAAGCGCATCAAGCCGGAGCTGATCGAAAAATACTGGCCGAAAAAGGACGAGCAGAAATAAGGAGGGGTGAGCCATGGCAAATATCACGGTCAGCCCCACCCGTATGGAGCTCACCCGGCTCAAGGGCAAGCTGCGGACCGCACAGCGGGGTCACAAGCTGCTCAAGGACAAGCGGGACGAGCTGATGAAGCAATTTCTGGACACCGTCCGGGAGGTCCGTGCCCTCCGCACAGAGGTGGAGCGGGAGCTGATGACGGTGCACAGCGCCTTTACCGTGGCCTCGGCGCTGATGAGCTCCGAGGCGCTGGAACAGGCGCTCCTCTATCCCAAGCAGAGCGTGGAGCTGACCTGCACCACCCGGAACATCATGTCCGTCAACGTGCCGGTGTATGATTTTCAGACGAAAACAAAGTCGGACGCCGACATCTATCCCTACGGCTTTGCCGCCACCTCCGGTGAGCTGGACGATGCCGTGGAGGCGCTGGGACGTGTGTTCCAGAAGCTATTGAAGCTGGCGCAGATCGAAAAATCCGCGCAGCTCATGGCGGAGGAGATCGAAAAGACCCGCCGCCGGGTGAACGCGCTGGAATACGTGATGATTCCCAACACGCAGGAGGCCATCCGTTATATCACCATGAAGCTGGATGAAAACGATCGCGCCACCACCACCCGGCTCATGAAGGTGAAGGATATGCTTTTGAAGCAGGCCATCGAGGAAAAGCGGGCCGAGAATGAGCGGGCCATCAAGGCATTCGGGGACTCCGGCGAAGCGCCGGCCAAGGCATAGGCAGCATCGGTAAAATTGCAATAGGTATCATAAAAGCAGACAGCCTTCCGCAAAACGGAAAGCTGTCTGCTTGATTTTTGATGTTTTGAGCGGTATGTCAAAAGACACATTGGGCCGTAAAGCAGGTGCCCTGGGGTGTCAGCGCCTCTACAAGATAGCTGCTATCGGGATTTTGATAGCCCATGAGCCGCAGTTCCTCGCCCAAAAGGGCCTCATGGCTGTAATTGATATAAAACTCACGGGGAACCCGCTCCTGAAGGGCCGGGGGCAGATAGTCCCAGATAATGTCGCCGTAGTTGGCGCTGTAAAGATGGCCGTTGCCATCCAGATCGGACCAGCGGACAGTGCGCTGTCCCAGTTCTGTCAGTCCCTCGTGGGGGAGGACGATTTTTTTGGTGTCGGGGCAGTCGATGACGCGGTCACAGGTCATCAGGGGCTTTGCGGTAAAGGCGGAGGGGCGCATGATTTTGCGGGTGGCGGGGTTTACCAAAATCCAGTCGCTCTTGATGGATACGCACACCGCGCCGCTGCGGTCTGCCATTTCATAGACCCGCTGCATATGTGCGCCCTTGGCACCGTTTTCCATCGTGGTGATGTCCAGCACCTCTCCGGCCATGGGGATGCGGTGGATTCGCAGCGCCAGCCGGGAGAGCAGAAAGACCTCGCCCATTTCAAAGAGCACCTCGTGAGTCAGCCCCCGGGCGTCATAATCATAGCCGGCGTAGGCGGCGGCCTTGTTCAAAAGGCCGGAGATACGTGCCCGCTGATAGCGGTCGCAGTCGGCAAATATCAGCTCCTCCTGACGGAAATAGCCGTTTTCCAGCAGATCCTGCTTGAAATTCTCCAAAATCATTCCTCTTTTCATCCTGTCTGCATTTGAAATTAAGTATAGCAGAGAGCTGTAAAAAATACAATTGATTTTGTAACTTGCCGCTTTGGCGAATTTTGAAAAATACGCAGATTTTACCGATGTTGCCCGCGCATAGCGGCGCGTATCCGGGTCAAACTATGCTTGCGATACCCAAAAACAACACTGTAAGATTTGAAAAGGAGAAACTGTTATGTCTGCAAAGAACAACAATAAGATCAACGTTCCCGAGGCCCGCGCCGCTATGGATAAGTTCAAGATGGAAGCCGCCGCCGAGGTTGATGTGTAAAGGCCACAAAAGAAAATAACAACATACACAGCTGGAAACACTCATTTACATAAGAGCCTGCCATGAAAGCAGGCTCTTTTTTCATGCCTTTTTCCAGCGTTAAGGAGGAAAATCGACATGGCGGAGAGTATGATATATGATTATTACTACGGAGACGAAAGCAGTCAATTTTCTTTTTACCGCATCCCCCGCCAGCTTGTCACCGGGCAGCAGTTCAAAAAAATCTCCACAGACGCGAAGCTGCTGTATGGCCTCCTGTTAGACCGTATGGGGCTGTCTGCCCGGAACGGTTGGTATGATACAGAGGGTAAGGTCTATATTTTCTATACTCTGGACGAGATAGAAGAAGATTTAGGCTGTGGCCATGAGAAGGCCGTAAAGCTGTTATCTGAGTTAGATACAGTCAAGGGCTGTGGTCTGATCGAGCGAGTAAAGCAAGGCCAAGGCAGACCAACAAAAATCTATGTCAAACGCTTTACTACCCGCCGTATTCCTGCTGAAACCCCTGCACCGCAGGAGATTCCCAGACTTCCGAAAATCGGAAGTCAAGAAGTCGGAAAATCAGAAGTCAAGAGTTCCGATAATCCGAAGTCAAGACTTCCGTTTTTCCGAAGTGCAGACTTCGGAAAAACAGACGGTAATTATATTGAATCTAATCAAACTGATTTTAGCTATAAAAATCAATCTATCCATCCATCGCCTTCCGCCGAGCAGCCGGGATGGATGGATAGGAGCGAGTATCTAAGAGAGATTAAAGAAAATATCGAATACCCGTTTCTTTGTCAACAGTTCAATGCCGACGATGTGGATGAGGTCGTGGGGCTAATGGCAGATGTGATGTGTTCCACACAGTCAACCGTGCGGATCGGCGGAGAAAACATACCGCTGTCGCAGGTGCAAGCCCGTTTCTACCGGCTGGACTACTCGCTGATGGTCTATGTGTTTGAGTGCCTGCGCCGCAATACCACACAAGTCCGTAATATCCGAGCTTATCTGCTGACCACGCTGTTCAATGCCCCGCTTACGATGAATAACCATTATCAGGCCGAAGTCCAACATGACTTCGGCCTTTAATTTTTGGTTGAAAATGTGGCTCAAAATGAGACACATTTTTCGACATAAAACTTGAATATGGAGGTAAATCAATGTCCAACGAAAAGAAAAACCCGCTGATCGGTGCGTTTCGGACGTCTGTTGCCGGAACACCGTCCACTCCCGCACCGCCTATTCCCGCCAAAGAAACCAAACCGCCCATTTCATCGCCCGCCGCTGTCAAGCCCGGTGAAGTAAAGAAGCCTGCTGAATCGGCCAAGGACGATAAGGCGGCCAAGGATGAAAAGCTCACTGCGCCCCCGGTCACTCCCGCCAAACCTGACGAGGCGAAGAAGTCCGCCGAACCCGCCAAGGACGATAAGGCGGTCAAGGATGGCAAGCCCGCTGTGGCTCCGGTCACTCCCGCCAAGCCTGACGAAGTGAAGAAGCCCGCTGAACCTGCCAAAGACGATAAGGCGGTCAAGGATGGCAAGCCCGCTGTGGCTCCGGTTACTCCCGCCAAAGCTGACGAGGTGAAGAAGTCTGCTGAAGCTGCCAAGGATGATAAGGCAGTCAAGGATGGCAAGTCCGTTGCGGCTCCGGTCACTCCCGCCAAGCCTGACGAAGTGAAGAAGCCTGCCGAACCCGCCAAGGACGATAAGGCGGCCAAGGATGGTAAGCCTGCCGTGGCTCCGGTCACTCCCGTCGAACCTGACGAAGTGAAAAAGCCTGCCGAACCTGCCAAGGACGATAAGGCGGTCAAGGATGGTAAGCCCGCTGCGGCTCTGGGCACTCCCGCCAAGCCTGACGAAGTGAAAAAGTCTGCTGAACCTGCCAAGGCGGCGGTGCCGCAAAAAACGCCGGAACAGCCAAAGGATGCTGTGGCGGCTACCCGTACCGCAGATGGGCCGAAAGGCTCTGCTGTGACCAAGGTGTTTGAGGATCGGCTGGACGCCCCTGCCGAAGCTGATTTTTTCAAGCTGCCCATCCCTAACGAGGGAGAAATTTACAGTATGGCCGTTCATCCAGCATATCTGAAGGACTTTCTGGATCACCCCTTTACGGTGAACCGTGAGACACAGGACTATAAAGACCTGTTTGAGTCCATCAAAAACTACGGTATCCGTGAACCCGTCCTCTGCCGCCCCGGCCGCAACGGCGGACTTGAAATTATTTCCGGTCATCGCCGCCATGACATCGGCGCACAGCTGAATTACCCCATCCCTGTTCTGATCGAGCGTGTGGACGAGGATGACGCACAGATCCAATGCGTAGACGGAAACCTCCACCGTAAGGATATTCCTATCTCCGAACTGGCCCGTGCCGCACAGATGAAAATGGACGCACTGAAACGCAAGGCCGGACGCCGCTCCAAGGCGGATATTCTGGCGGGTAAGGAGCCGATGAAGCGCAGCGATGAGCAGGTGGGAGAAGATTTAGGCATGAGCCGCGCCAGCGTGCAGCGATTGATGCGCGTTAATCAGTTGGAGGAGCCGCTGAAAAAAATGGTGGATAAAAAGGAACTGCCGCTGGATACCGCCGAGCAGATTTCCCACATGAAGCCCACCGAGCAGAAAACACTTGCGGACGCCATAGAAAAAGAGGGCGGAAAAGTCCCATCCAAGACGGAGGCGGTCAAGTTGAAGGAGGAAAGCCGTGCCGGTACGCTCACTGCACAGAAAATTGAGAACTCCGTTGCGCCCACCAAGCGGGAAATCGACCCGCCGTTGAAGGTAACTTTTCAAGATGACGAGTTGCGCCCCTACTTCCCGGACAAGGGAACCACCGTCGCTACGGTCAAGCGCACGATGTTCGAGGCGATGGATCTTCGCAAAAAGGCGCTGGAACGCCAGAAAATGAAGATGCAGACCGAGAAGGAACCTAAGAAGAAATCTGAGCCGGAGAGGTGACGGAGCATGACGGTTGTAATTGTTAAACCGGGGTATGCTCCGTATGAGGCGGAGATCAACGGCTTAGATGAAATGCAGGAGGTCGTAGGCGGAATGATTCAGGCCATCTACCCCTTTGAGGATAGGGCCGCAGTTGTCTGCAATGATGAGGGTATTCTTTTGGGGATGCCGTACAACCGAAGCGTTCCCGGCGGATATGGCGGTGTATTTGGCCCGTTCTTTGTGTGCGGCTTAGGTGAGGAAGATTTTTGCTCTTTGACCGCAGCGCAGATCAAAGCCTACAAGAAGGAATTTCACTGTGCTGAAATCCTGATTGGAGCAACAGGCAATACTCCCATCACGATGAAAATTCAGCCCAAAGCGGTAGGCAACTCCGGCCAAGAGAAAGGCCGGAATGACCCTCCGGGGCGGGAGTGAGCTGTCATGCAGGAATATACTTCCCCAAGCGAACGGCTGAAGGCGCTGACAGATCAATTGGAGCAGGGCGTGTCAGATATTTTTCAAAGCGGTCAATACGCAGCTTATCTTACTGCCATGTCGAAATTCCACCATTATAGCTTTGGCAATACCATGCTGATTTTCATGCAATGCCCAAATGCCACCAATGTTGCGGGTTATCACGATTGGAGAAGGAACTTTGGCCGACAGGTCAAGCGGGGCGAGCGTGGCATCACCATACTCGCCCCCTGCCCTTACCGCAGACGGGAGGAAGTGGAGGAAACGGCCCCAGACGGCTCCACAGCCACGACCATCCAACTGGTGCAGCGCGTAGGTTTTCGGACAGTCACCGTGTTCGATGTGAGCCAGACCGAGGGAAAGCCGCTGTCGGAGCTTGTCCATAAGCTGACCGGAGATGTGGCGGACTACGAGCGTATGACCGAGGCAATTTGTGCTCTCTCCCCCTATCCTATCAACATCGAAGCCTTTCCCGGCGCTGCCTATGGCTGCTGCAATTTCGTAGAGCAGCGCATTTTGGTGCAGCCGGATATGAGCCAGGTGCAGACCATCAAGACCATGATTCATGAGGTCAGTCACGCTAAACTCTATGCACCAATAGAGGACGGTGACGGTGAAACACCACCACAGCGCAAGCGGCGCTTTGTCCGGGAAATGGAGGCTGAAAGCGTGGCTTATGTAGTCTGTCAGCATTTCGGGATTGATACCGCTGATTACTCTTTCGGCTATGTGGCCGGATGGAGCCACGGAAAGAATCTATCGCAGCTGAAAGCGTCATTAGAACTGATCCGTAATACCGCCGCAGAACTGATCGACGGTATCGACCCACCGAAAGAACTGCCCCCGCCTACACAGAAAAAACAGCGAACAAAAAGGAGAAATGCCTATGAGCGCAGTTGACGCCCGGAAAGAACACTATGAGGCCGTGGAGATTTTAGGCATCCCCGGCCTTTTCACTACCCTCCGAGTAGACCGAACCACTATCCCCAAAGGCGTGTATGCCTATGATATGCAGACCAGTGAACAGGATTGGAGCCAACCTTGCCTGCTTGCCCGGCATATCACGGTGGAGCATTTCGGCACCGTCCTGACCGCAAGCCCTGTTCCCATTCCGCCCAATGGGTATCTCGATTTGTCCCCCGGTGATTTTGAAGGCCAGTTCTGCGGCGAGCGTATGACGCTGGCTGATTTTGAAGCCAAATGGCTATCCCCAGTCAAACGACCGCCCAAGAAAAAGGTGCTCCATAAAGCCGCACCCCGCCGTCCTGCACCGATTCGATGAGGTGCGTTATGGGAAAAGAAATCAGTTTGATCGCGTTTCTGGACGAAGTGGTGTCCCGGAATACGCAGCGTTACAGAAAAGATTTTGAACTGGATGCTCAGAAACTGCGTGACGCACTGAACAGCCCCTATATGGATGAACGGATATTCTACTTCATGTCTCGCCCTAACGGGACATGGTGTGTGCTGGAACGGGATGTCTTTCTCCGAGACAGCGACGGGTATAAGATTTGGACACACTATGCGGATATGCCCGATGGCATCGAAGCCTATCGCGTCACCATCACTGGGCGGCGCGGCACAGCCCCTATGGGTCATGTTGTGAAGCTGAATTACCGGGAACAGGTACAGCGGGTCATAAAAGTAGCTATCCCCTTTGATGATGTGGAGCTTACTTTTTACTCCGGGGAGAAGTTTCGTATGCCGATGGAGCAGTACAGAAAGCAGCGGGAAGAAATTTTCTTTGAGTATGGAGCCATTCAGAATTTTCGCTGCTGCCCCAAAAGCGAGGCGGAATTGTACCGCGTTATTTCGATGGAACATCGCTTGCAAAAGGGCTGGCAGCCCAAAACAAAAAAGGGGCCGGACACTCCGGCCAGATAGGAGGTGTTGAGCCCATGCCTGAAAAGGACAGTGAGGACAGCTTTTATTATTTGAACGCATATCAGGACGATATTACGCCCGGCCAGAAAATGACGATCCTGCATAACATTTCTTTCAACGATTGGCGGGCCGGCCCTCATATCGCCCCGCTGGTCACGCTGACGAGAGAGGAAGTCACACAGCGCAAGGAGGCCAGCATTACGCTGGAAAAAGAGCTGTACGCCCAGCTAAAAAAACTTGCGGCGGCGTGGGATGAACAGGCCGCACAGACGATGCTGCTGGAACGGGCGCTGGAATATCTGCAAACGCCAGAGGTCGAGCATACCTCCAATGAGTGGAAACAGGACAAAAACGGGATATGGGAGATCAGCAACCGCACCTATAAAATGCGATATAAAATCTCCTATGAAAAGGCCGCCGATGTTTACCTCGTCAGCTGGGGAATCATCTACAACGCACCTAAACAGCCAGACAGCAACTACCGGAATTATTGGGGAGACAGTATCTATGTCGCGCGGCAGGATAAGAAAAAATACCCCAGCATGGAGGCCGCACAGCATTATATCCAAGGCCGGTTTGACCTGTATTGTCACCTGTTCCGAGAAATCTCCCCACCAGTCCCCAATGAGTGCAGACGGATGTTCAGTATCAACGGCTATTTGGCGGCAGGGTACACGCTGGCTCCACCAGATAAGGAAGAACCCAACAAGAAGGCCGTTGATGACCTGCTGGCCTGTCTGGATGACGCGGATGCCGCAGTACCTCCAGCGGAGAAGCCGAAAGTGCATATTTCTGAAAAGAAGGCTGAACGCAAAAAGTCCGTTCCAGTAAGATAGGCGGTGTGTCATGGGATACAGCCGTTTAGAACCGGGGCGGGAGTTGGAAGTCCGCGAGTACATCAGTTTTCAACGCGGCCGCGATGGCTTTTGTGAATTGATCGAGTGCAGCGTGGATGAATTGCTGGAACGCAAAGCCGAGAGTATTGTCCGTGAAAAAGAACTATGTCAGCGTATTGATGCCGCAGTGGAAGTATGGTCAAAACAGGCACAGCAGACCCAACAGTACATGAAGGCGCTGGAATATGTCAAAACGCCGCCTACACCTCATACCTCAAACCGATGGACGGTCAATGAATATGGCAACCATGAAATGAGCAATATGGTGTACCGCTTTTCATGGCGCGAGTATGAACACACCGAATGGGATAGGACGCTGGAAAAATCTGTCCCGAAATCATGGGAACTCACATGGTCAGTTACATTCAACACGCCGCATAACCCGGACTATTCCGGCGATGGCTGGAAGATAGCCGGTCAGGACAGAAAAATTTTCCGGGATAGAGCGTCTATGGAGAAATATCTGCAAGGCCGTATTGCAGCCTACGCTGACCTGTTTGTTGAGATATGCCCACCAATCCCGACAGAGCATAAAGACCGCTTTTCCATCAACGGACAGTTGATGCAGGGCTACATGGTAGCAACTAAAGAGCCGGAACGCCCGGATCAAGGCCAAGTGGATGCCCTGTTGGACTGCTTGGACGACGCGGATATGCTGGAGGTGCCTACTCTCGCTCCTAAGAAACAGCATCCCCAAAAGGAAAACCACACGATCAAAAAGAAATATTCCCCGACACGGTAGGACAGCGGCGCTCTGCGTCGCTGTCCCAGCCAGCATGGAATTTTGACATCAAAATTCCGCTGGTTAGGGGCGTACCCCTAAAACCCCGTGCCGTCCGTCGAAATGCGTCTCAAATCGAGACGCATTATTTTTTACAAGGAGAGTGATGTCCCTGTGCAAACCGACTATTCGCCATGGGGCGAAATACAGGCTCTTGAAACGCTGTATCCCGGTATCCACCTCATCACAACACCCGGCCACGGCGGCATCATGGCGGAATGGCCCGCCTATCTTGAACTGTCCGGCGCCGCACGCAAATGCGGCTTTCGTGAAAACGGCTGCCTTTGGTTTGAAGAGGATTGCTGTGAACAGGTGGTGCTTCGCGAGTTGCTGGATCGTGGGATGTGGACGCTGCCGGATCGGATCAGCGACCCGGTGAAATTTGAAGAAGGAATCAACCGAATCATCCAGCAGTATCACCCGGACTATTGGTCAGAGCGAGAAGCGGGCCACACCGTTCCGCAAACCCGCAAAGTGCGAGAGAAAAACAATCTGTCTATCCGAAAGGGGGAACAAGCCGATAAAGCCATATAAAACAATGACGCTTCGCCTGAACGCCGCGGAGTACGCGCACCTGTGCCGACAGGCAGAAGTGACCGGGCTGAAAAAGGAGCCGTTGGTACGGCAGCTCATTATGGGCGTAAATCTCCGGCCCCGTCCCCCCGATGCCTATGCCGACCTGCTTCGGGCGCTGTCCGCCATCGGGAATAACATCAACCAGTTGGCTCATCAAGCCAACGCCAGGGGCGCAGCCACCGGTGACGAGATCACGGAAGCGCTGCATCTGGTGCGGCAGGCCACACGATTGGTGCGGGAGCGGCTTTGAATGGCGTATACGAAGATCATTGTCATTCATAGCCGATTGGACAGGTGCCTGGGCTATACGCAGGACGAGGAAAAGACCTCTTTGGAAACAGTGCTGGACTACGCCATGAACCGGGATAAGACCGAGCAGGACTGTTTTGAAACTGCGCTGAACTGTGACCGGGAAACCGCCTATGCGGACATGATGGACACCAAGCGCCGCTGGGGCAAGACCAGCCGCAAACGCAAGGGCTATCATGTGATTCAGTCCTTTGCCCCCGGCGAGGTCGCGCCGGAGCAGGCTCACGCCATCGGCGTCGAACTGGCGCAGCGGCTTTTGGCGGATAAATACGAAGTAGTGGTGTCCACGCATTTGAACAAGGCGCACCTACATTCACATATCGTATTCAACAGCGTGTCCTTTGTGGACGGTTCCATGTACCGTGACCGTATTTCGGACTTGCTGGGCGGCTCCGGGGTGGGTATCCGGGGTACATCGGATGCGATATGTCTGGAGCATGGTTTGTCCGTCATCGAACCCAGTGAGCCAGCTGTCAGCCGTGCCGAGTGGGAGGCAGAAAAGGCGGGGAAGCCCAATTTCCGGGGGCTGACTCGTGCGGACATAGACACTGCCATCGCCAACGCCTACACCATGCGTTCTTTTTGGGGAGAGTTGGTGAAAATGGGCTATCAAGTCAAGCGGTATCCCCAAGTGACCCATGCGGCGGTCAAGCCGCCGGGGGCCAGCGTTTTCTGCGTCTGGACAAGCTGGGAATTGGGTACAGCGAGGCGGAAATATTGTCCCGGCTGATTGCCGGACGCACCGCCGCGGCACCGCGGATTAGCAACCACACGCCCATCCTGCCGCAGCGGTATTTCCCCTATGGGCGGCGATACCGTGTGAAAGGCCATTTGCCCTTAAAGGCGGGCCGTACACGGGGTATCCGGCTTCTGTATCTGGAATACCTTTATCTGCTGAGAAAGCCGACATCTCGGCACAAGGCCCCAGTCTCACGGGCAGAGGCCATTAAGTTTGACCGCTACCAAGAGCAGTTCTTTTATCTTTACAAAAACCGCATCGACAGTGTGGAGCAGCTGACCATGCAGCAGGAGGCGCTGCAAGCGGAGATCGACGCTCTGACTGACCGCCGGGCCGATTTGTACCGCCTGCGCCGAAAAGCCCCGGATGATACAGCTTGTTCCGAGGAGATCGGCACGATCACCGCACGGCTGCGGGTACTGCGCCGGGAGCTGAAGCTGTGCGCCCGCATTGAAAACGATATTCCCACGGTGCGGGCACAGATGGAAATTTCAAAGGAAAGGAGCGACCATGAAAAAGCTGATAAAAGCAGACCTGAACAAAGTGCTGGAGCTGACCGCGACGTACCAACCCATTGACCGTGATAGCCTGAAGGCGGAGTTGGAGATTTTGGAGCAGAGCCGATACAACGATTATCTCTTTCTGGCCCGGAAAGACCGCTTTCGGTTGATGCCCCTGTCCGAGGTCTACACCGCTGGCAGTGATGCCAATGGGTTTCTCACTCTATTTGAGGTACAGACCTGCTGGCCGGTTCTGGCACTGACGCTTCATGTGGAGTATATGGAAAGCAGCATCCACCGTGGAAGCGTAGTTTTGATGGACTATTTTGAACTTGTCCGGGATGTGGCCCTTTTTGACAGGCTCCCTGATGCCCAGCGGGAGGGGCACATCAAGCAGCTGATAACCCGCTGTGTACGGTATGCCCCGCAGTGTACGATGGTGGATCTGATCGAATATTTGAAAACCGGGAGGTGTAATTAAATGGACACAAGTGGCGAAGTGGCCGATTTGATGGTCAAGGAGAGTATCCAGCTGACGGAGGAAATCATCAAGCTGTTGGCGGCAGGCTGTAAAAACCTGACCGCCTTTTTATATGCTCTGGCGAAGGATAATAAAAAGCTGGTGGGAAAGACCAGTATGAAGCGCCTGCTGCGGGAGGGCAAGGAATTGAAAACCTTTTGCATCAAGGCCGAGGATTTGAACGACTTCCGCAAATAAGCCAAGCCCAATATTCTCTTTGCCGCGATCCGGGATACAAAGGAGGATGACGGTGTGGTGGCGCTCGTCACCAATACGGATTTTGTATCCCCGGTCAATCTGTTCATGCAGCGCCGGGGCTATCCCGCCCCTACGCAGACGCAGGAGGATGATGCCGTAAAAAAAGACACGCCCCGCACTCAACAAGGGAACTCCTCACCAGAGCGCGGGAATGGCTCGACAGTATCGAGAATGAGCCAGACGACGAGGACTACTGATACGGCTGAGAAAATCAGCGATATTCCCACGGTAAAAGGCCGATTGGCTGTGTTGCAGAAAACCGCTGCGGGGATGCGGGACGGTCAGGCGAAGCAGCGTTCCCAGCCCACACAGCAGAAATCAAGATAACAGGAGGAATTTTTTGTATGGCAAATCTGGAGCAGATCGTGAGCCGTAAGGCCGAAAACGATACGAAGTGGAAAGAAGCCCAGCAGGCCGAGAGGGAAAATACTACGGCGATGCAGGACGCCGGAATCACGGAGATCACCAGCAATCCCGAAGCATACGCCCGCTATCTGGAGATGCAGGGGGACAACCCCTCTTACAGCGCCGGCAATATCGCGCTGGTGATGTTTGGGAACCCGGAGGCCACCGTGTTCGGAACCCGTGACCGCTGGAAAACGCTGAACCGTTCCGTTATGGACAGCGAGAAGAACAACGGCGTGAAAATTTTTGCCCGCTCTCCTATGGGGCGCGGTTATACGCTGGCGGATGCCTATGACATCAAGCAGACGCAGGGCCGGGATATTTCCCGGATCACCTTGCAGAATGACAGTAAGGAAATGGAGGCGGCGTTGACCACCGTTCTGAATTATGCCGTTGTGCCGGTGGTCATTGACAAGGAGCTTCCCGCGCCCGCCTTTTATGATTCGGCCAATCTGGAACTGGCCATCAACCCGGACTACCCCGACAACGAAGCCTTTGCGGCGATCACCGCCGAGGTAGCCCACAGCCGTTTCCATGCCAAGGGCGCCAATGCCAGCTATGACCGCGGCGAGTGTGAGTTGGACGCACAGAGCATTTCCTATATCCTCTGCCGCAGATACGGGATTGAACGGCCTATGCCGGATATGTCGAACCTCGCTGCTCTCTATGAGGGCTGGGAACCGCAGGAGTGCCGACAGGCTCTCGATAATATTCAGGATACCAGTAAGCAGTTTGGGCGCTCCATTGAGAAAAATCTGGAGATGGGCAAACAGCGCAGCCGTGCCCCGGTACATCGTCCTACCCGGTAAAGTCCCGACAACAGGGGGTGTCTCCCCTTTGGGGAGTATGAGCCACCGCCCACCCCTGTCAAGGCCGCACGATTGCTGGCGCAATCATGCGCGGAGTCAGCCAGTGCGCGCACTGGCTGAGCCTTGACCGGGCTGTTCGCTGGCTCATTAGGTAATCAAGGGGAGGACACCCCAAAAGCCGCTGTCAGCGGCTTTTGCCATATTGGGAGCGCGGCGCGTCCAACGCAGTGCCAGCGAGCCCGTCAGCTGCCCCGCCGAAAGCTATCGGCGGGGCGCTTTTCAAAATATGTCTCAATTTGAGACGCATTTCTACATTATATCAATATGGAGGAACCACTATGAAACGCACAGTATCGTTGTGCATCACCGCGTTGCTCTCCTGCCTGTTGACCTGCCCAGCCTTAGCAGCGGATACGCTGCTCCTGACTCCGACGCTCTATCCCACAGAGGTCAACGAGTACGCCAGCGGAGAGGAAATGCGGTTGGAGCGCACCTATTGCCTGTCTCCCACAGATGATCCGGCCAGCATCCCCGTCGGCGATTTTGACCGGGAGGGCTGGCACTACACGCTGTTGGATGTGACCCGGCAGGAGAACTCCAAGAGCGATGAGAAGGACTATGCCGAAACCTACACGCTGAACATGGACACAAAGGACATGGAGAAGATCATGCCCCAGCTGGCTGCGGAGCGCACCGTTACCACGGAGGACGGTTACACCGGGACTTTGGTGCTGGACACCTCCAGCATCAAGGTAGAAGCTGCGGGCTATAACACTTCCACCAAGACTGTAACGGCAACCCGAACCTACCCAAACCTGTCTGATGCGGATATATCCTTTGTCCCCAAGAGCATTACGGACAATGGCCGCACGATGGAATTGGCAGATGTGCAGTGGCAGGAGTCGGACGGTTTTTATCATGCCTCGGCTACCTACACAGGAAAGGTATCCAACAAGTATGCTACTGGCTATATTGTCACGGCGGATTATTCCGGTGGGGTAGTCCGTACCACGATGGACGATACCATTTACACCGCAATTTTCAGTGGGACGCCTATCCAGCCGGAACGCAGTGCTTTCGACTGGCGCTATCTGCTGATTCTGCCCGCTGGTGCCGGTGTGGCTGGCCTCGTTGTGCTGGGCCGTAATTGGCTGAAAAAGCGAAAGAACGAAAAGAAATGGGAGGAGTACACGAAATGAAATGGAAAACCTTGTGCCTGACGGCGGCATTGACCGCCGTGCTGGCTGCGGTGCCCGCCTATGCGCTGGATTACACGGTGGACGCCCCGGAGGACTATCTCTTTGGCAGGCCGACCAGCGTGGAAACTGTTATGGAGTACGGAACGGACAATGTTGACCGCAGCAAGAACACGGCACTGATCCCGCCCGCCTTTGGCAGTCCCACCAGTTACCTGCCCGATACGGGTGAGCCCCTGACGCCTAACCTGACCCCCGGCGCCCACAGCGGCGGGCTGGTCAGTTCCGTCGGATCTGTTGGCGGTGTGCCCTATCCCACAGTGGATAGCGGCGGCAGCTGGAACAGCACGGCGTACACTCCGGTTTCCTCTGACCTTTATTACAGCAACGGCAGTTTGGGAACGCTGAAAATCCCGGCCATCGGTCTAACCGTCAAGGTCTATGAGGGGACGGATAGCAACGCACTGAAAAAAGGAGCGGGTCATTTCAGCGACTCCAGCATTTGGAATGGGAATGTGTGTATCGCTGGGCACAACCGCGGCGTCAACAATCACTTTGGACAGATCCACACGCTGACCGTAGGCGATACCATCACCTACACGACGAAGCTGGGGACACGAAGCTACACCGTTACCAGTGTGTCTAAGGTGCTGGAGACGGACACCAGCGGCACAACGGCCAGTAGTGACAACCGCCTGACCCTTTATACCTGCGTCAGAGATCAGTCGGTATATCGCTGGATGGTCTGCGCTGTGGAGCGCTAAAAACTGAATAGCGGCAGTCAAAATGCGGCTCAATTTGAGACACAATTCGACGATGTATTTCGTGGCCGTTGGATGATTTTTTGCGAGTTGTGTGAGATTATGACATAATAACGGTAGGCAGAAATGCCAATCATTCTTATGTCTGGAGGAAATGCCATGAAAAAACCATACACATCCTTTGTCACCGGATTGCTGGTTGGCGTTGCCCTGTTTAGCGGCACCACCGCCTATGCCGCTGGCATTATGGCGGAACGCAGCACCCATCGCATCTATGTCGATGGACGGGAAGTACAGATGGAAGCCTATCGTATCAAAGGCAACAACTACGTCAAGCTCCGTGACATTGGCGAACAGGTCGGTTTCAATGTTTATTGGGACAGCGTTAACGGTTGTGTGCAGGTGGAAAGCGGCAAGCCCTACACCGGCAAAGCGCCTGCAAAGGCAGAACCCGATAAACCGGAATCGCATCCAGAATCCACAGCCCCTACCAATGATGCCGATGTGGATGCAATGAAACAGGACATCGTGGACCGTACCAATGCACTCCGTAAGGAAAGCGGCATTGCTGCCCTGACCACCAGCGACAAGCTCATGCAGGCCGCGCAAGTGCGAGCCGACGAAATGGCCGCCAACACGGTCTATTCCCACACCAGACCGGATGGTCGGAACTTCAATACGGTCACGGACTGCCCGTACATGGCGGAAAACATCCATCGGATCGCCACACGTTACCTTTCCCAACATGATGTGAGCCTCGCGGAAGCGGCAGTCGATGGCTGGGCCAATTCCGAGACACATCTGCGGAATATACGCAATGAACGCCTAAACGCTATCGGTGTGGGCATTGCCAAGGGCATCAATGCTGCTGGGGAGGAAAGCTGGTACTGCGTTCAGCTCTTTCTCTATGATGGATGTGTGATCTCACAGGTAGATATACCTATTATGAACAAGTAAATATCTCTTTTCTGAAAGAGCAGGTCGTGTTATACGGCCTGCTTTTCTATTATGAAAATGTGAAAGGAAATCAGTGTATGAAAACATGGAAAACACGGATCATGTCAGCAATGTTGGCTCTTTTGACCTTGCTGACACTGCTGCCCACCTCTGCTTTGGCAGCCTCCGGCAGTGGAATGGGTATCAAGCCCACCACAAACCCCAATCTCTGGTCTACCCGGCTGACCTCCGCCGGTCAGCCTTATTCCTACCGCCCGCCTATGGCTGCCGGAAGGCAGCTCTATTGCATGGATCTCGGCTATTCCTATCGGTACGGAACTGCCAGTTTCCTCAATAGTTATTCCTACACCAGCGCCACCGGCGCGGATGCCGATGCCCTGTTGGAAAAGGCGGTTGCCAAGACCGGCTTGGGTGAGATGGACACCATCACCAAGGAAAACGTCAAGTGGATGATGTCCTATATCGCTGATTATACCGGCGACATCCCCGGCAGCTTGTTTATGGCCTTGCAGACCTACATCTGGGATCATCAAAGCGATAAATCCGCAGGCGGCGATACCGCCGGCGACATTGATGCCGGTGGCTTTGCCAACGCCGATACCTATGAAACCTATGTTGGCTATTACAACTGGATGCGGGCACAGAAAGCTAAGGAGGATGCGGAACTTCAGAAACAGATCGAGGAATATACTGCACAGGGCAAGCAGGCATCCATCGTGGAGGACGTGTCTGGCAAGTGGGCCGTTCTTGCCACTTCCGGAACCGCTGGCCGCCAGAGCTTCTTTGCCTATCACACAGCCCGTAAGGTTGTGACGGACGATAAGCCGGAAGGCGGCGACAATCCGCCCCCTCCCGTTGCTGGAGATGGCGACATCACGTTCAAGAAGGTGATTGCCGGGACTAACCGTGGATTGGATGGCGCTGTATTCAACATCTACCGCGACGGTCAGATCGTCGGCAGTGATGTGACCAAAAACGGCGGTATTATCGAGGTAAAGGACGTCACCAAGGGTCTGTGGACATTCGTGGAGGTGGAAGCTCCGGAGGGTTATGCTCTGGACCCCACCCCCCACAGCGTCTATGTGGACGTGACCGATGGTGACAAGCAGTACACTGTTTCCGCCAGCAACAGTCCTCTGCCCAGCCTGAAAATTACCAAGGCAGACGCGCAGACCTTCGCCAAGGTCAAGGCGACCTTTCTGGTGGAGGCCCTGACGGGCAACTACTCCACCACCGTCACCGTGGACGGCGAAAAGACACTGCCCGATCTCCAGCCCGGTGTGTACCGCATTACCGAGCAGTCCGTGGAGGAACCGTATATCAAGACCGGCACTCATCAGGACATCGCTCTGCTGGCCGGTGCCGGTACTGTGGAGGCCGCCTTCACCAACTATGTAAAACCCGGTTTGGAGATCCTGAAGAAAAATATTGCCACCGGGGAACCCATTGCCCATGTGACCTACAAAATTGAGCAGATCGACGGCAGCTACTCCACCACCGCGACCACGGACGGCGCGGGACGTATTTTTTTGGCGAATATCCCCGTGGGCAGTTACAAGGTCACGGAGGTCAATGTTCCCTCCGATGTGATCCTCTGCGACATTCCCCAGACGATTGCCCTCGGTCCCGGCGAGACCCGCACGGTAACATTCTTCAACGCCATGAAGCCTTCTTTGAAAATCATCAAGCGGTGTGAAGTTACCAAAGACCCCATCCCCAACACCAAGTTCCACATCTGGTGGGCATCGGACAACACAAGCACCGGCGCCATGAATGACCTCGGCAGCTTTTACACGGATGACCATGGCGAGATCATCTTCACGGGCGATGCCCTCAAGAGCGGCTGGTACAAAGTGACTGAGGAGGCCCCGGCATCCGGATTCGCCCCCGCTGACGAACCGACCCAGAAATTCTATCTGGCTGGCAACGAAAACGCGGTCAAAATCTGGGAAAACCGCCCTCTCAGTGCGCTGGTGATATTCAAGTATGATGAAAAAACCGGCGCGGCCTTACAGGGAGCGGAGTTCCAGATCCGCTATCTGGGCGGCACTTCCGGCACCGGCGGCACCGTCATTGGCACCTACACCACTTCGGAAAATGGCTCCATCATCCTCACCCGCCTGAAAGCGGGCACCTATATCGTGGAAGAAACCAAAGCCAGTCCGTTTTATTCCATCGACACGCCGCCCCAGACCGTGCTGCTGAGCGGTAAGGATCAGGATGTGGTGACGCTCCGGTTCAGCAACCAGCCTTACGGCTCCGTCCTCATCAAGAAGCTGGCGGATGATGCCAGTAAAACGCCGCTGGCGGGTGCTACCTTCCTCGTCACTGACAATAAGGGTACGTTCATCGGCACCGCTAACGGTGAGTTCACCACGGACAAGTCTGGTGCTATCCAGCTTCCTAAGCTGCCTGCCGGTACGACCATCGTGGCAAAGGAAATTCGTCCCCCGGAGGGGTACGCATTGGACGGCACACCCCAGACTATTACAGTACAGGCGGGTGAAAACGCGCCTCTGACATTCTACAATAAGCCCCTCTGCAACCTGACCATTCTGAAACGGGACGCACTGACAAAGAAACCTCTGGCAAAGGCGGAGTTCATTGTGAAGGACAGTGAGGGCAAGCCCATTGGAACAGACAACGGACGGTTCGTCACCGGCTCTGACGGTACTGTGACCATTACTGCCCTGAATCCCAATGCCACCATTATTGTGTCTGAGGATAAAGCGCCCATCGGCTATATCAAGGATGAGACGCCAAAAACCATTGTGGTCAGGAGCGGTGTACCCAACAGCCTGACCTTTGACAACGAACCTTCTACCACATTGGTGATCCACAAATATATCGAAGGAACGGAGAACGAGCCGCTTTCTGGCGTTGCCTTCAAGGTAGTAGATGGCAGCGGCGCTGCCGTTGGCCCCGATGACGGCGTATATTACACGGACAAGGCGGGTGAGATCGTTTTGAACGGTTTAGAACCCGGTACTACCGTAGTTGCCCGTGAGATCAAATCTGTGGATGGATTCGTGCTGGACGGCACACCCCAGGACATTCTCATCAAGGCAGGGACGGTGCAAAATCTGACCTTCTGGAACAAGCGTCAGGGCGCGCTTATTATCAACAAGCTGGACGCTGTGACGAAGAAACCGCTGGAGGGCGTTACCTTCAAGATCACTACGGCTACCGGCGAGTTCGTCCCCGACGAAAACGGAAAAATCAGCTCCAACGGTCTGTACTACACGGATGAGAACGGGCAGATCATTCTCAAGGGCGTCACCGGCACACTGGTGGTGACGGAGGAAAAATCTATCTCCGGTTACACCATCGACGAGAACACCCGCACACAGACCGTGGTGGTCAACCCCGATGACACGCAGTCCTTGTACTTTTATAACGCCCCCATTGGCGGCGTGGAGCTCATCAAGGTCAATGCGGCGGACAAAACCCAGCGCATCCCCAACACCACCTTCGAGATCCGCCGTGTCAGCGATGGCGGTCTGGTGGACACCGTCACCACCGGAACGGATGGCCGCGTGTATGTGCCGCTGGAAAGCGGCAGCTACTATGTCGTGGAAACCGAGGCGGGCAAGGGCTTCCAGCTTGACAGCACGCCCATTTATTTCACCGTGGAAGATGGAAAGATGACCACCAAGACGGTGACTAACAAGGCCATTTCCGGCATCCTGATCCACAAGGTCGATTCGGCCACCGGCGAGGGTATCTACGGCGTGTCCTTCATCCTCTATGACAGTGGTAACAACCCCATCGCGCAGGAGACAAGCGATGATCGCGGTTATGTCCGGTTTGAAAACCTGACTGCTGGCCGCTACTATCTGCGTGAACTGGAAAACGAGGGCTATGTGCGCGACACACAGAAAAAGACGGTCTATGTCAAGTCTGGCGAAACCACCGAGGTCGAATGGGAAAATACACCCATCACCGGACAGATTCAGATTACAAAGCGCTCCGCGGACTACAATTCCACCAACGGCCTGAGCGCCGGTACGCTGCTGGAGGGTGCGGTATTTGAAATCACCGATAAGGCAGGAAATGTTGTTGATACCATTCGCACCAATAACCGGGGATTGGCCGTCTCTAAGCGGCTGCCCTTGTCGCGGTATTTTGTGCGAGAGGTCAAGGCACCGGAGCATTACGGTATCAGCGAAAAGGAACTGACAGTCTACCTTGAACATGAGGGTCAGATCGTCCGCATTGAGACAGAGAACAAGAGCCTTGCTACTGGCATTTCCATTACCAAGACCGGTCCCAAGGAGATTATGGCCAATCAACCGGTGCGCTATGCCTTTTCCAACATCGCTAACACATCTAATGTCAGCCTGAGCAATTTTTACTGGAGAGATACCATCCCGGCACAGGTGCGTTTGGAAAAGGTTGTAACAGGCACTTATAACTTCCCCGGCACTTACAAAATTGTCTACCGCGTCAATGGCGGTGACTATCGTACACTGGCCGATAATCTCACCACCAGCAAGAATTACACGCTGGCGGCATCCTCCGTGGCATTGGGCTTAGCGTCCAACGAGCGTGTGACGGAGATCATGTTTGTTTTTGGGCAGGCCCCTGCGGGCTTTGCGCAGGTGGAAAAACCCTATCTCTATTGTAGGGCCGTGGCTGGACTGCCCGCAGGTTCATTCGTCAACGTAGCAGATGTGGGCGGCACTTATAACGGAACATGGGTGCAGGCAGTAAGCCGCTGGGTGACATCCGTATATGGAAAACCCACTGTTCCTAAGCTACCTCGCACGGGATATTGATGCTGTCGAAATGTGTCTCAAATTGAGCCGCATTTTTGAGGCCGCTCCTGAAAAGGGGCGGCCTCTTTTTGCGTAAAGGGGGATTACATGAGACGAAATCAAAATCAGAACCCGCTGCTGTGGCTGTTGCCTGTGCCGATGCTGCTTTGGCTGGCAGCGCTGCTTGCAACAGAGTATAAGGCCGGAATGACCGTGTTTACGCTGATGGGGCGGCTTTCATGGCTGATGGAGCATCCCTTTTCTGTGCGGTGGACGCCGCATACGCCGAAATTTATGCTGTGGGCGCTGGCGGCCTATGGCTTTGCCGTGGCGCTTTATCTCTCCACCCGCGAGAACCGCAGACCGGGCGAGGAGCACGGCTCCGCAAAATGGGGCAGCACCAAGCAGCTGAACGCCAAGTACCGGGACAAAGACCCGCGCAATAACACCATCCTGACGCAGAATGTTTGCATGAGCCTGAACGGCAAAATGCACCGGCGCAATCTGCTGCAAATCGTGATTGGCGGCTCCGGTGCGGGCAAGACGAGGTTTTTTG
>UQMC01000015.1 GCA_900542115.1 uncultured Oscillibacter sp. | reverse complement strand
ATTTGGAGCGGGCAGTATGGCATACTAATAAAAATGACTGGGGAGGGAGCACATGGACAAGACCATGGACCTGCGCCCGCCCATCCGGCGCAGCTGGCTGCGTCTGCGGCTGGGAAAGGCGTATTACACCGGAAAACGATATCTGCTGTGGTGTTCGCCCAAGTACCGTTGGGCAAAGATTCGGAGGGAAGAGCGGCTCCCCTGCGTCCAGTTCTCCCACGCCACGCCCCTTCTGCGGCATCTCCGGGGGGAGGAAATGGTCTGGCAGGAGAATAAGGTGACAAATCTGAAGCTGGCTGTAAAACGGTTGGACGGACTGATCCTGCATCCCGGCGAGACCTTCAGCTATTGGAAGCTTATCGGAAAACCCACCGCCCGAAAGGGCTACAAGGAGGGCATGGTGCTGTTTCTGGGACAGATTGGCGGGGATATTGGCGGTGGGCTGTGCCAGCTGTCCAATCTGATTTTCTGGATGACCCTCCACACACCCCTGACGGTGACAGAGCGCTACCGCCACTCTCATGACGTGTTCCCGGACGCCAACCGCACCCAGCCCTTCGGCAGCGGGGCCACCTGTGCCTATCCCCACCGGGATCTCATGATCCGCAATGACACGGACCGTCCGTATCAGCTGTGCCTGCGGGTGGGGGAGACCCATCTGGAGGGGGCATGGTATTCCGTGAAGCCGCCCGCTCTCCGCTTCCGGGTTCTGGAACGGGATGCCCGAATCGACCAGGCCGCCTGGGGCGGCTATATCCGGCACAACCAGCTTTGGCGGGAGGTGTATGGCCTGTCCGGTGCGCTTTTGGAGGAGCAGTACCTCTGCACCAACGATGCCATCATGATGTACAGCCCCCTGCTGCCAGCCGCGCCTGCAGATGGCGAATGATACGAAGGAGACAGCAATGTACTATCAGAATGTCCGGGCGGCGAAATTCATCGACCGCCCTAACCGTTTTATCGCCCATGTGGAGCTGGACGGACACACAGAGACCGTCCATGTGAAGAATACGGGCCGCTGCCGGGAGCTTTTAGTGCCGGGGTGTACGGTCTATCTGGAAAAGGGAGCCAATCCCGCTCGGAAAACGGCCTATGACCTCATTGCGGTAGATAAGGGCGGCATTTTGATCAACATGGACGCGCAGGCGCCGAATAAGGTGTTCCATGAGTGGGCGGCGTCCGGCGGCTTTGCGCCGGAGGTCACCGCTATCCGTCCGGAGTTCGTCTACGGTGCTTCCCGGTTGGACTTTTGCTTGGAAACGCCCCGTGGACCGCATCTGGTGGAGGTCAAGGGCGTCACACTGGAGGAAAACGGAAACGCCCTGTTCCCGGACGCCCCCACGGAGCGGGGTGTGCGGCACATCCGGGAGCTGCAGCGGGCTGCGGCGGATGGGCTTGACGCGACACTCTTTTTTGTGATACAAATAGAAGATATTGCCAGCGTCGCCCCCAATGACGCAACACAGCCCGCCTTCGGCTCCGCCCTGCGGGACGCGGCGGCCCATGGGGTGCGGGTGCTGGCCTATGACTGTGATGTGGCACCGGACTGCCTGACGATTCGCCGGGAGGTGCCTGTCATTCTGTAGGGGGAACAGGCTTTTATGAGTTTTATTGAGATTTTGCTCATCGGTGTGGGCCTATCTATGGACGCCTTTGCGGTGTCGGTGTGTCAGGGCTTGTCCATGACGAGGATCAAATGGGGCCATGCCTTGACGGTGGGATTGTATTTCGGCGGCTTTCAGGCGCTTATGCCGTTTATCGGCTGGATGCTGGGCTCTCAGTTCGCGGCCCGAATCCAGAGCTTTGACCACTGGGTCGCCTTCATCCTGCTGATGCTCATCGGCGGCAATATGCTGCGGGAGGCTCTCTCCGGCGAGGAGGACGAGGCCGAGGACGCCGCCATCGGCGCGGGTCTGGACCACAAGAAACTTTTTCTCATGGCTATCGCTACCAGCATTGATGCTCTGGCAATCGGAATTACTTTCGCGTTTCTTGATACCGCCATTTTGCCTGCCTGCGGCATCATCGGCACCACCACGTTCTGCATTTCCGTTGCGGGTGTGGCGGTGGGCTGCTGGTTCGGTGCCCGGTACAAAAAGCGGGCGGAGTTGACCGGCGGCGTGATCTTGATGCTGCTGGGCGTTAAAATCCTGCTGGAGCATTTGGGACTTATCGGCTTTTAAGTCCTGCGGGCCTGTACGGAACAGAATAATACAAAGGAGAATAGAGTATGAAGGCACCCAAGAGCATCTGCCTTTTGAACGATTCTTTCCCGCCGCTGATCGACGGCGTGGCCAATACCGTTGTCAACTACGCCCAGGAGCTGACAAAGCTGGGAGACCGAGCCATCGTGGTGACACCGGAGCACCCGGAGGCTGATGACAGCCGGTTTTCGTTCCCGGTCGTACGCTACCCCAGTGTGGATACCCGGCGGCTGTTCGGGTATCTTGCGGGTTATCCCTTTTCCCCGGAAACGCTGCGGCGGCTGAAAAGCGAAAAGGTCGATCTGTTGCACAGCCATTGCCCGGTGATGTCCACCATTTTGGCCCGGTCCATCCGGGAGGTGGTGGACGCACCGCTGGTGTTTACATATCACACAAAATTCGATGTGGATGTGGCTAAGCTCATCCGGGGCAGACTGCTGCAGGAGAGCGCGCTGTATCTTCTGGCGGCCAATATTTCCGCGTGCGACGAGGTATGGGTCGTCAGCCATGGCGCGGGGGAGAATCTGCGCTCCATCGGCTATCAGGGCGATTATCATGTCATGGAAAACGGCGTGGATATGCCACGGGGCCGGGTCAGCGAGGCGGACATTGCCGCTGCCACCGCAGGGTATGACCTGCCGGAGGGCGTGCCGGTATTTTTGTTCGTGGGCCGCATGATGTGGTACAAGGGCCTTAGAATCATTCTGGACGCGCTGCGGCTGCTTGCGGCCGGAGGGGAGGATTTCCGCATGGTGTTTATCGGCAACGGCGCCGACGCGGCAGAGGTGCAGGAATACGCAAAGCCGCTGGGCAATAAGTGCATTTTCACCGGGGCCATCTCTCAGCGGGAGACGCTGCGGGCGTGGTACTGCCGGGCGGACCTGTTTTTGTTCCCCTCCAGCTATGATACCAACGGCCTTGTGGTCCGTGAGGCGGCGGCCAGCGACCTTGCGGCGGTGCTCATCAAGGGGAGCTGCGCCGCCGAGGGCGTAGTAGACGGTGAAACAGGCTTTTTGATTGAGGAAAATGCCGGTGCCATGGCGTCCAAGCTGCAGGCAATCTGCCGGACGCCGGAATGCATGGCCGAGGTAGGCCGACAGGCTGGCGAGCGGCTGTACCTCTCGTGGGCGGACGCCGTAAAGCGGGCCGAGGACCGCTACGGCATCGTGATGGAGAACTACCGCATGGGGCGGTACGATGAGCACCACAAGCCGATGGATGGCTTTTTGAACGCGCAGGGGACTATGATGGAAACGCTGGCCCGGCTCCGCAATCTGGGAGATGGTTTGGCGGAGCGCTCCCGGGAGGGCTGGGAGGAGCATAAGGGGGAATATGAGGAGCGCCGGGAGGAACGCCGCGAGGAGCGGCGCAGCTTCCGTTCGGAGCTGAAGCAAAAGGGCGAGGCTCTGTGGCAGAAGCTGGACCGGTATCTTTGAGTGCCTGACAGATTTCTCCTAAAAAAGCGGAAATATGGCTGACAAATGGGACGCGGCGTGGTAGAATACACGCGGCGTCCCATTTTTTGGGCGCGGACTGTGAATAATTAGGAGCGTATATGGAAGAACGTAAAAAGCGCCGGGGGGACCGGCGGGACGCATATTGGGTCCGTGATCTGGACGGATTGCACACCATTATGCCGCATCTGATGGACAAGCGCACAGATGCGGAGGTCTATGTCAATATGCCCTTTGATGTAACGGAAACACTGCGGTACATTGAGGGGAAAAACCAGCATGAGGAGGAATACCGGGCAACGCTGTTCCACTGCATTCTCATGGCTGTTGCCAAAACCGTGTATTTCCGTCCGGATTTGAACCGCTATATCTCCGGCCGCAGATACTACCAGCGCTATGACATCACGCTGGGCTTTGTGGCGAAGAAGCGGTTTGAGGACCACAGCGAGGAGCGGCTGGTGGTGGCGACAGCGCCGGAGGACTGGACGCTGACCGCCGTGACGCATCAGGTGGTAGGCAAGGTGCATCAGGCACGGACAGAGAAAAGCGGCGGTGCCAACGGGGCCATGGATATCTTAAAGCATCTGCCCCGGTGGTTTTTGATGCTGTTTTTCCGGATTTTAAAAATTTTGGACTTTTACGGGAAAGTGCCGGATGAGCTCCGGGAGGACGATCCCAACTTTGCCAGCGTGTTCCTTACGAACTTAGGCAGCATCCGCTGTCCCAGCGTGTACCACCACCTGAATAATTATGGAACCAATTCCATCATGATCGCCATCGGCACGCTCCGCAAGGAGGAAAAGATTGCCCCGGACGGTTCCCGCAGTGTGCGGGATATGGTGGACATCGGTATCACGCTGGACGAGCGGGTGGCGGATGGTTTTTATTTTGGACGTTCTTTGAAGCTGGTGCAGTATTTGCTGGCAAATCCGGAGCTGCTGGAAAAACCCTTGGAGGAGGCTGTTGATTTTGAGTGTTGAAGCGACAAAGGTAAAGGCGCCGTGGCTGGCGTTTTACGGCGTGGTGCCGGAGCATCTGCAATATCCCGACTGTACGATGTATGAGGCGGTGGAGCGCTGCGCGCAGAAGTACCCGAGCTATCCCGCCTATGTGTTTATGGGCCGGAAGACCAGCTACCGTGCGCTGGTGGCGGAAATCAACCTCTGTGCCCGTGCGCTGAAGGCCATCGGCGTCCGCCCCGGCGATAAAATCACCATGGCCATGCCGAACTGCCCGCAGGCAGTCACCATGTTCTACGCCATCAATCTTGTGGGCGCCACGGCCAATATGATTCATCCCCTCTCCAGTGAGAATGAGATCGAGTTTTACCTCAAGGAGTCCGGCTCTCTCTTTGCAGTGACGCTGGACCAGTTCTACCATAAATTTGAGGCCATCCGCCAGAACGTGACGCTGGACAATATCATTCTGGCCTCCATCCCGGACGCCCTGTCCCGGCCGGTGCGGGTGGGCTATATGCTCACTGAGGGCCGCAAGCAGGCCCGTATCCCCAAGGACGCGCCGGTGCTGCGGTGGCACGAGTTTCTGCGCCGTGGCCTGGCGTACCACTGGAGGTATAAGGCGGAGAAAAAAGCACAAGATGAGGCGGTGATTCTCTACTCCGGCGGCACCACCGGCGTGACAAAGGGAATCCAGCTCACCAATCTGAACTTCAACGCGCTGGGCGCACAGATCATCGCCACCAATCCCATGTTCCGTCCCGGCGATAAAATGCTGGCGGTGATGCCGATGTTCCACGGCTTCGGACTGGGTGTGTCCATCCATTCCATGCTGGTCAACGGCGGCTGCTGCATCCTTGTGCCCCGGTTCACGCCGGACAGCTATGCAAAGCTGCTGTTAAAATACCGCTGCAACCTCATTGCCGGTGTACCGACGCTCTATGAGGCGCTGCTGCGGCTGCCGAAAATGAAAAACGCCGATTTGAGCTGCCTCAAGGGCGTCTACTCCGGCGGCGACAGCCTTTCCGTGGAGCTGAAGAAGCGGTTCGATAAATTCCTCTTTGACCACCACGCCACCATTCAGGTGCGGGAGGGCTATGGCTTGACGGAGTGCGTCACCGCCTCCTGCCTGACGCCGTATCACATCTCCCGGGAGGGGTCCATCGGCATCCCGTTCCCGGATACATACTATAAGATTGTGGAGCACGGCACCCAGAATGAGGTGCCCTACGGCACGGATGGCGAAATCTGCCTTGCCGGTCCCACAGTGATGATGGGCTATCTCCATCACCCGGAGGAGACCGCCGCAACGCTCCAGACCCATGCCGATGGATTGACATGGGTACACACCGGTGATCTGGGGTATATGGACAGCGATGGCTTTGTCTATTTCAAGCAGCGTATCAAGCGTATGATCGTCACCAGCGGCTACAATGTGTATCCCTCTCAAATGGAGAATATTCTGGACGCTCATGAGCTGGTGCAGATGAGCTGTGTCATCGGCGTGCCGGACAAGCTGAAAATGCAGAAGGTGAAAGCCTTCGTTATGCTGAAGCCCGGCGTCCCGGCCAACGAGGAAACGCGGGATGTGCTTATGGCCTATCTCAAGAAAAATGTGGCGAAGTACGCCATGCCCTATGATATTGAGTTCCGGGCGGAGCTTCCGAAAACGCTGGTAGGTAAGGTAGCCTACCGGGTGCTGGAGGAGGAAGAACTGAAAAAGCTGGCCGCCGCGGCGGACCCCACTGAGGCCAAAGCGGAATAAAAAGCAAAAATCCCGGCCCTGCTGATTTTTTCAGCGGGGCCGGGATTTTATATAAGGAAAGCTCAGCCCTCTTGACCAGGGACCTTGGGCAGCGTTGCAAAGCTGGCTGCAAGCTCCTCGTCAGTGGGGATGTAGTCCGTCATCTGACCGTTGTGGAACTTCTCATAGGCCACCATATCGAAGTAGCCGGTGCCGGTAAGACCGAACACAATGGTCTTGGCTTCGCCAGTCTCCTTGCACTTCATGGCCTCGTCAATGGCCACCCGGATGGCGTGGCTGGACTCCGGTGCGGGAAGGATGCCCTCAATGCGGGCGAACTGCTCCGCCGCTTCAAAGACCTTGGTCTGCTCTACGGAAACGGCCTCCATGTAGCCGTCATGGTAGAGCTGGGAGAGGATGCTGCTCATGCCATGATACCGCAGACCGCCGGCGTGGCTGGGAGAGGGAATGAAGTTGCTGCCGAGGGTGTACATTTTGGCGAGGGGGCACACCATGCCGGTGTCGCAGAAATCGTAGGCAAATTTGCCGCGGGTGAAGCTGGGGCAGGAGGCGGGCTCCACGGCGATGAAGCGGTAGTCCTTCTCACCCCGGAGCTTTTCGCCCATGAAGGGGGAGATGAGGCCGCCGAGGTTGCTGCCGCCGCCGGCACAGCCGATGATGATGTCCGGCACGATGTTGTACTTATCCAGTGCCGCCTTGGTCTCAAGGCCGATAACGCTCTGGTGCAGCAGCACCTGATTGAGCACGCTGCCCAGCACATAGCGGTAGCCGGGGGTGGAGGTGGCGACCTCTACGGCTTCGGAAATGGCGCAGCCCAAAGAGCCGGTGGTGCCGGGATGCTCCTGCAGAATTTTCCGGCCGATGGCGGTGGTCTCAGAGGGGGAGGGGGTCACGGAGGCGCCGTAGGTCCGCATGACCTCCCGGCGGAAGGGCTTTTGCTCGTAGCTGACCTTTACCATATACACCTTGCAGTCCAGCCCCAGATACGCGCAGGCCATGGACAGTGCTGTGCCCCACTGGCCGGCGCCGGTCTCGGTGGTGACGCCCTTGAGCCCCTGCTGCTTGGCGTAATAGGCCTGCGCGATGGCGGAGTTCAGCTTGTGGGAGCCGGAGGTGTTGTTGCCCTCGAATTTGTAGTAAATTTTAGCGGGAGTCCCCAGCGCCTTTTCCAAGCAGTAGGCCCGGACAAGGGGAGAGGGACGGTACATTTTGTAGAAGTCCAGAATTTCCTGCGGAATGGGGATTTCCCGGTCATCATTGTCCAGCTCCTGGCGGATCAGCTCATCGCAGAATACCGGGCGCAGATCGTCAAAGCTCATGGGCTTTCCGGTGCCGGGGTTCAGCAGAGGAGCGGGCTTGACCTTCATATCCGCCCGGACATTGTACCATGCCTTGGGCATCTCATCTTCAGAGAGGTAAATCTTGTAGGGGATGTTGTCCTTTTCGGCTGCCATAGTGCGTTCTCCTTTCATAGCACGTAAGGGTCCATGCGGAGAAGGCATCAAAAAAAGACCTCCATCCACAAAAGGACCTCCTGAATAGGTTCTTTTGGGACAAAAGTCTGAAACTTCTGCGGTGCCACCCAAATTGACGATAAACGTCCGCTCGGCGATGTGCCAACACACATCCTTCCTTGGTAACGGGGGAAAAGCCCGTCGGTGCCTACTAAGCTGCGCTGTTCGGCCCGCCCTCCACGGTCCATTCCACAGATACCCTCCCGCTGCCCTCTCACTGCCGGCAGCTCGCTGCGGGGAACGCACTTCTGTGTACTTACTCCGTGTCATCGGTTTTGCTTTGAACTTGAGCGCAGTTTACGCCTGACGCGGACATTTGTCAAGACTGATTTTGCAAGTTTATCCAAAAAACAGAATTTTTTAAAGGATATAAGAAAAATAATGAATAAAGTGCACAAGAATAGAGGCGGAAAACAGGTCAGCTCTGTCTGCTTTTTCTCTGGACAATCCGTGCGCCGCCCCCTATAATCAGGAACAGAGTGAAAGGAGGCGATGGATATGACCGATCAGGAAATGCTCTGGGAATACGGCGGGGACATCCTGCGTTCGCCTACCATGGCCCGGGAGCGGGAAATTCCTCAGCACGGCAGTACCACCTGCTTCGATCATTCTGTGGCCGTGGCGCTTTGCAGTATCCGTCTGGCCAGAAAATGGGGCTGGGATGTGGACTGGTGCAGTCTGGTTCGCGGTGCGCTGCTCCACGATTATTTTTTGTATAATTGGCGGGAGCACAACGATGACCATAGGCTCCACGGCTTTTACCATGCCCGGAGAGCCATGGAGAATGCAGAGCGGGATTTCGGCTTAAATCCCATTGAGGCGAATATCATCCACCGGCATATGTTCCCTCTGAACCCTACGCCGCCGAAGTATAAGGAGAGCGTAGTGGTCACCTGTGCGGATAAAATCTGCGCCACACGGGAGGTGTGGGACTGTGTGCGGACATCCCCCGCGAGAAAATTCCGCACACTGCTGAGCCGCAAATGATGCCAGCGGCGTTTTGGCGGCATTGCCGGGAGTATTTATAAAGAACCAATAGATAAACGGCATGACCCAAAGGGGGGTCATGCCGTTTATGCTGTTATCGGTTTGCTGTCCGGTGGGAAAATCAGCCCCTTTTAACGGGATGGCGAATCACGGTTTTGCGCTTTTTAGGGGCAACCCTTCTTGCGTCGGATAGATAAATTTCATGATGAAGTCGCTCGGAGCTGAAATCGTTGACAAGACCGTTTTCAGATAGAAATGCGTCCATTTTCGCAACGCTTGCCGGTTCATCGTCATAAGAGCCGAGGTGCATCATCTGAACACACAGCCCCTCGTCTATGGTCATAAATTCCACCGGGGAGCAGTCTAACTTTTTCTTTTTAGACGCCGTCTCCACAGCCCAGTGGACATCTGCCTCCGTCACAAAATCCGGCAGACGGAGCACGGAAATCCAGTTGAATGCGGATTTATTCGTATAATCCGCGCTGTCCGTGCCCTCCTGCCACCAAAAGCCCTCCAGCGGCGGGACAACATACTCAAAGAAGCCCTCAATCTGATGCTCTGTTTTATAGCTCATTTTCAGGGTATAGGCAACGGAATACAAAATTTCAATCGCCTGTTTGTACGCGCCGCCCTCCTCATTGGGGTCGCCGTGGCCCCGGACAGCGATATAGTTGGCCGGAGGAACGGTAATCAGCTCCGGTACATTTTGGGGCATATAAAGCGCTTTGTATGCCTTCTTGAAATCAAAAGCCATGATGACCTCCACCAATAAAAATCACAGTCTGTGTGTTCGGTACTTTTCAGACAAAAATTGTACCAGCCTTGCTCCCAGCCAGCCTGCCAGCGCGCCGACTGCGGCACCGCCCAGTACATCGGTGGGCCAGTGAGCGTAAAGGTACAACCGGGAGAAGGCGATGAGAAGCGCCAGCACCAGCGCGGGCCTCCAGAGGCTGCTTCCCGCCCGGTTCAGTGCCAGCATGGCGGCAAAGGACGCCGCCGTATGCCCGGAGGGGAACGAGGCATCTGTAGGCGGTGCAATCAGCAGCGACACCGCCGGATTGACCGCAAAGGGCCGTATCCGGCCGATCATGGGCTTGAGCCAGATGTTGCACAGCAGCAAGTCCAGCACCAGCGCACAGGCCACGCAGGCCCCGGCTCGTCTGGTTTTCGGAAATGCCAGCAGCATAGCGGCCAGCAGAATCCAAATCTCCCCATGGTCACACAGGTGCGTTACCCATGGGAGCATTGTGTCTAAAAGCCCGCAGCGCAGATACGCCTGTATCCAATTCAAAATCGCCAGCTCCGCAGCCTGCACGTGTGCTCATCTCCTTGCCAGTCAACAATGGAGCTATCATATCATATTCGCCGTAAAATGAAAAGCGGAGTTTACCGCCGTATCATAAAAAGCAAATCTCCGAGTGCCAAAGCACTCGGAGATTTGTTATGAATTTAGTATTTGCGGGGAGAACCAGTTAGCTTCTCCCGCCGCTGTTGGAGGTATCCTTCAGGAGCACATCGTGTGCGCCGCCCTCGACAATAGAGGTGGCGGAAACCAGCGTCAGCTTGGCCTTTTCCCGCAGCTCGGGAATGGTGAGCGCGCCGCAGTTGCACATGGTGGAGCGGACCTTGGCCAGTGTGGTGGACATACCGTCTGCCAGCGCACCGGCATAGGGAACGTAGGAATCCACGCCTTCTTCAAAGCTCAGCTTGGCGGCGCCGCCCAAATCATAGCGCTGCCAGTTCCGGGCGCGGGCGCTGCCCTCGCCCCAGTATTCCTTCATATAGCTGCCGCCCACCAAAATCTTGCTGGTGGGGGATTCGTCAAACCGGGAGAAGTAGCGGCCCAGCATACAGAAATCCGCGCCCATGGCCAGTGCCAGCGTGATGTGGTAATCCTGCACGATGCCACCATCGGCGCAGATGGGGACATAGATGCCGGTTTCCTCAAAATACTTGTCCCGCTCGGCGGCCACATCGATCACAGCTGTGGCCTGACCGCGACCGATGCCCTTGGTCTCGCGGGTGATGCAGATGGAGCCGCCGCCGATGCCGATCTTTACGAAGTCGGCTCCGGCATCTGCCAGGAAGCGGAAGCCCTCGCCATCCACCACGTTGCCGGCGCCTACCTTGACCGTGTTGCCATACTTGGAGCGAATCCACTCAAGGCAGTGCTTCTGCCAATAGGAATAGCCCTCGGAGGAGTCCATGACCAGCACGTCCACACCGGCGTCCACCAGTGCGGGCACCCGCTGCTCGTAGTCCCGGGTATTGATGCCGGCGCCCACCACGTAGCGCTTCTGGCTGTCCAGCAACTCCAGAGGATTGCCCTTGTGGGAATCGTAGTCCTTGCGGAACACAAAGCTCACCAGATGACCGTCCTCAGAGAGAATAGGCAGGGCGTTGAGCTTGTGGTCCCAGATAATGTCATTGGCGATTTTCAGGCTGGTGCCCTCCGGGGCGGAAATGATCTTTTCCACCGGGGTCATGAAATCCGCCACCTTGGCGTCTGGCTCCATGCGGCTGACCCGGTAATCACGGCTGGTGACCAGACCCAGCATCTTGCCGGTGCCGGTGCCGTCATCCGTGACAGCCATGGTGGAGTGGCCGGTGCGCTGCTTCAGAGCCAGCACATCCGCCAGAGTATCCGTCACCCGGAGGTTGGAATCGCTGATGACGAAGCCCGCCTTGTAGTTCTTGACCCGGCGGACCATGGCCGCCTGAGACTCAATGGACTGGGAGACATAAATAAAGGCAATGCCGCCCTCCTTGGCTAAGGCAATGCCCATCTGCTCGCCGGACACAGCCTGCATGACGGCGGAGACCATGGGGACGTTCATGGTCAGGGGGCATTCCTCGCCCTTTTTGAACCGGACCACCGGGGTTTTCAGGGAAACATTAGAGGGGATGCAGTGCTCAGAGGAATAGCCGGGCACCAGCAGATACTCGCTGAAGGTGTGAGAGGGTTCCTGGAAGAAATACGCCATATAAAAATTACCTCTTTCCGTGAAATTGACTGATAAAATGTTAAAATCGATGATACCGCAAAAATGCGGAAAGGTCAAGCGGACAGGGCAGGGGGCTTACAGCTTTTTCCGCAGAACGGTGTGGCGGAAGATGCCATCGGCAAAATATTCGCTGGAGACGAACACCGGCACACCGTCGATGTCATAGTCCACCTCGTCCATATTCAGCAGCGGCGTTCCCTGCGGGACCTGAAAAATATCGGCAAGAAACGCATCTGCCGTTAAGGGCCGCAGGTCTGTCAGGTCCATATAGGGGGAGATACCGCAGACCTCCTGCAAAAAGCCGAAGATGGGCTGACGCAGCTCCGCATTGGTATAGACGCGCCGGAGGCGGGATTTTTCCACCATGTCCTCACAGTAAATAGCGGGACGGCCATCAGCGGTGCAGAGCCGGGAGATTCGCAGCAGCGGCGTTCCGGCGGAGATTCCCAGCTTGGCGGCGATGCGATCATCCGCCAGAAGCTCGGCGGCGCGGACAAAGGCCAGCCCGGGGGTGCGGCCGCTCTGGCGAATCATATCCATGAACTCCACCTCAATGTCCATGCGGGCCTGTGCCCCCAAGACATGGCGGTTGATGACGGTGCCGACGCCGTGCCGCCGGGTGATGAAGCCCTCCCGGTCCAGCGACGCTAAAATATCCCGTAGCTGCGTGCGGCTGATTCCCAATCGCTCGGAAAGCACGCTTTCACGGGGGAGACGGTCGCAATGGGCGTATTCCCCCTCCCGCATGGCGGTCAATAGCTGCGCGCGGATGCTTTTGGCCTGACGGGGCTTTTCGTTCATATAGGGGCCTCCTTGCCAATGAAGAATAGGTAATACCATTTTCTGACTATTTTACAAAATGCGCTGCCATTTTGCAATACACAAATTCAACAGATTTTGTCCGCGTACCTGTGGCGGGGTTGTCTGCCCTGTCGGGAAAGGTCGATCTATTGGCACAAATTCTTTGTGTACTTTAACGATGGACAAATGTCTTCGACAAAAGTAAAATGGGACAGGATCATGTAAGGGAGGCCCAAGTATGGATAATATTGTTTTGATCGGTATGCCGGGTACGGGCAAGAGCACTGTGGGGCAGGCATTGGCGGCCCGGCTGGATTATGGCTTTGTGGATGTGGACGATCTGATCGTGGAGGCGGCGGGAAAAACGCTGCCGGATATTCTGCGTCAGGACGGACTGGAGACTTTTTATAAAATCGAAAATCAGGTGGGACGGGAGCTGGAGTGGACCCACACCGTCATCGCCACCGGCGGCAGCATGGTGCTCTATCCGGAGGCCATGGCCCATCTGAAGGAGGGCAGTGTGGTGGTTTGGCTCCAGACGCCCTTTGACGAGATACAAAAGCGGATGCCGAAGGACCTTTATGACCGTGGCATCGCGGCCCCCAAGGGGATGCCGCTGCGGGAAATTTATGAGGAGCGCCGTGGGCTGTACGCAAAATATGCCGACCTCATCGTGGCCAGCCGGGAGGGCGAGGACGATACTGCCCAACTGGTAGAGGAGGTCATGCGGACGGTGGGTCTGCAGGCGTAGCGGAAAAGCGGAACAGCCGGTTTCTCCGACTGTCCCGCCATTGCTGCGAACCCATCGGTGGAGTATGGCGGTTGGCGAAAGAAATCTGCAATCTGCCCGTAAAATCGACATTTTGAACAAAGCTGTCGGTGATTTTTTGGCAGAAGCTGTCAAAAAAAGGCTTGCAAACCGAAAAATGCTCCTGTATAATAGGCCCAATGAATTGATAAGGGAGGGGAAACCGATGCGTTTGCTGCGGAACAAAACAGAACGGTTTCCCATCTGCGATTCCCTTTTGATTTTCGTTTCCTTTTGACCGGCTATTGGTGCCGGTATTTTTTTTGCCCATTTTTAGTGTGTCTATTAAAAAAATATCAGATAGAAATTTTGTGTGTATGAGAGGAGAACAAAGATGAACGAGAAAAAGAAGCCGGTTTTGGGACAGGAGGCTGTGACCGACGCCCGGGTGCTGGGGGCACCCCGGATGCTGGTGCTGGGGCTGCAGCATTTATTCGCTATGTTCGGCGCCACGGTGCTGGTGCCGATTTTGGTGCAGGGCTACGGTCTGCCGCTGAGCATCCAGACCACGCTGCTGATGGCGGGTCTCGGTACGCTGCTGTTCCATGTGTGCACGAAGTTCAAGGTTCCCGCGTTCCTCGGGTCCTCGTTTGCCTATCTCGGCGGCTTTTCCACAGTGGCCTCCATGCCGGCCTACGAGGGTTTTGACCCGGAGCTGAAGCTGGCCTACGCGCTGGGCGGCATCGTTATTGCGGGCCTTTTGTATCTGGTGCTGGCGCTGCTTTTCAAGGTGCTGGGTGCCAAGACCGTTATGCGCTATTTCCCTCCTATCGTTACCGGCCCCATGATCATCATGATCGGATTGAACCTCTCCGGCTCCGCCATTACCAACGCCCAGACCTGCTGGTGGCTGGCATTGGTGGCCATGGCCATCATCGTGGTTGCCAACATCTGGGGCAAGGGCATGGTGAAGATTATCCCCATTCTGCTGGGTGTGGTCGGCAGCTATCTTGTGGCGGTCATTGCCACGTTCTGCGGCGCGGAGCTGCCGGACGCCAACGGCGTCATGCAGCCGCTGGTGAATTTTACCGCTGTCAGCGAGGCGCATCTGGTGGGCCTCCAGAAGTTCATCCTTGCAAAGTTTGATATTTCCGCCATTTTAGTGATGGCACCCATCGCCATTGCCGCCATGATGGAGCACATCGGCGACATCTCCGCCATTTCCTCCACCACCGGCAATAACTTCATCGAGGACCCCGGTCTGCACCGCACCCTGATGGGCGATGGTCTGGCAACGGCCTTTGCGGGCCTGTTCGGCGGCCCTGCCAACACCACCTACGGTGAGAATACCGGCGTACTGGCGCTTTCCAAGGTCTACGATCCCCGGGTCATCCGGCTGGCGGCCATCTACGCCATCATTCTCAGCTTCTCTCCCAAGTTTGACGCGCTGGTGAACTCCATTCCCTCCGCCATCGTGGGCGGCGTCAGCTTCATCCTCTATGGCATGATCTCCGCTGTGGGCGTCCGCAACATTGTGGAAAATCAGGTGGATCTCACCAAGTCTCGCAACCTTATTATTGCGGCGGTGATGTTTGTCAGCGGCCTTGGCTTCAGCTCCGTGGGTGGTGTGACCTTCACCGTGGGCGGCGCGGCGGTAACGCTGTCCGGCCTTGCCATCGCGGCGCTGTGCGGCGTGATCCTCAACGCCATTCTGCCCGGCAACGATTATGAGTTCGGCGTCAGCGTCACAGGTGACAAGTCCGCCGACCTCGGCAGCTATTGAGCGTCCGTCCCGCAGAAACAGAAGAACTATGCAAATACGGAGCGCCAGATGTCCGGCGCTCCGTATTTTGCCGGGAAATGGGAAAATTCTGCGGAAAAGGCGTTGACAAGGGGCAAAAATGCCCTATAATGAGAGCAGAACCAAGTGAATAAGGCATGATAGAGGCGCGGCTGATAAGAGTATCCGTCCGGGAGACAGGCAACGGAGGACGGAAAAAGGGTCAGCCGCCGAAGAATCGGTCTGTTTGCCTGATGGACCGGTATCTGGGCTGTCGGAGAAGATCTGGCAGACTGTCGCCCAGAGGCGGGCGGAGCGCTGTTGTGGTCTATTTGAAGTTGAGGTCTCAAATGGGGGCATGGCGTGCGTCATGCCCCCATTTTTTCATGCTCCGCCATATTGGAAGCGGAAAACGAAAGGAGAAATTCCATGAAGAAGCATTCTGTCCTGCGCGCAGCGCTGCTGGCCGCATTGGCCGCCGCTCTGCTGGGCGTCCCGGTGCTGGCTGCCGGTGAGGAGGCCGCTGCCGGCAGCCTGTACGGTACGGTCTGGGCGCTGCTGCCGCCGGTGATCGCTATCACGCTGGCGCTTATTACCAAGGAGGCCTACAGCTCCCTCTTTATCGGTATTGTGGTGGGGGCGCTGTTCGCAAAGGGCTTTTCCCCCATTGGAGCGCTGGATATGATCGTCAACGATGGCTTGGTGGCTGCAATTTCCGACAACGCCGGCATTTTCCTGTTTTTGGTGCTGCTGGGCATCATCGTAGCATTGGTGAACGCTGCCGGCGGCTCCGCCGCCTTTGGCCGCTGGGCCTCGAAGAACATCAAGACAAAGGTGGGCGCGTCCCTTGCCACCTTTGTGCTGGGTATCCTCATCTTCATTGACGATTACTTCAACTGCCTCACCGTCGGCACGGTCATGCGCCCGGTGACGGACAGTCATCGCATTTCCCGTCCTAAGCTGGCCTATCTCATTGACGCGACCGCCGCGCCGGTGTGCATGATCGCCCCCATTTCCTCATGGGCGGCAGCGGTTTCCTCCACGGCGGAGGGCTTAGATACCGGCATCAGCGGCATCCAGCTTTTCATCAAGGCCATCCCCTATAATCTCTATTCCCTGCTGACGTTTGTGTTTATCATCGGCCTTTCCATGATGCAGTTTGATTACGGCCCCATGAAGGACTTTGAGCGCCTCGCCCGGGAGACCGGTGAGCTGGGGGCGCTGAAGTCTGAGGAGGATGAAAAGATCAACCCCAAGGGGAGAGTCATCGACCTGCTGCTCCCTGTGGCGGTGCTGATCGTCTGCTGCACGGTGGGCATGATCTATGTGGGCGGCTTCTTCGGCGTGGACGCATGGGGCGGTACGGACTGCGCCGGGGATTTCATCGGCGCCTTCGGCAATACGGATGCTTTTATCGGCCTGCCGTGGGGCGGCATTATTGCGCTGCTGTTTACGGTAATTTATCTGCTGTTTCGGCGGGTCATTACGTTTAAGGACGCTATGGACTGCATTCCCAAGGGCTTCAACGCCATGATCTCTCCCATCCTGATTCTGACGCTGGCAGTTTCTCTGAAAGCTACTATTACGTCACTGGGCGCCAGCGTTTATGTCCACGATCTAATGGAGGGCGCGGCCTCCGCGCTGTACTCCATGCTGCCGGCTGTGATTTTCCTCGTGGCCTGTGTGCTGGCCTTTGCCTCCGGCACCTCATGGGGGACCTTCGGCATTCTCATTCCCATTGTCACGGCGATTTTCCCTGCCTCCAGCGAGCTGCTTATTATCGGTATTTCCGCCTGCTGTGCCGGTGCCGTGATGGGCGACCACTGCTCTCCCATTTCCGATACTTCCATCATGGCCTCTGCGGGCGCGCAGTGCAATCACCTTGACCATGTGGCCACACAGCTTCCCTATGTGCTGACGGTGGCGTGTGTCTGCGTGGTGGGCTTCATCGTGGCGGGTTTTGTGCAGAATGTGTATATCACATGGGCGGTGAGCCTTGCCCTGATGCTGGGCGTGCTGTTTGCCCTCCGCAGTATCGAACGGAAAAGGGCCCTTTCCCGTGAGCCGATTCAATAAGACCAGCTTACGATAGGCGTATTTCCAAGGGCAATCAAAAAGCCTGCATGGCCATTGGCCATGCAGGCTTTACTTATTACGTTGAATATGCTTCAAAACAGACGCTCTCAGCGCTGATACTCAAATTCGTAGCCATCCAGAGAAACGGTATCGCCATCCTCAATGCCCCGTTCCTCAAGCTGCTGGTACAGCCCGGTCTCCCGCAGGGCCTTGTCGAACCACATCCGGCTCTCGTAATCGTCGAAGTTGACGTTGGCCATGAGCCGCTGGAGCCACGGCCCCTGAATGAGCCACGTATGCCCGTCATCCATCCGCTGAATATCCAGCGGGGCGGAGGTATCCACCACCGGGGGCTTGGGAACGTATTCCGACTCGTAGACCGTCACCGGCGGCAGGGTGGAGAGCATCTCGGCCACACGGCTTACCAGCTCCCGCGTCCCCTGATGCGCCGCGGCGGAGATCTCCAGCAGGGGGAAGCCCTTGGCCTCCACATGGGCGCGAAGCCGCTCCAGATTTTCGGGATCAGCCATGATATCCACCTTGTTGGCGGCGACGATTTGGGGCCGCTTGGCAAGGTCGGGGCTGTATTGGGACAGCTCGGCGTTAATAGCGTCAAAGTCTGCCACCGGGTCCCGGCCCTCACTGCCGGAAACATCTACCACGTGGACCAGCAGGCGGCAGCGGTCAATATGGCGCAGAAAATCGTGGCCGAGACCGGCGCCTTCGCTGGCACCCTCAATGATTCCGGGAATGTCGGCCATGACGAAGGAAACGCCCTCGTCCACCCATACAACGCCTAAATTGGGGTATAGGGTGGTAAAGTGGTAGTTGGCGATCTTAGGCTGTGCCTTGGAGACAACAGAGAGCAGTGTGGACTTGCCCACATTGGGGAAGCCGATGAGGCCCACATCTGCCAGCAGCTTCAGCTCTAAGAATACATCGTGGCTCTCACCGGGCAGACCCGCCTTGGCAAAACGGGGAACCTGACGGGTGGGCGTTGCAAAGTGCATATTGCCCCAGCCGCCCCGGCCGCCCTTGCAGAGCACGTAGGGCTCGCTGCCGCTCATATCCTTGATGATCTCGTTGGTTTCCGCATCCCGCACCAGCGTGCCACGGGGGACACGGATGAGCAGGTCGGCGCCATCCTTGCCGGATTTGCGGCCGCCCTGACCGTCTACGCCGTTTTCGGCGATATACTTGCGCTTATAGCGGAAGTCCATCAGGGTGGAGAGATTATCGTCCACCTGCAAAATGATGGAGCCGCCCTTGCCGCCATCGCCGCCGTCCGGCCCGCCGGCTGCCACGTATTTTTCCCGGTGGAAGGCCACGGCGCCGTTGCCGCCGTTTCCGGCCCGAACGGTGATTCGGGCCTTATCAATAAATGTTGTTGCCATTCAAAATGCCTCTCTGTATCTGAAGTTTTCAATATTCTACCCAATTATAAGCATTTTAGCGAAAAACAGAGCAAACGTCAAGAGCAGCGGTGAAAAGGAACCAAAAAAGCGGGGGAAAGGGGCCGTTGATTGGTGCAGCCGCCGATTTACAGCGCTTGCCGGGAATGGTATGATAACTGTAATAAGCGCAATTAATCTATTCTGTATCGGGAGGATTTGCTATGGTTTCCCAGCGTATGCTCCAGTTAGGAACTGCCCGCTCCGTGATTCGGGAGCTGTTTGAGTATGGCCGCCAACGGACGGCGGAGGTAGGCGCGGAGAATGTGTTTGACTTTTCCCTGGGCAACCCCAGCGTACCGGCACCCGCTGCCGTAAATGAGACTGCCATCCGCCTGCTGCGGGAGCAGGGGGATACCATCCACTGCTACACCAGCGCCCCCGGTGATACCGGTGCCCGGCAGCGCATTGCCGATTCCCTGAACCGCCGCTTCGGTGAGCACTATACGGCGGACGAGCTGTATCTGACGGTAGGCGCGGCAGCCTCCCTGTGCTGCGTGTTCAACGGCCTGACCTGTCCCGGCGATGAATACATCCTCTTTGCACCCTATTTTCCGGAATACAAGGTATTTATTGAGGGAGCCCGGGGCAAGGTGCAGGTGATCGCGCCGGAGATCGAGCAATTCCAAATCGACTTTACTGCCTTTGAAAAGGCTGTGAACTGCCGGACAAAGGGCGTGGTCATCAACTCTCCCAACAATCCCTCCGGTGTGGTTTACTCCCGGCAGACGTTGGAGACGCTGGCGGCGATTCTGCGGGCCAAGGAGGCACTGTACGGCCACCCTATTTACCTCATTTCCGATGAGCCCTATCGGGAGATCGCCTTTGACGGTGTGGAGGTGCCTTGGGTCCCGTCCATTTATCAGGATACCATTGTCTGCTACTCCTTCTCCAAGTCCCTGTCCCTGCCGGGCGAGCGGCTGGGCTATGTGCTGGTGCCGAAGCAGACCACGGACGCGGTTTCCGTCTCCGCTGCTGTGGCCGGTGCGGGGCGTTCTCTGGGCTATGTCAACGCGCCAAGTCTTTTCCAGCAGGTTACGGCGGAGTGCTGCGACCTCACCAGCGACATCAGCGTCTACGAGCGCAACTGCACACTGCTGACGGACGCTCTCCGGGAGATGGGCTACCATGTAGTGCAGCCCGGTGGCGCGTTCTATCTGTTCCCACGGTCCTTGGAGCCGGATGATATGGCATTCAGTGAGCGGGCCAAGCAGTTTGACCTGCTGCTGGTCCCCGGCAGCGGCTTCGGCGCAGCGGGACATTTCCGCATCGCCTACTGCGTCCAGACGGAGATGATTCAGCGGGCGCTGCCTCGTTTCAAGGCACTGGTAGATTCGTATAAAAAGTAAAGTAAGTCCCCGGTTTCCTTTCAAGGGAGCCGGGGACCTTACTGTAAAGACAGAAAACAGCCGCCCTTTCTTCAAAAAGGGCGGCTGTTGAATTTTTCGGAGGGACTTAGTACGCTACGCCCCAGTAGATATCAGTGGTGCACTTCTCGCCGCAGACGGGGCAAACGCCCTCAGTGCCGGACTGCTTGAGCGGCATGCAGCGGCTGGAAACACCTGCCAGCTCCTTCATCTTCAGCTCGCACTCCAGCTTGCCACACCACTTGGTCCGGGCAAAGCCGCCCTTGGTCTCCACCATCTCCTTGACCTCCTGCCAGGAGTTCAGGTCGAAAGTGTTGTCCTTCAGGTTCTTTTCCGCCTGGGCATACAGGTTGTCGTGAACGGCGGTCAGCAGGCTCTGCACCTGGCTTTCCAGCCCGTCCAGAGCGACAAAGCTCTTTTCGCCGGTATCACGGCGGGCCAGGCAGCACTGTCCCTTTTCCAGATCGCGGGGGCCGATCTCCACCCGGACGGGCACACCCTTCATCTCATACTCGGCGAACTTCCAGCCGGGAGAATTGTCGGAATCGTCCAGCTTCACCCGCAGGCCGGCAGCCTCCAGACGGGTCTTGATCTCAGCAGCCGCTTCCAGCACACCGGGCTTGTGGGCCGCCACAGGGATCACCACCACCTGAATGGGGGCGATGGCGGGAGGCAGCACCAGACCGTTGTTATCGCCGTGGGTCATGATGACCGCACCGATGAGCCGGGTGGTGGTGCCCCAAGAGGTCTGGAAGGGATATTGCAGCTTGTTGTCCCGGCCGGTGAAGGTCACATCGTAGGCCCGGGAGAACTTGTCTCCGAAATAATGGCTGGTGCCGGACTGGAGGGCCTTACGGTCCTTCATCATGCTCTCGATGGTATAGGTGGCCTCAGCGCCGGCAAACTTCTCCTTGTCGGTCTTGCGGCCCTTGACTACCGGCATGGCCAGCGCGTCGCGGCAAAAGTCAGCATAGCAGTTGAGCTGCTGCTCCGTTTCTGCCATAGCCTCCTCAGCGGTCTCGTGGATGGTGTGGCCCTCCTGCCACCAGAATTCCCGGCTGCGCAGGAAGGGGCGGGTGGTCTTTTCCCAGCGGATCACGGAGCACCACTGGTTATAGAGCATGGGGAGCTGGCGGTAGGTCTGAAGGACGCTGTGCCAGTGGTCGCAGAACATGGTCTCAGAGGTGGGGCGGAAAGCCAGCCGCTCCTCCAGCTTGTCGCTGCCGCCCATGGTGACCCAAGCCACCTCAGGGGCAAAGCCGTTGACCAGTTCGCCTTCCTTTTTCAGCAGGCTCTCCGGGATCAGCGCGGGCATTGCCACGTTCTCGTGTCCGGTCTTTTTAAACTCCCCGTCCATGATCCGCTGAATGTTTTCCCAGATAGCGTAGCCGTATGGACGCAGGATCATAAATCCCTTCACGCTGGAATAGTCGATCAACTCCGCCTTCTTGCAGATGTCCGTATACCACTGGGCGAAATCGTCCTCCATACTGGTGATCTGCTCAACTTTTTTATCCTGTGCCATTGTTTTTCCCTCAACTTTATATCGTAATGAATCTTTGAAAACCGATGACTTCGGTGCATTTCTGAACCTATATTGTATCGGTTTCTGCGGGAAATGTCAATGTCCATTTCCAATGAAGCCGGAGGCGTTTATCCGAAGATCAGCGCCAATGCCAGCCCTAAAACAGCGCCGCAGCAGACCTGCATGGGCGTGTGACCCAAAAACTCCTTCAGCTTCAGGTCCGGCTCTTTGTCACTGCTGAGGGTCTCCAGCAGCTCATTGATGGCCTTGGCGTGCTTGCCGGCCTCCATACGGACGCCCATGGCATCGTGCATGACGATGATGGCCAGCACCACGCAGACTGCGAAAACCGGGGAATCACAGCCATATTCTATGCCGGCGGTCACAGCCAGCGCCGTGACCGTTGCGGAATGGCCGCTGGGCATTCCCCCATCGCCCAGAAGGCGATCCCAGTCGAGCGTGCGGTTTACCGCCAGATAAATGATGAATTTTAAAATCTGCGCCGTGGCCCACGCCAGCAGCGCGTTGATCAGCAGGTGATTGCGGAGCAGCTCTTGCAGCATGATACGCCTCCCGAGAAATTATTGACGCTTTTACTATACACCAGATGTTAAGGCCGTGTCAATTTTTTTGGAAAGCGAAGCCGAGCGCGAAAAAGCCGGGAGCCGCTTTGCGACTCCCGGTGATAAAGCTATTTGGGAAAACCGGAGGGGAGCTTAGCCCTCCCACTTCCAGCTGCGAATCTCCGGCAGGTCCACGCCGTTGTCCCGAATGTACTGGCGGTGCTCCACCAGCTTATCGTACATTTTCTGCACGAGGTAGGCGCCACGGTTGCCAAGCTGGGGCAGGCGGCGCACGGTGTCGATGACAAGGTCAAAGCGGTCAATATTGTTCAGGACGCGCATATCAAAGGGCGTGGTGATGGTGCCCTCCTCCTTATAACCCCGGACATGGAGATTTTTGTTGTGGCGGCGGTAGGTCAGCTCATGAATCAGGGTAGGATAGCCGTGATAGGCGAAGATGATGGGCTTATCCTTGGTGAACAGCCCGTCATAGGATTCGTCCGTCAGGCCGTGGGGATGCTCTGTGTGGGGCTGGAGCTTCATCAGGTCCACCACGTTTACCACCCGAATCTTCAGCTCCGGCAGCTCCCGGCGCAGAATGCTGACAGCGGCCAGCGTTTCCAGCGTGGGCGTATCGCCGCAGCAGGCCATGACCACATCCGGCTCGCAGCCCGCGTCATTGGAGGCCCATTCCCAGATGCCGATACCCTGCGTGCAGTGCTTCACCGCCTGATCCATGGTGAGCCACTGGGGACGGGGATGCTTACTGGCCACGATGACGTTTACATAGTTCCGGCTCTTGATGCAGTGGTCAAAGCAGCTGAGCAGGCAGTTGGCATCCGGCGGCAGGTACATCCGCACCACATCCGCCTTCTTGTTGGCCACATGGTCAAGGAAGCCGGGGTCCTGATGGGTGAAGCCATTGTGGTCCTGCTGCCAGACGTTAGAGGCCAGAATATAGTTCAGCGAGGCAATGTCCTGCCGCCAAGGCAGCTCGTTGCACATTTTCAGCCACTTGGCGTGCTGAGAGAACATGGAGTCCACAATGCGGATGAAGGCCTCGTAGCTGTCGAAGAAGCCATGGCGGCCCGTCAGCAGATAACCTTCCAAAAAGCCCTCACAGAAATGCTCGGAGAGCATGGAGTCCATGACCCGGCCATCCGGGTCCAGATTTTCGTCAATATTGGGAAGCTGCGGGTCAAGGAATCGCCGGCCGGTGACGTCAAAGACCGCCTGAAGCCGGTTAGAGGCCGTTTCATCCGGCGCGAAAATGCGGAAGTTCCGGGCGTCCATGTTCAGCTTCATCACATCCCGGACATAGGTGCCGAGGACGTACATATCCTGTGCCTCCACGGTGCCGGGGGCCTTGACGTCCACCGCGTAATCCCGGAAGTCCGGTGTGCGGAGGTCCCGGAGCAGCAGACCGCCGTTGGCATGGGGGTTCGCGCCCATGCGGCGGGCGCCGGTGGGCGGGAAGGAGGTGATGAGCTCTACAGGAGATCGGAAGAGCAC
>UQMC01000014.1 GCA_900542115.1 uncultured Oscillibacter sp. | reverse complement strand
AAAACTTGTTCAGCGGGGAGAAAAGACTTTTTCGACACGCTGAGGCGGGAGCTGTAGATACAGCTCCCGCCTTTAATCAATATTGTTGAAACGATGTCCGCCGCGCTCACAGCGCCGCCGTGATGGCGGTTAGCAGCTCCTCATAGGTTTCGTATGCGGGAATGTCCGGGTTATCCGCCTTGATCTGCTCCGTGCTGCGGAACAGAAAGCCCGCCTTACCGGCGCGAATCATGCCAAGGTCATTATAGCTGTCCCCGCTGGCAATGGTATCATAGCCGATGGACTGCAGGGCCTTGACGGTGGTGAGTTTGGATTGCTCACAGCGCATCCGGAAGCCGGTAATGGTGCCCTCCGGCGAGACCTCCAGTGAATTACAGAGAATGGTGGGCCAGCATAGCTTCCGCATGAGGGGCTTGGCAAATTCCTCAAAGGTGTCGCTGAGAATCAGGACCTGCGTCCGCTCCCGCAGCGCGTCTAAAAACGCTTTCGCCCCAGGCAGGGGATCAATTTGGTCGATGACGGATTGAATTTCCTTCAGGCCGAGGCCGTGCTCCTTCAAAATCTCCAGCCGCCAGCGCATCAGCTTATCATAATCCGGCTCGTCCCGGGTGGTGCGGCGCAGAGCCGGGATGCCGCTGGCCTCGGCAAAGGCGATCCAGCTCTCCGGCACCAGCACACCCTCTAAGTCCAGACAGACGATATTCATACATGGTTCCGCCTGTTGCTTGTTTGCCGGAATTATAGCACGTGGGGACCGCCGGGGCAAGTGCCGCGGCGGAGGTGCTGTGCAAATTTCCAAGATTTTTCTGCAAAAAGGCAAAAATCGGGCGGTAAATTTTACGATTCTGCGTCTTTTTACACACGGAGGGCTGTGCTAAAATAAAAAACGGAAAATGAATGATACAGGAAAGTGCAAACGCTCAAAGCGGAGCGTTGGAAGGAGAGCGCGGAAATGAGAAAGACAAAGATCGTATGTACATTGGGACCGTCCACGGACCGTGAGGAGGTCCTGCGGGGGATGATTCAGGCGGGGATGAACGTAGCCCGCTTCAACTTTTCCCACGGGACGCACCCGGAGCATCTGGCCCGGCTGGAAAAGCTGAAGGCACTGCGGGAGGAGCTGGACCGCCCGGTGGCCGCCATGCTGGATACCAAGGGGCCGGAGGTCCGTCTGCGGGATTTCAAGGACGGAAAGGTTCGCTTAACTGCGGGACAGGAGTTTACGCTGACCACCGCCAATATTTTAGGCGATGAAACCCGCTGTGCCATCAGCTATTCCGAGCTGCCGGAGGATGTCAAGCACGGCGATACGATTTTGCTGGATGACGGCCTCGTCCGCCTGACGGTGCTGGAGACCACAGACACGGACATCCGCTGTCGGGTGGAAAATGACGGGGACATGAAAAACCACAAGGGTGTCAACGTCCCCAGTGTGCGGCTGAATATGCCCTACATGAGCCAGCAGGACCGGGAGGATATTCTCTTCGGCGCGGAACAGGGCTTTGATTTTGTGGCTGCCAGCTTTGTCCGCTCCGCGGCGGATATCCGGGAGCTGCGAGCCCTGTTGGATTCCGTAGGTTCCTCCATTCGCATTATCGCTAAAATCGAAAATCAGGAGGGTGTTTCCAACCTTGCCGAAATTCTGGACGCGGCGGACGGAATCATGGTAGCCCGGGGCGATATGGGCGTGGAGATCGACTTTACAGAGATTCCCGTGATTCAAAAGAACATGATCGCCCAGTGCGTCGCCTGCGGCAAGCCGGTCATCACCGCCACGCAGATGCTGGACTCCATGATGGAAAATCCCCGGCCTACCCGGGCGGAGATCACCGATGTGGCCAACGCCATTTATGACGGGACCTCCGCCATTATGCTCTCCGGCGAAACGGCGGCGGGCAAATATCCGGTGGAGACCGTGAAGACCATGAACGCCATCGCCCTGCGGACGGAGGCGGACATCAACCACGCAAAGCGCATGGCCATGCAGTCCAGCGGCCGGGGCCGCCTTTCCGTGGCGGCCGCTACGGCCCACGCCGCCTGCACCACCGCGCAGGAGATCGGTGCGGACGCCATCATCACCGTCAGCCAGAGCGGCACCACCGCACGGCTGGTGAGCCGCTTCCATCCCGGCACGCCCATTATTGCCTGCCTTCTGAGCCGGCAGGTTCAGCGGCAGATGGCCCTCTACTGGGGCGTGGAGCCCATTATGATGCCCTATGTCAACAGCACGGACGAACTGGTGAGCCACGCGGTGGAATCCGCCGAGGCGGCGGGCCTTGTCCGGCAGGGAGATCTGGTGGTAGTTACCGCCGGCGTACCGGTGGGAATCTCCGGCACCACGAATATGATCCGCGTGCAGCAGGTGGGCGGCGCGCTGGTAAATGCCGTGGGCGTGGGGGACAGCAAAGCCTCCGGCCCGCTGTGTGTCTGCCGTCGCATTGAGGAGGTAGCGGAGAAGCTGCGCCCCGGCGATGTGCTGGTGGTGCCCTATACCACCAATGAGCTGCTGCCCTATATCCGGCAGGCCGCCGCCGTTATCACCGAGGAGGCCAGTGCGGACTGCCACACCGCCACCGTGGGGCTGACGTTGAACAAGCCGGTCATCATCGGCGCCTCCGGCGCGACCCGGCGGCTTCAGGACGGGGTCACCGTCTGCGTGGACTGCGCCCGGGGGCTTGTCAGCACCATGCCCTGATGAAATCAAAACAGGAAAAAACGCAAAGTGTGGGCCTCGTCGCGGCCCACACTTTCTTTTTGCCGAAGGGCTTTTTCGATCCATGAAAAGCGTTTGTTCAAAAGCTGTGCGGGGGACCCAATGTGGGTCCCCCGCACGTATTTTTTCTTACTGTCAGACTGCGACAGCCCTTTGACGGATGAAAACACGATTTAAAGATAGCATTCCGGACGGCGGGTGGCAAGATACGGAATCTTTTTCCGCAGTGAGCTGGCCTCGGCCAAATTAATATCGCAGGTGAGTAACTGCTCGGTATCGTCCACCTTTTTCAGCACGGCGCCGCTGGGATGAATTACCAGCGATTCGCCGGCAAAGTCCATATCGCCCTCAGTGCCCACCCGGTTGCACATGGCGATGAACACCTGATTCTGCATGGCCTGCACCCGCATTTCCCACTCAAACATCTCCAGCGGCTCCGCTTTGGTGTTGGCTGTGGGAACGATGACCAGCTCCGCACCCATCAGGACACAGGTACGAATGCTCTCCGGCAGGTGGCGGTCATAGCAGATCACGATGCCGATTTTGCCGAAGGGGGTGTCGAACACCTTGAAGCCATCTTCAGAGGGCGTGTAGTAATCCTGCTCGTAAAACTGCTTTGCCTGCGCGATGTGCACCATTTTGGCAATGTCCTGCACCTGACCGTCCGGCCCGATCCAGAGCGAAGCATCGTACCGATGGCCGTTCCGTTCCAGATAGACGTTGGGGGAAAGATAGTAATGATGCTCACCGGCCTTCTGCGCCAGCAGGCGGAGAGCCTCCGTGTCCTCGCCCATGGCGTAGGCGTCCACATTTTCCTTTTCATACTGCGGGAAAAACGGCGAGAGCTGGATTTCCGGGAAGAACAGCAGGTCGCAGCCTGCTGCCTCATCGCAGTACGCAAGGCTTTTTTTCAGGTTCTCCGCAATATCGGCGGTCATGCTCATTTGTGCCAATGCGATTTTCACAATGGCGCTCCTTTCACCTTTCAGCGTGGGCCCACAGGTCTGCAGCCAAATTTTATTCTCTTATACGTACCCGTACAGCCCTCGGACGGAGACCTCCCCGGAGGTCACGGCTTCCACCGTTCCGTCCGGCCAGCGGACAGTGAGGCCGAAGTCCTCCGTTATGTCCACCGCCGTGCCCTCTCTGGTGCCGCCAGGATACAGCACCCGTACAGGGCGGCATAGTGTCAGGCAGTCCCGGCGGAAGCGCTCCAAATACCCCTGTGCCCGCTCCGGGAAATCCTGGTACAGCTTGTCCAGCGATAGCAGCACGGCGGCGGCCAGTTCCGTCCGGTCCGGGGCGCGGCCCAACGCCTGCTGAAGGGAAATGGCGGTGGGGGCTACCCCCGGGCCGAAATCCGCCTCATTCTGCCGGAGATTGATTCCAATGCCGATGATGACATAGCCAAGACTGCCGGTTTCCGCCTCCAGCTCCATTTCCGTCAGCACGCCGCAGAGCTTTTTATCCCGCAAGACTAAATCGTTAGGCCACTTGATGCCGGGGCGGACGCCGCACACCTGTTCAATGGCGTCGCACAGGGCCACGGCGGTCCAAGCGGTAAGGCTGCTGACCCGCTCCAGGGGGCAGTAGGGCTTTAGCGCCGCCGAAAGGTACAGCCCCTTGCCGGCGGGGGAAACGAAGCTCCGCCCCCGGCGGCCCCGGCCCCCGGTCTGCTGATCGGCAAGAATTACGAGACCGTCCACGGAGCCGCTGACGGCCCGGCGCTTGATCTCGTTATTGGTAGAGTCGATGGTGGGGAGACACACGATCTCCTGACCGATGTGGTGCCCTGTAAGCCGCTGCCGCAGCTCCTCCGGCCGCAGACTGTCAGCAAGAGATATCAGGCGATAGCCGCGGTTGGTCACGGATTCGATCTCGTGGCCCTCCTGCCGCAGCACAGCCACGGCTTTGCTCACCGCCGCACGGCTGACACCCGCTGCCTGCCGGATGACCTCACCGGAGACAAATTCCCCGGGGCTTTGGCGCAGCAAACTCAGAATCGTATCCTTTGTCATAATGATATACCTCCCCATACTCCACATCATAGCAAATATCGCCCCGATTGTCAACTTAATTTTAAAAAATGGTTGACAATCGGGGCGCGCTCTGCTACACTGCAAGCAAATTCACTCTTTGGAGGCAGTTTATGAACCAACATCGTACCCTACGCAGCCTGATTTTAGCCGCTCTGTTAGGGGCGCTGACCGCCATCGGCGCGTGGCTTCAGATTCCGGTGGGCATTACATCCATCACGCTTCAGTTCCTCTTTACCGCGTTTGCCGGTGTGCTGCTGGGCTGGAAATGGGGAGCGGTGTCCCAGCTATTGTATGTAGCTATCGGCCTTTTGGGCCTGCCGGTCTTTACGCAGGGCGGCGGCATCGGCTATGTGCTTCAGCCCAGCTTCGGCTTTTTGCTGGGGCTGATTCCCGCTGCGGCGGTCATCGGCGCGCTGACAGCCCGTCATCACAGCCATCCCGCCGTTTTTCTGGCGGCGCTGGTGGGAGACCTTGTGCTGTACCTTGTCGGCGTGCCGTATATGTACCTTATTATGCGGCTGTACCTCGGCTCGGACGCCACGCTGGCGGCGCTGGTGATGAAAATGGCGGTGTTCATCCCCGGCGATCTCATCAAGCTGGCCATCGTCACGCTGGCTGCGCCGCCGCTGCTGCGCTGCTTGGAAAAGGCGGGCTATACGCGGTCATAAAAAAAGGAGGGCCGTTGGCCCTCCTTTTATTTCGATAGATTACGCCGTGCTTTGGCTGTCTGCCTCGCGCAGTGTGTTTTTGCGTCAGTCGCAGGCACCGGTGTGTACCACCTTGCCGATGTTCCATAGGTGAGCGGCCTGCTGAGCGGCGATCAGCCGTTCCTCTGGCGTCTTGTAATCGACATGGGCCGTTTCTGTGCCGCAGTCCATACACATCACGTAAACGCACCAGTTCTGCTCATCCTCAATGGCGCCGACACCTCGGCACACGGGGCAGTCCTCCAGCTCAATCTCAAGAATAGGGTCGTCCATCATTGTTCTCCTTTACTTTAAAAAAATTATCCTCAAAACTTCCGGCTGCTGCCGGAAAAGCCTCGGCTGTTGACAGTGGTGCCACCCCGGTAGCCGCCGCTGGGGCGGTGATTGCTGCTGGGCGGCGGGGCAATGGGGGTACGCAGCGTGGTGGAGTGGAGGTAGTGGTCCGTCCGCACCTTCAGCTGCACGGCGCTGGTCATATACGCTCCGGCGTTTACCGCCCGGTGGGCGGTCTTCATGTGTCCCTTCATAATGCCGCAGGCAATGAAGGCAATGATCGCCGCCGGAATCAGGGCCATGGCGAAGAAGGAAGCGAAGGCCGCGCCGAAGCTCACAGGCTCCTCCGGCTCCACATCCACCGGCGTGCCGTTTGCGGCCTCGGAGAGAAGATAGCCGCAGGTGTCCAGATAATGCTCCAGACCCGCGTACCAATCGTCATTTCCGAAGTCGGAGAGAAAGGCGTCATAGAGCACCTCCTCCCGGCCGTAATCCGTAAAGGCCGTGTTGCCGCTATCGCCGTGTACGGCAATGCTGACGTCCCGGGTCTCCGTACTCACCGCCAGCAATACGCCGTTTTGGCTATCACCCAGTCCCAGCGCGTTTTCCTCAAAGACATCCTGCGCGAAATCAAAAATATCCTCGTAGCCGTAGACCGTGAAATCCGGAAGCAGCAAAGCGTAAACACCGCAGCCGTATTCATCGGCAAGGCTCTGGGCGGTATCCTCCAGCGAGGCAAGCTCCTCCGCTGTCAGGACGCCGCCAAGGTCGGTAACGGCTGCGCCCTCTGTTATGGCGGGGCCTGCCGCCAGCGCCGGTACAGTGAGGCACAGGGATAGAAGCAGGAGCGTTGCATACGCGAAAAAGCGTTTCATGCGTCCCACCTCCTTACAATGCCGCCGCCACGGCGCCCACAAGGGCCACCGCCGCGGAAATGCCCGCCGTAATTCCGGCCCACCATGTCCAGTACCGCTTCCGGGAGACCGGCAGGTCGCTGACCATCTTCCCGGTCTGGCCGTTCATGGCAAAAAGGAAGTTTTTCCCCTCCCACTGCGTACTGAGGAGCCAGACCGGCATCAGCGCACAGCGGACCTTGCCCCGGCGCAGATGGGCCTCCTTTTTCACCGGCATGCAGGTCTCATAGCCTACGGCTTGACGCTCCATGGCGTCGATGGCGGTGCTCTCCGCCCGCTGCTCCGCCCGGGGGCTGCATTCCTCAATGCTGACATCGGGGATATCCGCGAAAAAGCCCGGGAGGTACGCGGTGGAAAATTCCTTCAGCTCGCCGTAGTCAAAGGGTTCCAGCGCGTCCATGTAATCGTCCGGCATTTTCCGGGAGGCGTCCGCCGGAATTTTTTCAAAGCTCACGGTCCCCGCCCGGCGCAGAGCAAAGTGCCGGGTGGTGGTGATGCGCTCCCGGCCGGTGACAATGACGCTGCTGCGGGTGGCCATGAAATCCACATCCGCCTCCGCCTGTCCGTCAAAGAGCCAGAACGGCACATAGACGCCCTTGATCTCCTGAATATGGTTCTCATCGGAGAAGCGCTTGGGCAGCAGCCGCTTGCCCTTGTAGTGGGCCCGCAGGGTGCTGAGGGCCTCCTCCCGCCCCACCTTGAAGGGGATGACGAGATCGGGCTTCAGTGCGCCGGTGAACTGGCCGGGGATGATAGTGTTGTTGCCGCAGTAGGGACAGGAGGTGGCGGCGGTGGCCTCGTCGCAGATCAGCTCCGCGCCGCAGGAGGGGCAGTGGTAGGTTTTCAGGTGGGCGGCGTCAGCGCCCCAATCGCCCTGCGCCTCCGGCGCGTCCCACTGTCCGGCGTCCGCCTTGGCTGCCTCGGCCTCCTTTTGAAAGGCTTCCTCCGCCTGCTTCTGCTTTTCCTCGCTGAAGGCCTCGGCCTCCTCCACCGTATAGCTGCTGCCGCAGTAATCGCACTCCAACCGCCCAGTGTCCTGCGCGTAGCGCAGAGGCGCCGTGCAGGCGGGACATTTAAATTCTGTAACCTGTGTGGACATAAGTCCCTCCTTTCAGATCTGTGCCGTGCCGGCTCAGATCATGTCGCCATCGTTGAAGGGATCGCCGCACTCCGGGCAGAACTTGGGCGGGTTGCCGGGGGTCTTCGGTTCCCAGCCGCACTTGCTGCAACGGTACCGGCGCTCCTCAGCAGGGCGGGGCGCACCGCATTCGGCGCAGAATTTGCCCTCGTTCATCGCGCCGCACCGACTGCATTTCCAACCGGCAGCGGGCCGGGGCTTTCCGCATTCCACGCAGAATTTTCCGGTGTTCTCCGCGCCGCAGGCGCACCGCCAGCACTCCGCTGCGGGAGCGGCGGCCTGCGGGGCCTGTTGGGCCTGTGCCGCCTGCTGCTGTCCCATTTGATAAAGTGTCTGGGCGTTGGTGCCGCCGACCTGACCGGCCATATTCATCCCCATGAACGCCATGGCGGGACCGGCATTGGGATTGGAGGCCGCCATTTTCATGGCGTCGCCCTGACTGGCCACCAGATGCGCGGCGCCCCGGGCGGGGTCGATAAAGGCCGCATTGCGCTGGAGCTCCTTGATGGTCTTTTCGTCCTCCTCATTGGCGGTGACGCTGGAAACGCCGCAGGAGACGATCTCCACGCCCCGCAGCTCCCGCCATTTGGCGCTGAGAATCTGGTTCAGCGTGTCGGCCAGCTCCATGGCGTGACCGGGGAGGGCGGAGTAGCGGATGCCCAGTTCGCTGATTTTGGCAAAGGCGGGCTGGAGGGCGGTGAGCAGCTCCGTTTTCAACTGGCTGTCCAGCGTGGAGCGGGGATAGTCCTCCGTCACGTTGCCGCAGACATTGGTGTAAAACAGCAGGGGGTTGGAGATATGGTAACTGTACTCGCCGAAGCAGCGAACGCCCACATCCATGTCGATACCGGCCCGCTGGTCCACCACCCGGAAGGGAACGGGACTGGCGGTGCCGTATTTATTGCCGGTGATCTCCTTGGTGTTGATATAATAGACGCGCTGGTCCTTGGGGGCCTCGCCGCCGAAGGTAAAGCGCTTGCCGATGTTCTGGAACACCTTTCCGATGCTCTCACCCAGATGGCCGGCGAAAATGCTGGGCTCCGTGGAGGCGTCATAGACAAATTCGCCGGGCTCGGCGCAGACCTCCGCCACCTTGCCCTGATCCACAATGAGCATACACTGTCCGTCCGCCACGGCAATGACAGAGCCGGAGGTGATGATGTTCTCATCGCCCTTATAGTTGCTGGAACGGCCCGTGATCTTTTTGCGGCCCTTCACCGCCAACGTATCGGCGCTCAGCGCCTCACAGTAAAAATATTCCTTCCACTGGTCCGCCAGCACGCCGCCGGCGGCACCGGATGCCGCTTTGATCAGTCCCATGGTACGTTCTCCTTTCGTGGCCGCGCTGCTGTGCGCGATCTAAGCCCATTATACAGCACAGCGGCGGCAGTTACAACAAAAAAGAGCGCCGAAGGGCGCTCTTTTCGACAAAGTGGAAACCGGTTCGTGCCGCCGCTTCAAATTTTCGGAGCTGCAAAGAAGCCGTGAGAAGCTGCGGGAGCAAAACTGCGTTAATGATGGAACAGCCCGAACAGGCCGCCCTTCTTCTCATAGGGCTCGGACTGGACCTCCAGCAGCGTGTAGCCGGTATCGTCAATGGTCTTGCGGAGCTTTGCCTCATCCAGCGGCGCGTCGGAAATAATCACGCAGATCCCCTTGCTGTGAGAAGCCGTGACCTTTTTGACCGGGAACTCCTTGCGGATGGCATCGTTGATGTGGCTCTCGCACATTCCGCACATCATACCGTCAATTTTCAAAGTGGTCTGTGTCATAAAAATTACCTCCAGATCGGCGGGCTCGCGCCCGCGAAATAGACTGTCAAACGCAAGTAAGATAACTCTAACCGCAAGGCAAAAGAAAAGAGCCTCCCACTTGCCTGCCGGTATTGTAGCACAGCACCGCGGCAACTGCAAGAAAATCTTTTGCAGGACAATGGGTAAACGTTTACGATTGTCAAAAGGGAAGCAAAACTTGATTTTTGCTTACAAAAGACTATAATAGATTCCACTCAGTACAGGAAGCTGACAGGAAAGGATGATTAGGAAATGAGCAGGCTGGAAGTAAAAACACCGGACCGGGCTCAGGCGGTTGTAGAGCAGATGTACCGCAATATGGAGCGGCGCATCGCCGCCAGCCCTCCGGGTCTGTGCCCCGTGGACATGGCGCTGAACTCACTGGACCTGTGCCGGGCGCAGACCTGCGGCAAATGCGTTCCCTGCCGCATCGGACTGACCCAGTTGTCCGATATGCTCTCGGAGATTCTGGACGGACACTCCGATCTGCGGATGCTGCGGCATCTGGAGGAGACCGCACAGGTCATTGTGGACACGGCGGACTGTGCCATCGGCATTGACGCCGCAAACCTGATTCTCACCAGTGTCCGGGGCTTTCGGGAGGATTTTGAGGAGCATATCCTCCACCACCGCTGCCTCGGTACGCTGCGAAACCCTGTGCCCTGTGTAGCCATGTGTCCCGCCGGGGTGGACATCCCGGGTTATATTGCCCTGGTCAAGGCGGGCCGCTTTGCGGACGCCGTGCGGCTCATCCGCAAGGACAATCCCTTCCCCACGGCCTGCGCCTATATCTGCGAGCACCCCTGCGAGTCCCGCTGCCGCCGGAACATGGTGGACGACGCCATCAACATCCGGGGCCTGAAGCGGGCCGCCGTGGACCGGGCGGGAGAGGTGCCCCAGCCTGTCCCCACGCCGTCCACCGGTAAGCGGGTGGCCGTGGTGGGCGGCGGCCCCAGCGGCCTTTCCGCCGCGTATTACCTGTCCCTCATGGGCCATAAGGTCACGGTGTATGAAAAGCGCCGCCAGCTTGGCGGCATGATGCGCTACGGCATTCCCAGCTACCGTTTCCCCCGGGAAAAGCTGGACGGAGAAATTCGTTCCATCCTTTCCCTTGGCATCGAGGTACATACCGAGGTGGACATCGGCGGCGATCTGACGCTGGAGCAGCTCCGGGGCCAGTATGACGCGCTGTATCTTTCCATCGGCGCCCACACGGATAAAAAGGTGGGTATCGAGGGCGAGGATGCCATCGGCGTCATGTCCGCCGTGGATATGCTGCGGCATATCGGCGATAACGAGATGCCGGACTTCACCGGCATGAACGTGGCGGTCATCGGCGGCGGCAACGTTGCCATGGACGTGACCCGCAGCGCCGTCCGCCTCGGCGCCCAGCGGGTAACGTGTGTATACCGCCGCCGGCAGGAGGATATGACCGCGCAGGTGGAGGAGGTAGAGGGCGCCATTGCCGAGGGTGCCGAGATTCTGACTCTCCACGCGCCTCTCCGGGTGGAGGTGGAGGATGGCCGCGCCACGGCTCTTTGGGCGCAGCCCCAGCTCATCGGCGAGGTGGATAAGGCGGGACGTCCCCGGCCCAACACGGCCTCTGTGGAGCCAGTGCGGATTCCGGCGGACATCATCATCGTTGCCATCGGACAGGGCATTGAGTCCAAGGGCTTTGAGCAGGCGGGCATCAAGATTCAGCGGGGCGGCACGCTGCTGGCCTATTCCAGCACACAGCTTCCGGAGCTGGACGGTGTGTTTGCTGGCGGCGACTGTGTCAGCGGCCCTGCCACGGTAGTGCGGGCCATTGCGGCCGGTAAGGCCGCTGCCGACAATATTGACGATTATCTGGGCTTCCACCATGAGATCGAGGCCGATGTGGAGATTCCCACGCCCCGGTGCGAGGATATCCGGCCCCGAGGCCGGGTGGACTGCCGGGAGCGGGAGGCCAGTGAGCGCAAGTGCGACTTTGACTGCATGGAATGCTCCATGACGGACGAGGAGGTGGCGCAGGAGGCCGGACGGTGCCTGCGCTGCGACCACTTCGGCTACGGAATCTTCAAGGGGGGGCGTGTGGAAAAATGGTAAATATCAAGATCAACGGTACAGATATTGCCGTACAGAACGGCAGCACCATTTTGCAGGCCGCCGCCCGGGCGGGAATCCCCATTCCCCATCTGTGCTATCTCCGGGATATTAACGAGATCGGCGCGTGCCGCATCTGCGTGGTAGAGGTAGAGGGGACGGAGCGCCTTGTCCCCGCCTGCAACACGCGGGTGGTGGAGGGGATGTCCATTCACACCAATACGCCCCGGGTCCGGGAGGCACGGAAGACAAATCTACGACTCATTCTATCCCAGCACAATTCTACCTGCACCACCTGCATCCGCAGCGGGAACTGCGAGCTGCAAAATCTGGCCCATTACCTGAACATCCACTACCAGCCCTATCCGGTGAAGCCGGAGCGGAGCCGGCTGGACATGGACGTTCCCGTGATTCGGGAGGCCAGCAAGTGCATCAAGTGTATGCGCTGCATTCAGGTGTGCGATAAAATTCAGGGAATGCACATCTGGGATGTGGTGGGTACCGGCTCCCGCACCACGGTGGATGTTGCCGGAGGCCGTTCCCTGAAGGACACGGACTGCACATTCTGCGGGCAGTGCGTGACCCACTGCCCCACCGGCGCCCTGACAGCCCGGGACGATACCAACACCGTTCTGGACGCGCTGGCGGACCCGAACATCACCACGATCGTCCAAGTGGCGCCGGCGGTGCGGGTGGCGTGGGCGGAGGCCTTCGGCCTCTCTCCCAAGCAGGGCAGCACCGGCCGCATGGTGGCGGCGCTGAAGCAGATCGGCTTTGACTATGTGTTTGACACGAATTTTGCCGCCGACCTCACCATTATGGAGGAGGGCAGCGAGTTTGTGGAGCGCTTTACCCATAAGAGCCGCTACCGTTGGCCGATGTTCACCTCCTGCTGCCCCAGCTGGGTGCGGTTCCTGCGCTCCCAGTACCCGGACTACGTTTCCAGCCTCTCCACGGCAAAGTCCCCCCAGCAGATGTTCGGCGCTGTGGCGAAAAGCTACTTTGCCGAGAAAATGGGGTTGGACCCCCATAAGATCATGGTGGTATCCATGATGCCGTGCACAGCGAAAAAGGCGGAGTGCATACTGCCGGAAATGACCTCCGCCTGCGGCGACCCGGATGTGGACGTTGTGCTGACCACCCGGGAGATGTGCCGCCTGTTCCGAAGCGACTGTATCGTACCCACGGAGCTACCGGAGATGGAGTTTGACAGCCCGCTGGGCACCGGCACCGGCGCGGCGGTGATCTTCGGCACCACCGGCGGCGTGATGGACGCGGCGCTCCGCAGCGCCTACCACATGGTCACGGGAAAAAATCCCGATGCGGACGCCTTCCGGGAAATTCGCGGCAGCAAGCCGTGGAAGGAGGCTGTGTTCACCATTCCCGGCGCCGGCGAGGTGCGGGTGGCGGCAGTCAGCGGCCTTTCTAACGTCCGGGCGCTGATGGAGGCCATTGACCATGGCCGTGCGGACTACGATTTCGTGGAGGTCATGGCCTGTCCCGGCGGCTGTGCCGGCGGCGGCGGTCAGCCCATTCACGAGGGACAGGAGATGGCTGCGGTTCGGGGCGACCGGCTGTGGAAGCTGGACGCCGATGCCGAGCTCCGCTTCTCTCACGAAAACCCGGAGGTTCAGGCGCTATACAAGGAATACCTGAAAAAGCCGTTGGGAGAACGGGCCCTCCAGCTGCTCCACACGGAGCGGGAGCGGTAAGCCCTGCTTTGCACAATATCGAAACCAAAACTATCCCGGAAACCGTTCGGTTTCCGGGATAGTTTTTTGATGTGTTGAACTGCTTTGACCCGCGTTGCCGTATTTTATACCCACGGTTGGCTGCCCTACAGGCTTACAGAGCACACAGGGCGGCCCTTTGCAGCCGGAGGCCTCGACCAAATTCCTGAAAGGCGCGGGTGATGAGAGCCTGCCCCTCGGAATTGGGATGAGTGCCATCGGCGCAGAGGGTCTGCTCCAGATGGCCATGGTCCAGAAACGCACCCCGGACGTCCACCAGAGGGACCTGCTCCTCAGCGGCCAGATGCTCTACGGCGCGGGAGTAGCGCTCCTGCCATGCGTAGATATTGCCGACGTCCCCCAGCCAGCGCATGACCGCGCTTTTGTTCAGCCCATCGCACCACCAGTCGAAAAAGCGCTGACTGTCCAGCGGGGGCAGGTTGGTGAGGATGGGTCGGATACCCCGGGCTCTTACCTTGCGAATCATCTCCCGGTACAGCGTCACAAATTCCGGCAGCGGCACATTGGGAAGGTGCTCCCCGGCGGGGTCCTCCGCAATTTCCTTCCAGCGGAAGTCGCAGTCATTGCCGCCAAAGTCCATCACCAGAAAATCGCAGGCGGCGCCCCGGTCCAGCATCCGATCCAGCAGGCGGCTGCCCTTACGGACCGTAGCGCCGAAGTGCGCGTCATTATGAATGGAGAGCCTGAACTCCGATTCCAGCGCCGCTGTGTCCATTTCGTTCTGGGCGCGGTAGCGCCGGCTGCCGAGGTCCACCTGTATCCCCTTGAGAATGGAATCGCCCAGAAGCGTGACCTGTCTGCACTGTTCCATAAAAACACCTCACTCCATATAATATGGTTTTCAAAACTATATTATATGACTTTGCGACGATTTGTCAAGAGGCGCAGCGTTAAAATTGCGGAACAAGCACACCGGAGACAGCTTTTGTCAGCTCTATGGCCGGGCCGGACAGACGGTGTACCTCCGCCTGCGGCCAGAGCGCGAGAAACGGCTCCACGCCGCCCACCTCCGCCAACCCGTAAGGAGCGTGGCGGTAGTGCATGGGGAGGACGCAGCGGGGCTTCAGGGCGTCGCACACCGATTTTGCCCCGGCGGCGTCCAGTGTATAGACACCGCCCACCGGCACCAGCGCCGCGTCCACCGGACCAATGGCGGCCAACTGCTCCGCCGACAGCGGATGGCCCAGATCGCCCAGATGGGCCACGGAGATGCCATCGGCAGTGAAGACCCGGATGGTGTTGCCGCCCCGGAGCGTTCCGCCCCGGTCATCATGGAATGAGGCGATTTCCCGGACGGTAAAGGGGCTGTCCCGATGGGGCAGCAGCGTGACGCGATCCACGGCATTATGGTCAAAATGGCCATGACTGCAAAAAACGGCGTGGGCGGAAACGGACAGGGATGGGTAGCCTGGTACGCCGGTATAGGGGTCGGTGACAATGCGGTAACCGTCCGCCTCCAACAAAAAGCAGGCGTGGCCCAGCCATGTGAGCTTCATAAAAATTTCCCCCTTTGGATGAAATGAATTTTCAGAACATAAGGAAAGGGCGGCGAAGTGCCGCCGCCCTTACTGTATCAGACCTGACCGGTTTTGTCATCCGTTTTTTCCGCCGAGGCCTTCCGCTTTTCCTGCCGGCGGCGCAGTGCGCGGCGGGAGCAGACAGCGGCGGTGACGCCGATGACCGCCAGCAGCACCAACCATGTCCAGCCGTAGGCCAGTGCAACGAGAATATTCTCCACGGTATCCGTGAAGGCGCTCCAGCCACGGGTCAGGGCGCTGCCGATGCGCTCACCGAAGCTCTCCGGGACGTTTTCGGTATTGGAATACTTATAGACCTCCTGCAGATTGACGGTGATCGTGGAGAGCGCCACCTGTGAATCATAGCGCCGCAGTGTGCCGGAGAGGTTTTCGATGTTCCACTCCGTTTCGGAAATGGCAGACTCGATGGTGATGATGTCCTCCATATTTTTCGCCTGCGCCAGCAGCGTTTGCAGGCGTTCCAGTTTCACCTGCTGGGTTTTGAGGCGGCCCGCCGTATCGTAATAGACTTCCGTAATATTTTCCTGATTGGTGCTGCGCCATGTTTCGTGGGCCAATTCACCGGCCTGTTCAAAAAAGCGCTGAAATTGTCCGGAGGGGATGCGGATGGTGTAGTCCGCCCAGCGGTAGCCCCGGCTGCTGCTGCCGATGCTGCTGTTTTCCACGTAGCCGCCCAGCTCCTCCGCCAGCGCGGACAGGGAGCGGGTGGCGGCGTCAAAATCCGTGGTCTCCAGATTGAGATCACCGGTATAGATAATCTTCTGCTCTGCGGCGTCGGTGGGGAGAGACTCGGTTTCATCGAAGCCGCCGGAGCCGGAGTCCGAGCCGGTATAGGAAGCGTAGCTGTCATTTTCCGTATAGTCCGGCACCATGGCTTCAGACGTATCGGCGGACGCCGAGGCGGAGCTGTTTGCAGCCTTGCCGCCGCAGGCGGTCAGGACGGTGAGCATCGTCAGGGCAAGGAAACAGGCAAAGAGCTTTCTTTTCATGATTCATCCTCCTTTTCGCGGCCTGCACCGCTTTCTATTAAATAAGACGTATGAGCCGGCCAAAATGTTCCGCAGTTTCCAAATATTTCACGGCTTGCCTTTTTCGGCGCGGGGCGGTACAATAGGGGCGCCAATCACTGGCCGCCGGAGAGGGGACAGTCAGGAAAGATAAAAATATGGAGGAAACAGCGATGACGTATCAGGAAGTTCTGGAGCAGGCCCGGACCTGCATGGGAAAGTGCCATGCCTGCCCGGTGTGCAGCGGCCTGACCTGCAAGAATATGGTTCCCGGCCCCGGCGCCAAGGGCCTTGGCACCGGTGCGATCCGGAACTATCAGAAGTGGCAGGAGCTTTGCGTCAACATGGACACCATCTGCGAAAATGCGGAGGTGGACACCAGCTATGACTTTTTCGGCCATAAGCTGACCATTCCCGTGATGGCGGGACCTGTGGGCGCGGTGGCCATGCACTACAGCGACAAGTACGATGACCTTTCCTACAATAACGTGCTGGTGGCCGGTTGTGCCAAGGCCGGAATTGCGGCCTTTACCGGCGACGGGACGAATCCCGCCGTAATGGAGGGCGCTGTGGACGCGCTGAAGCACTGCGGCGGCTGCGGCGTACCCACCGTGAAGCCGTGGAACATGGAGACCATCCGGCAGAAGATGGATATGGTCAAGGCGGCGGACCCCTACGCCATCGCCATGGACATTGACGCCGCTGGCCTGCCGTTTTTGAAGGGGCTGACGCCGCCTGCAGGCAGCAAGACCGTGGCACAGTTGAAGGACATCGCCGCCATGGCGGGCAAGCCCTTTATCCTCAAGGGTATCATGACCGTGGCCGGTGCGGAAAAGGCGCTGGAGGCCGGTGCGGCAGGCATCGTTGTCTCCAACCACGGCGGCCGTGTGCTGGATCAGTGTCCCGCCACCGCCGAGGTGCTGCCTGCCATTGCCGATGCCGTGGGCGGTAAGATGAAGATTTTCGTGGATGGCGGCATCCGTTCCGGTATGGATGTTTTCAAGGCGCTGGCGCTGGGCGCGGACGCGGTGCTCATTGCCCGGCCCTTCGTTACCATGGTCTACGGCGGCGCCGAAGAGGGCGTGGCTGCCTATGTGGACAAGCTGAAGGCCGAACTGGCGGACACCATGGCCATGTGCGGCGCCCGCAGCCTTGCCGACATCAAGCGCTCCATGCTGTTCGGATTCTAAAAGCGCGTGGCACCTGTATTGGAACCCGGCATGGGAACGCCGGATGCGCTGCTCCACTGCTTTATGGACTTGGGCGAGGCCATGCTGACGGTGGGCGCTGATGTAAACCGGGTGGAGGACACCCTGATTCGGATGGGCATGGCCTATGGCGCGGCCCGGATGAACGTATTTGTCATTACCTCCAGCATGGTGGTGACGATGACTCTGCCTGATGGACGGGATGTGACCCAGACCCGGCGCGTCCCCTCTCCCGGCGGTACGGACATGACGGTGCTGGAGGACCTCAATGCTTTGAGCCGCCGGTGCTGCGCCTGCCTGCTGCCGGCAGAGCGATTGACGGCGGAGATCAAAGCGCTGACCCAAGGCGGCGTGCGGCCGCTGTGGGCTTATTGCGGCAGTATGCTGGCGGCGGGAAGTTGCACGCTCTTTTTCGGCGGCACACCGGCAGACGGACTTTCCGCCGCGCTGTTTGGCCTTGCCATCTGCTATTTGCAGCGGCATTTTTCCCCGGCCTGCCCCAACCGCATGGTGTTCAATCTGCTGTCCTCTATGGCGGTGGGCGTGAGTATCATTTTGTGGGTGCATTTTCTGCCGGGATTGCAGTTGGACAAAATATCCATAGGGGACATTATGCTGCTCATTCCCGGCATGGCCATGACCAACGCCGTGCGGGATACCATGATCGGCTCCCCCATTGCCGGGGCTATGCGGCTGATTGAAACGCTGCTGTGGGCGGCGGCGCTGGCGCTGGGCTTTATGAGCGCCTTCTGGCTGACGGGAGGAATTGGCTTATGATCACGCAGCTTGTAACATCCTTTACCGGGGCGCTGGGTTTCTGCCTCGTGTTCCGGCTGCGGGGACGGTATCTGTTCGCCGCCCCGGTGGGGGGCCTTTTGACCTGCGGCGTGTATCTTGCGGCGGTGTCTATCTGGGGCGGGATACTGATGCCCTCGCTGGCGGCCTCCGCCTTTGCGGCGGTGTACGCGGAGTTTTTAGCGTGGCTTATGGGCGCGCCCACCACACTGTTCCTCACCCCGGCGCTCCTTATTCCCCTGATACCCGGCCGCCCGCTGTATTACGCCATGTATTACGTTGTCCGGCAGGAGACGGAGTTGGCGCAGGATTTTGCGCGGCAGACAGCGGAATACGCGCTGGGAATTGCGTTGGGAGCCAGCCTTGTTTGGGCGTTTGCCAATATGCGCCGGAGCTGGAAGCATCACGGCTGATTGCTGGAATAAAAAACGTCTCTGCCACCAGGCAGAGACGTTTTTTATAGCTTGATGCAGCGGGCGCGGAGGGTAGAGAGGTCAAGGGGATCATGGGTCACCAACAGCACCGGCATCCGTTCCGCCGCTTGGGCGATGCACGCCGCCGCGCGCTGCCGGTTTTCCGTGTCCAGTCCGGTGAAGGGCTCGTCCAGCGCCAGCGCGTCCGCCGGGGCCAGCAGCGCCCGGGCCAGCGCAAGGCGGCGCCTCATGCCGCCGGACCATGACCGGACGCACTGACCGGGGGACGGGTCCAGACCCAGCGCCCGGAGCTGCGCGGCAGCGGCGTCATTATCCATGTCCGGCCCCAGCACGAACCGGAGATTTTCCATGGCGTCCAGCCCCGGCAGCAGCCGATCCTCCTGAAAAACGGCGCTCCAACGGACATCGGTACCGGATAATGTACCGCTGTCCGGGACCTCCAGCCCCATGAGAATCCGCAGCAGCGTGGTCTTGCCCGCGCCGGAGGGCCCCCACAGGGCGGTGACGCCGTTCTCCGCCGTGAAGGATACATTTTGCAGCACCGGACGGTCATCATAGGACTTGCAGAGCTTTTGAACCTCCATCAGCCGCACCACCTTTCCACCGCCGCGTCCGCCAGACGCAGCAGCAGCCGCTCCGCCAGCACCGATACCGCCACAATGGCAAGCGTCCACGCAAAGAGGTCCGGCGTCTGAAAATATACCTTGGCGGTGTACAGCCGCTCCCCGATGGTCCCGGCAGGCAGGCCGATGACCTCAGCGGCGGCACCGGCCTTCCAGCAAAGGCCCAGCGCAAGAGACAGCGCTGTGCGGAAATAGGGGAGCACCTGCGGCAAGGCGATGTACCGCAGCCGCCGGGAGAGGGGGACGCGGAATACCCGGGCCATTTCCAAAAGCTGACGGTCCGTCCGGCAGAGGCCCTCCAGCACATTGAGGTAGACCGGAGGGAACACCATCAGGGCGGAGATAAAAAAGGAGAGGCTTCGGCTGTCCAGCCACACCAGCGCCAGAATGATGAAGGACGCTACCGGCACCGCTTTAATGACTGCCACCGGCGGGGCCAGCAGCTCCCGAAACCGCGGTTTCCACGCGGCAAGGGCGGCGCAGAGCACCGCCAAAATCGTGGAGAGCAGAAAGCCGCCGAAGATTCGGGCAGCGGAGCGGCCCACCGTTTCCCAGAACGCGGCGGTGCAGGCAAGCTGCCACAGACGCTCTAAAACGCTGACCGGCGAGGCCAGCAGCAGATTTCCGTGGGGATAGGCGCGGCGCAGCGCCATGGCCGCAAGCTGCCAGAGGGCAAGCCAGAGCAGCACCGCCCACAGGCGGAGCGTGTTTTTCTTTTGACCCATGGGCGGCCCCCTTCTAATCTTAATTTGAACCGGCTTACTGATTTTTTGATTATTTTAATCACGGCAGGGCATTGCCCTGCCGTGATGCGATGATTTAAAATTGCCTGTATGGACGCTTATGCGCCGTAATAGAAATCCTCGCCGGGGAGCGCACCGCCCACGGAAGCGGGCTCGGCGTCGGAGAGCACCTGAAGATAGCCGGAGAGCTTCTCTTTCATCACACTGCCGGTGATGCAAACGATGTTGCAGTAGGGCAGAGCCTTTTCCGCCACGGGAGCGGCCTCAACGATGCCGTATTCGGAAATGAGCTGGGCAGCCTCCGCCGTGTTGCCGTTTACCCATTCCACGCTGGCGGCATAGTCCTTGAGGAAAGCATCTACTGCGTCGGGGTTGGCGTCCACCACCTCCCGGCGGGCCACAATGACGCCGGTGATGAGGCCGGAACCGTTATCCAGCTTATCCCACTCCGCTGTCAGATCCAGTGCCATCCGCAGACCCTCGATCTTCGTCTGAGCCACGGTGACAAAGGGCTGGGGCAGCAGGGCAATGGCGGCCTGACCGCTGGCCAGTGCCGCGACGCACTCGCTGTGCTCACTTTTCCAGTCGATGGTCACATCGTTATCCGGGTCGATGCCGTTTTCACTCAGCAGATAGCGCAGAGCGTATTCCGGTGTGCTGCCCTTGCCGGCAGCCACGATGGTCTTGCCCTTCAAGTCCGCCATGGACTGCACGGTATCGCCGCTTTCCACGATATACAGCACGCCAAGGGTGTTCACCGCCAGCACCTCCAGCGCGCCGTCCGTTTTGCCGTACAGCACGGCGGCAAGGTTGGCGGGCACGCAGGCCATGTCCAGCTCGCCCTTGATGAGCAGGGGTGTCACCTCATCGGCGGAGCCGGCCAGGGTGAATTCGTAGGTATTGCCGGTGGATACCACATCCTCCTTGCCCTCCATCATCTCATTGACTGTGTCGCTCAGACTCATCAGTTCCACCAGTCCCATGGCGGTGGGGCCTTTCAGGGCGGCAATTTTGAAGGCGGCGGTATCATCCGGCGTTTCCGGGGCCTCGGCAGGCTCCTCTGTCTGTGCGGGCTCGTCGGTTTGCTCCGGTGCGGCGGTTTTCTGGCCGCAGGCGGCCAGAGACAGCGTCAGGGCCAGAGACAGGCCCAATGCCAGCAGTTTCTTTTTCCAGTTCATATTGTTTCTTCCTTTCCAATGCTCTCTGCCGGGGCATAGACGGTCTTGGCGGTCACACCCTCCAAGCGGCCCAGCTTGCCGGACAGGGCGGAGATCGCGTCGCCGGGGGCATCCATAGCAACACTGATGACGTTGACGCCCTTTTCCCGATAGGGGACGCCCATCCGGCCGATGATATAGCCGCCATACTGGTGCAGCAGCTCGTTGAGCGGCGTGACAGAGGCTCCCTCCTGGACGATAATGGCAATGACCGCCACCCGTGTTTTCATATGCTCCACAGCAAAGCACTCCTTTCAAAAAATCATCCCCCCTGCCGTTCGGCAGAGGGGATGGAGACAAATCGGTTCATCCTCAGCTTACGGCTCGGAATATCCTTGCCGGCAGAACGGTATTTGGGGCGGGTCGCCGGTTAGAGGCTTCTTTCCGGAGACAAGCCCAACCATAGCATACCCGGCTTCCGTTGTCAAGATACCCGGCCATACGAAAAAATCCCCCGGAGCATCCTGCTCCGGGGGGCGGAGAAACGGGCTTATGCCCCGCAGGGCTTGTAGGCGGAGGTGAGCACCTGCTCGAATACGGGGGCGTCCGGGGACTCAATGCGCTGGAGAATCTGCTCTCCGGCAGCCTCGCCCAGTTCCTCGACAGGCTGGACGATGCAGTCCATCTGGTTGGAATAGAGATGATTGATATTGGAATCGTAGTCCACAAAGGTCACAAGGTCAATGTCCTCTCCCAACCGCAGACCCTTTTCATGGAGGTAGATAACAGTGTCTGAGGCCATGAGGCCCTGTGCTACCACAATGGCGTCGCATTTTTGCTCCAGCAGTTCGTCAAGACAGGCCCGGGCGCTGTTTTCCATGGAGTTGCCAAAGCGAATCAGAGCCTCGTCCTGCGGCAGACCGCAGTCCGCCACCGCCTCCCGGTAGGCGGCGATGCGCTCACGGGTGGAGGAGAGCCGGGGCAGGCCGCCGATGATTCCGATGCGCTTGTCGCCCTTTCCCGCAAGGCGGCATACACTGCGGTAAATAGGCTGGAAATTGGACACGGACACCGAGGGGAAGCGCTTGGCCTCAAAGGTGCGGTCCACCAGTACCACCGGGAAGCCCGCGGGAATCAGCGACTCGAAGCGGCTGAAATCCTCAATGGTGCTGGCAATGAGCAGTCCGTCCACCAATCCGGCGGACAGCAGGCGGATATTCGTTTCCTCCCGCTCCGCGTTTTCCTTGGTATTGGCGATGATCAGATGATAGCCGTGGGCGGAGAGACAGTTTTCCACCGCCTCGATCATGGTGGCGAAAAATTTGTTGGAAATATCGGGAACGATGAAGCCGATGGTCTTTTTCTTGCCGGTGCGGAAGCTCCGGGCGGAGGCGTCCGGCGTGTAGCCCAGCTCCGCAATGGCCCGGTAGACCTTATCCCGGGTCTCGCCGGAAACGTAGCGGGTGGAGTTAATGGTGTGGGAGACTGTGGCGGTGGAGACACCGGCCAGCTTTGCCACATCGCTGATTGTCACCTTCATACACGTACCTCTTTCGCAAAAACGTTTTCTCGCTTGCGTAATCATTTGCATTATACAGTATAGGTCCGGTAAATGATTTTCGTCAACCCCTTTTTCGTTTACTTGACCATTTTTCCGTGGCATTTTTACAGCCCTCTTGCCAATTTGAACAATTTATCCGGAAAAAGTTATCTAAAATGCTGATTGTCTTTTTTAACCGGACATGATAGGATGATTTTAACAAAAAATCGTTTACGCAAACGATTCTTTTCGGCTTTTTGTGTAGATAAATTTTGAAAGGAACTTTGATTATGCTTACCAAAATCGGTATTAACGGCTTTGGCCGCATCGGCCGCCTGACCTTCCGCGCCGCCCTGACTCACGAGGATGTGGAGGTTGTCGGCATCAACGACCCCTTCATGAGCCCCGAGTACATGGCCTATATGCTGAAGTATGACTCCGTGCACGGCAAGTTCCCCGGCGAGGTGGACCACTATGACGGCGGCATCATTGTCAACGGCAAGAAATTCCCCGTGTTCACCGCTATGGAGGTCAAGGATATTCCTTGGGGCTCCGTGGGTGCCGAATATATCTGCGAGTGCACCGGCAAGCATCTGACGAAGGAGCTGTGCCAGGGCCACATCGATGCCGGCGCCAAGCACGTTATCATGGGTGCGCCCTCCAAGGACGATACCCCCATGTTCGTGTGCGGCGTGAACCTTGATAAGTACACCAGCGATATGACGTTTGTTTCCAACGCCTCCTGCACCACTAACTGTCTGGCGCCCATTGCAAAGGTCCTCAATGACAAGTTCGGCATTGTAGAGGGCCTGATGACCACGGTGCACTCCGTGACCCCCACGCAGAAGCTTCTGGACGGTGCCTCCATGAAGGATTGGCGCGGCGGCCGTGCCGCTACCGGCAATATCATCCCCTCCTCCACCGGCGCCGCCAAGGCTGTTGGAAAGGTCATCCCCGAGCTCAACGGCAAGCTCACCGGTATGAGTATGCGCGTTCCCACGCTGGATGTATCCGTTGTGGACCTGACCGCAAAGCTCAGCAAGCCCGCCAGCTATGAGGAAATCTGCAAGGCCATGAAGGAAGCCTCCGAGGGCGAACTGAAGGGCGTTCTGGGCTATACGGACGAGGATGTGGTCTCCAGCGACTTCCTCGGTGATCCCCGCACCTCTATCTTTGACGCCAAGGCTGGTATCGCGCTGACGGACACCTTTGTGAAGGTTGTTTCCTGGTACGATAACGAGTGCGGCTACTCCAACAAGATGGTGGAGCTGATTCGCTATATGTCCTCTGTGGATCATCGGTAAGCACGAAAGCCAACTATATACGGAAAACAGGCGGCAGACGAGAGTCTGCCGCCTCAGCGTGTCGAAAAGTCTTTTCTCCCCGCTGAACAAGTTTTCAGAACTTCATAAAAGTTCTGAAA
>UQMC01000013.1 GCA_900542115.1 uncultured Oscillibacter sp. | reverse complement strand
CCCGTGGCGCTGCCGCCAAGATCATCTGCAACCTGATCCTTGGCCCCACCACCGCGTCCGCCCTGGTGGCTGACGCCGCTCCTTACAAGGATGTTCCTACCAACCACACCTTCGCTGGCTACATCGCTTACTGCCAGAAGGAGGGCATCATCTCCGGTTACGCCGACGGTACCTTCCGTCCCGCCGCTTCCCTGACCGGCTATGCCTTCATGAAGATGCTGCTGGGCGCTCTGGGCTATGATGCCGAGGTCGAGCAGTACACCGGCGCTAACTGGTCCATCAACGTTGCCAAGCGCGCCATGAACATCGGCCTGAAGGACGGCCTGATCGGCGACTTCAACGGCGTCAAGGCTGTGACCCGTGAAGAGGCTTGCCTGTACGCTTTCAACACCCTGCAGGCTACTATGGTCGAGTATTCCGCTAAGACCTCTGTTTCCACTAACGGCACTACCGTCGTTATCGCCGGCTCTGAGGCCAAGGATGTTGTCAACACCGGCAAGACCGATAGCAACATCGACAAGGACGGCAAGATGCAGTTCGCTGAGAAGTACTTCGAGGACCTGAAGCTGGATAAGACTTCCGATGATTTCGGCCGTCCCGCTAACAAGTGGAACGTGAAGAAGGAAGAGGTCGGCACCTATGCCAACACTCCCGACGCCACCTTCACCAAGAAGGTCACCAAGGCTGACGTTTACAATGCTATCGGCAAGACCGTTTATGACGATCTGAAGGATGGCGACGCCACTCTGACCACCTACTTCGACGGTGATGGGACCAAGGTCAAGGCTGCCGATGTTGACTCCACTTGGGCCAACAAGAACGACACCGGCAAGGTCAACTCCACCGGCAACGGCGACCTGACCGAGATCTATGTTGACGACGACAACAATGTCACCATCGTCACCATTCGTACCTATGTCTTCCAGGCTGCCACCGATTATGACGCCAAGAAGGAGTCTGTCAACCTGACTCAGGATGGCTCCAAGGCCGACAACCTGACCAATGCTGCCAAGACTATCGTTCTGAACGACCGCACTGTTGAGGCCGAGGACTACGCTGTGGTCAAGGACCTGAAGGCTGACGATTACGTTCTGGTCACCGCCGTGAAGAACGGCTCCGGCTATGACGTGAAGTCCGTTGAGAAGGCCGAGGTCAAGACCGTTGAGGTCTCCGGCTACAAGCTGAACGACTCCGTGGACGCTGCTTCCACCACCTACAAGTACAACGCCAACGCTGACTCCATCAAGGGTACCTCCTACAACGTCGGTAAGCAGGCTACTCTGGTTCTCGATAAGTATGGCTACATCATCGCTGTCGAGGAGTCCGTGGTCCTGTCCGACTATGTGTACATCGAGAAGTTCGGCTCCACCTCCAGCCTGAACGCCAAGGCTCTGGCTAACGCCATCTTCGCCGACGGTACTGACGCTGAGATCACCGTCAAGGAAGTTCTGGGCGTGAAGAACAAGACCACCATTGCTAACTATGGCACTTCCATGGCTGGCTGGTACACCTACAGCAAGAACACTGCTAACGAGTATACTCTGTATGCCATCGAGAGCAAGTATAACCAGAAGGCTGACTCCTTCTCCGGCAAGGACACTGTTGTTTCCGAGAACGGCAAGGTCAACCCCATCAAGGGCACTCTGAACGGCGTTCTGGCTAACGACGATACCGTCATTCTGGTCTCCGACAAGGACGACGACATCACCGTTTACACCGGCGTGAAGAACTTCCCCGGCGTGAAGCTGACCTCTGCTTCCAGCAAGGCTACCGTTTCTGCTGTCGTTAAGACCTCCAACGGCTATGCTTCTCTGGTTTACATCGATGTTGACGGTTCTGCCACCATCACCGGCGACAAGAACTCCAACCTCGTGTATGTTGTTGAGTATGATGGCAAGTATGTCACCAAGGACAACGAGACCTTCTACAAGTACACCGTGCTCGATGGCGAGGACGAGGTCAAGATCGAGGCTGACAACCAGATCCAGAACATCACCGGTTCTGTTTACGGTGTTGCCAACTACCTGACCAAGAGCGGCGACCGTTACACCGACTTCCAGCTGGTCAAACAGGATAAGGACGTTGTTGTTTACGGCACCGGTTCCTCTGACATCAAGCAGAGCGCTGGTACTCTGGTCCTCGGCGCCGATAAGTTTGTTGTTGCTTCCGACGCTAAGATCACTCTGGTTACCACCAAGGGCGCTGCCGTTCTGAACAAGGACGCTGACGCCGCTTACGAGGTTTCCGCTAACATGACCGCCAAGGAGCTGGTGGATGCTCTGGCTACTGCCGACACCTACACCTACACCTATGCCGGTAAGACCACCGATAGCGACAACGAGGTCCTGAAGGAGCTGTATGTCACTGTCACCGCCGCTACCGCTTCCAATGGCAACAACAACCAGAACACCAATACCGAGGCTGGCACCGCTACCGTTGATTACACCGTTGCTTCCAACGGCACTCTGCGCTACAAGCTGAACTACACCGCACCCAGCTACGTTGCTGACAATGCGACCGTGAAGTTCGACCTCGATGTTTATGCCAGCGGCAAGTTCTATGACACCATCAGCTATCAGAACGGTAAGAAGCTGAGTGCTGGCGAGTTCACTGTCACCGATCGCGCCTTTGGTTATCCCGATGACGAGGAGCTGACCTTCGAGATGAGCAACATCTCCTTCTCCGCTGTCAAGGTCGAGTACAAGGGCACCGGCGCTAAGGTCACCGGTCAGGACAAGACTCTGACCGTTGGTACCGACACTCTGGACTTCACTCTGGACACCACCGCCACTTCCGGCACTGTGAACTACACTGTGACTCAGGGCAAGAACACTTTGAAGACTGGCTCTATCGATCTGGCCACCTCCAAGGTTGTGTCTGCTTCCGGCCTGACCATCACCGATGACGCCGCTGTGGTTGTCACCATCACCGGAATGGATGCTCTGACCGAGATGTATAAGGTGACTCTGCCCACCGTTACTGGCTATACCTTCAGCACTATCCCCGCCGCCGCTGCCACCACTGGTGTTGCTGTCGGCACTGAGGTCTATGTGTATGTGAACGCCGATCCCGCTGTGGATACCAGTGTCTACGGTAAGGAAATTGCTGTCGCCGGTTATGACACGGTTCTGCTGACGAACGCTGACGGCACCACTAAGAAGCAGGTCGCCAAGATCACCATGAGTGACAACGTGACCCTGACCGCGACCGCCACCGAGATCGCTAAGCTGGCTCAGGATGGCGCGGCTACCGCCAGCACCGATGGCAAGACCATTACTGTGAAGTTCAACCGCGACATCGCTGATGGCGCGACCTTCACCACCGATGGCGATGCCGTTATCACCGGCGTGACCGTTTCCGGCAAGACCGCTACCATCACTCTGAACAACGCTCTGTCTTCTGGCAAGAAGATCACCATTGGCACCGTGAAGGACGCTGTCTATGCTGCCAACACCGCTTCCGGTGACGTTTACACCGCGTAAGAATCCGAAATAGATAGAGAACAAAGGAAGCGCACTTCCTCTTTCTCTGTTCCGGAATCTGATTTGGTTGAGGTCAACGACTGAAATCAACAAAAAAGTCCCCGTTCCGTAAGGAGCGGGGACTTTTTTCCGTTATCGGATTCCCCACAGTGGATAATCATGGATAACGGAAAAATAGAGATGTCCGCTCTTGCTGTAGTTCAGCCGCAGGCCCGTAAATTCCTCGTAGGTGCAGGTGGCGGTTCCCACACCGGCGGAGCCACCGATGTAGATCATCTTGACCGTTCGGCTGCTGTCCCCCAGCGGCAGGAATATAAGAAAATAGGGCGCGGCGTTGACCTCGCCAAAGCTGCCCTTTGCGGCGGAGCTGTTGCTGCTTGTAGAGCTTGTCCCCTCGGCTGAAAACGAGAATTTGTATGCGGCGTCAACATAGTCCGGTGCGGCCAAAATCACCGCCTGATAGCTGCCCCAGTCAATATTACTAAGGTCAATGCTGCTTGCAGCGTTGTTGCTGATTTTATTCTGTACCACGCCGATTTTTTCGACCTTTCCCAGCTTGCCGAGCATGGCCCCGTCGATCTTGTCCCAGTTGTCGTTGAATTCCGAGTGCAGAATCCTGTCTCCGCCCTCCCATTTCTTCAGCCCTAAATTCTTCGTGTTCTCCATGTTTGCTTCCTCCCCATAATTTTGCCTGCTGTTCCCGCCCGCCCGGGCTTGAATATACTCCCTTACCCACCCTTTTCCAAATAAAAAAAGTTGCACGTTTCCGTGCAACAGCTTCAAAATTTTTGCAAAAAAATCAGGGCGCACGGTTTTCCGTGCGCCCTGAAAAATTCCAAAGCGGAAATTTACTTGTTGTACAGCTCCTTGAGCTTCAGCAGGTGCTGATAGCGGTCCATAGCGACCTGCTCGTTGCGCGCAAACAGCGTCTCGGCGCGGTCGGGGAACTCGCGGGTCAGGCGGCTGTAACGAGCCTCGTTCATCAGGAAGGCGCGGTAACCGTCTTCCTTGGGCTCCTTGGAGTCCACAACGAACTTCTCGCCCTCAGCAGCGGGATTGAAGCGGAACAGGTTCCAGTAGCCGCACTCAACGGCCTTCTTCATCTCAGCCTGGCAGTTGGTCATGCCGCCCTTGATGCTGTGCATCTCGCAGGGAGCATAGCCGATGATGAGGGAGGGACCGTGATAGGCCTCGGCCTCCTGAATGGCCTTCAGGGTCTGAGCGGGGTTGGCGCCCATAGCCACCTGTGCCACATACACATAGCCGTAGCTCATAGCGATCTCAGCCAGAGACTTCTTCTTGGTCTCCTTACCGGCAGCGGCGAACTGTGCCACCTGACCGATGTTGGAGGACTTGGAAGCCTGACCGCCGGTGTTGGAGTAGACCTCGGTATCGAAGACGAAGACGTTGACGTCCTTGCCGGAAGCCAGAACGTGATCCACGCCGCCGAAGCCGATGTCGTAGGCCCAGCCGTCGCCGCCGAAGATCCAGACGGACTTCTTCTCCAGATACTCCTTATCCTTCAGAATGGCGGCTGCCAGCTTGCAGGCGTCGCAGTCGCAGAACTTCTCACCCTTGGCCTTCAGCTCGGCGGCATGAGCCTTGAACTGCTCCACGGCAGCAAGCTCGTCCACGGTGGCGATGCTGCTCTCCAGAGCCTTGATGTACGCGGCGGAGGCGTCCTTGTTAGCAGCGCCATCCTCCATGGTGTCCAGCCACTTCTGAGCGGCTTCCTTCAGCTCGGGACGAGCCCATTCCACAGCGATCAGTTGACGGGTCAGGTCAGCCAGACGGTTACGGGTGGCCTCCTGACCGAGATACATACCAAGGCCGTGCTCGGCATTGTCCTCGAACAGGGAGTTGGCCCAAGCGGGACCGTGGCCGTTCTTATCGGTGCAGTAGGGAGAGGTAGCGGCAGGACCGCCCCAGATGGAGGAGCAGCCGGTGGCGTTGGAGATGTACATCCGGTCGCCGTAGAGCTGGGTGACGAGACGGGCATAGCTGGTCTCGGCGCAGCCGGCGCAGGAGCCGGAGAACTCCAGATAGGGCTGCTTGAACTGGCTGCCCTTGACGGTGTTGTCCTGCATGTCGGCCTTGGGAGCGACCTCAGCCACGCAGTAGTTGAACACATCCTGCTGTGCAGCTTCCTCTTCCTGGCCAACCATGGTCAAAGCGCCCACGGGGCACACGCCCACGCACACGCCGCAGCCCATGCAGTCCAGAGGAGACACGGCCATGGTGTACTTGTAAACGCCCTTGCCCTTGCCGGCCTTCACGTCCACGATCTTGGCAGCGGCGGGAGCCTTGGCGGCCTCGTCCTCGGTCAGAGCGAAGGGACGGATGGTAGCATGGGGGCAGACATACGCGCAGTTGTTGCACTGGATGCACTTGGAAGCGTCCCAAGTAGGAACGGAGACGGACACGCCGCGCTTCTCATAAGCGGCAGCGCCCTGCTCGAACTGACCGTCCACATGAGGCAGGAAGGCGGAAACAGGCAGGCTGTCGCCGTCCATACGGCCCACGGGGAACATGATGTCCTCCACCTGCTTCACAACGCCCTCGCGGCCGGTGAGCTTGGTGGTCTCGACCTCGTCCTTGGCATCGGCCCAATCAGCGGGCACGTCGAACTTCTTGTAAGCGGTAGCGCCCAGATCGATGGCCTTGTGGTTCATGTCCACAACGTCCTGACCCTTCTTCAGGTAGGAGTGGGTGGCGGCGTCCTTCATGTACTGCAGGGCCTCGGTCTCAGGCAGGACCTTTGCCAGAGAGAAGAAGGCGGACTGCAGAATGGTGTTGGTGCGCTTGCCCATGCCGATCTGCTTGGCCAGGTCGATGGCGTTGATGGTGTAGACCTGGATGTTGTTCTTGGCGATGTAACGCTTGGAAGCGGCATCCAGATGGTGGCTGAGCTCCGCGTCATCCCACTGGCAGTTGATCAGGAACACACCGCCGGGCTTCACATCGCGGACGATGGGGAAATGCTTGGTGATGTAGGCAGGCACGTGGCAGGCCACGAAGTCAGCCTTGTTGATATAGTAAGAAGACTTGATGGGCTGATCGCCAAAACGCAGATGGCTGACGGTGACGCCGCCGGTCTTCTTGGAGTCATACTGGAAGTAGGCCTGGATGTACTTGTCGGTATGGTCGCCGATGATCTTGGTGGAGTTCTTGTTGGCGCCAACGGTACCGTCGCCGCCAAGGCCCCAGAACTTGCACTCGATGGTGCCGGCAGGAGCAACGCCGGGAACGGCCTTCTCCTCCAGAGACAGGTGAGTGACGTCATCCACGATGCCGAGAGTGAACTCGTGCTTGGGAGCGTCCTTCTTCAGCTCATCATACACGGCGAACACGGAGGCGGGAGGCGTATCCTTGCTGCCCAGACCGTAACGGCCGCCGATGACCTTCATGTCATTGAAGCGGTTGGCGTTGGCCAGAGCGGTGACAACGTCCTTGTAAAGAGGCTCGCCCTCGGAGCCCGGCTCCTTGGTGCGGTCCAGAACGGCCAGAGCCTTGCAGGTAGCGGGGATGGCAGCCAGCAGCTTATCGGCCCGGAAGGGACGATACAGGTGGACCTTCACCATGCCGACCTTCTCGCCGTGAGCGTTCATGTAGTCGATGACTTCCTCTGCCACGTTGCAGATGGAACCCATGGCGATGATCACGCGGTCAGCGTCGGGAGCGCCGTAGTAGTTGAAGAGCTGATAGTTGGTGCCCAGCTTCTCGTTGATCTTGCCTATATACTTCTCGACGACCTCGGGGAGATCCTCGTAGTACTTGTTGCAGGCCTCGCGGTGCTGGAAGAAAATATCGCCGTTCTCATGAGAACCGCGCATCATGGGACGCTCGGGGTTCAGGGAGTGCTTGCGGAACGCATCCACGGCGTCCATGTCGCACATTTCCTTCAGGTCCTCGTAATCCCACACGGCGACCTTCTGGATCTCGTGAGAGGTACGGAAGCCGTCGAAGAAGTTGATGAAGGGAACACGGCCCTCGATGGCGGCCAGATGGGCCACGGGTGCCAGGTCCATGATCTCCTGAACGTCATTCTCGCACAGCATGGCGAAGCCGGTCTGACGGCAGGCCATGACGTCGGAATGATCGCCGAAGATGTTCAGAGCGTGGCTGGCCACGGTACGGGCGGACACGTGGAACACGCAGGGCAGCAGCTCGCCGGCGATCTTGTACATATTGGGGATCATCAGCAGCAGACCCTGAGAGGCCGTGTAGGTGGTAGTCAGCGCACCGGCTGCCAGAGAACCGTGGACGGTACCGGAAGCACCGGCCTCAGACTGCATCTCGCACACCTTGACGGTGGTGCCGAAGATGTTCTTCTGACCGTTGGCTGCCCACTGGTCCACATAGTCTGCCATGGGAGAAGACGGGGTGATGGGGTAGATACCCGCCACTTCGGTAAAGGCGTAGCTGACATACGCAGCCGCGTTGTTACCGTCCATGGACTTGAATTTTCTTACCATAAACTCTTACCTCCTGAGCGGCGGGGACTGTCTGCGAACAGCCCACGCCAAATTCGGCATCCGGTCTCTCTCCCCCGAATGTCATACAGGCTGAGTGTAGCATGTTCTTTACGATTTGTAAACAGAATGGAGCAAATTTTGAAAGAGAAAAGGATTTCGCTGCATTTTTTGTCGGGCTGTGTTTATTTTTTAACTTTTGACACACTCCCTGTTTCCAAAATGGGAAAAGTGTGATACACTAATTAGATGTAAAAAGCCGAATTTCTGAGAACAGCTTTTGGGAGGAACGCCATGGTCACTACCGTCCGTTCGCTGGGCCTTTCCGGCATCGCCGGCTATGAGGTCACGGCGGAATGCTTTCTCTCCGGCGGGTTGCCGGCCTTTGATATTGTGGGTCTGCCGGACGCCGCCGTGCGGGAAGCCCGGGAGCGGGTGCGGGCGGCGGTGAAAAACTGCGGTGCCAAGTTCCCGGTGAGCCGCATCACGGTGAACCTTGCCCCCGCCGGAACAAAAAAGGCGGGTACGGTCTACGATCTGCCGATTTTTGTGGGTGTGCTGGCCGCCGCGGGTGAGCTGCCCGTCCCCGCCAAGGACGCCGCGTTCATCGGTGAGCTGAGCCTCACCGGCGCTCTCCGGGGCGTTGCCGGTGTGCTGCCCATGGCGCTGGCCGCCAAGGCGGCGGGTATCCGCACGCTGTACGTCCCGGCGGACAACGCCGCTGAGGCTACGCTGGCGGAGGGAGTGACGGTTTACGGCGTGCCGGATGTGAGTGCGCTGGTAGCCCACCTGAAAAACGAAGCGCCCCTTTCCCCCGCTCCGGTGTGGACGCCGGAGCCGGAGACCGGCGATCTGCCGGATATGCGGGACGTCATGGGGCAGGAAAACGTGAAGCGGGCGCTGGAGATCGCCGCTGCCGGCGGGCATAATATTCTGCTCATCGGCTCTCCCGGCGCAGGAAAGTCCATGCTGGCAAAGCGTCTGCCCTCCATTCTGCCGGAGCTGAGCCGCGCCGAGGCGCTGGAGACCTCCGGCATCTGGTCCGTGGCGGGGCTGACGGACCCGGGACACCCCCTGTTGACCCGGCGGCCCTTCCGCTCTCCCCACCATACCACCTCCGCTGCGGCGCTGGCTGGCGGCGGGCCGCTGATGCGGCCGGGAGAAATCTCTCTGGCCCACAACGGCGTGCTGTTTTTGGACGAACTGCCGGAATTTCACCGGGACGTTTTAGAGGCGCTGCGTCAGCCCTTGGAGGACGGTGTTGTCACCGTGGCCCGGGCTGGCGGCACCCTGCGGCTCCCCGCCCGGTTCCAGCTGGTGTGCGCCATGAATCCCTGTAAGTGCGGCTGGCGGGGCCACCCCTCCGGTCGGTGCACCTGCTCGGACAAGGAAGTGGAAAAATACGTTCAGAAAATATCCGGCCCGCTGCTGGACCGCATTGACCTCCATGTCAGCGTTCCCTCTGTTGAATACGAGGCGCTGCGGCGGAAAAAGCAGCCGGAGTCCTCTGCGGAGATCAAGGCGCGGGTGGACGCTGCCCGGGCCCTTCAGGCCGCACGCTTTGCGGGGACGGATGTTCCCTGCAACGCCCAGATGCCTCCGGCCATGATCGGGCGGTTCTGCGCGCTGGACGCACGGTGCGATGCCTTGATGAAGGCCGCCTTTGAGCGCATGGGCCTCACGGCCCGAAGTCATGACCGGGTGCTGCGGGTGGCCCGCACCATCGCCGATCTGGACGGTGCGGCGGCCATCGGCCCGGAGCATCTCTCCGAGGCCATCCAGTACCGCAATACGGACATCCTGAAGGGATAGCGGCAAGTTCAATTCGCAAAAGGAGCATTGGAAATTTTATGTTGTTTGAAAAAAGCGGCGGCGCGGTGGACTGGCTCATCGTGGGCCTTGGAAATCCCGGGCAGAAGTATGAGCACACCCGCCACAATATGGGCTTTCTCACCGTGGATCTGCTGGCGGAAAAGCTGAATGTCAAGCTCAACAAGGTGAAGTTCAAGTCCGCCTATAATATCGTCCGCTTCGGCGGGCAGAAATGCCTTGTGATGAAGCCCCAGACGTATATGAACCTCTCCGGTGAGGCAGTCCGCGAGGCGGTGCAGTTCTATAAAATTCCCGCCGATCACGTACTGGTGATCTATGATGATGTGTCATTGCCGGTAGGAAAGCTGCGGGTGCGGCCCACCGGCTCCGCCGGCGGCCATAACGGCATCAAGAATATCATCGCCCATTTGGGAACACAGGATTTCCCCCGTATCAAGATCGGCACCGGCGCCCCGGCGGGCGGCGGCGCGGAGATGATCGACTGGGTCATCGGTGTGCCCTCTCAGGCGGAGCGGAAAATTCTGGTGGAGAGCTTTGAGCGGGCCATTCAGGCGGCGGAGGACATCCTTGAAAACGGCTGCCAGAAGGCCATGAATGACTATAACTGACGCCCTGCGGCAAAACGGGCGTAACAACAGAGCAAATCGCATATAAAAAAGCAGGTGCACTGCCCCGCCAAGGGGTCAGTGCGCCCGTTTCCGCGTGAATTTGAAAATCGGGAGGTGTCGGATGGACGCTTTTTTGAAAACACTGCAAACGCTGCCGGAGGCATCGGAGCTCATCGCACGGGTGGAAAACGGCGGCTGTCCCGCCGTGCTCACCGGCACGGCGCCGGTGCAGCGGGCCTGCATCGGCGCGGCGGTGGCCGCCGGGACTGGGCGGCCCGCAGTGTTCCTCTGCGCCGATGAGCGGGAGGCCCGTCAACTGGCAGGCGACCTGCAAAGCCTCACCGGGCAGGAGCCGGTAACGCTGCTGGCAAGGGAATGGCAGTTCCGGCCCAACGCCGTTGCCTCCCGGGAGTGGGAGCGCAGCCGCCTTGCGGCGCTCTACCGCATGGCCTCCGGCGCGGTTCCCGCCGTGGTGGCCACCATTGACGCCCTCATGACCCGCACACTGCCGCCCCAGCGTCTTGCGGCACTGTCCGTCACGCTGCGCCCCGGCGACCGGGTGGAACTCGGTGCGCTGACGGAGCGGCTTGTGCAGGCGGGCTACAGCCGGTGCGAACAGGTGGAGGGTGTGGGCCAATTCGCCATCCGGGGCGGCATTCTGGACGTTTTCTCCCCACTGATGGAGCAGCCGGTGCGCTGCGAATTTTTCGATGATGAGGTTGACTCCTTGGGCGCCTTTGACCCCGGAACCCAGCGCCGGACAGAAAACGTGTCCGCCGCGCTGCTGCTCCCGGCGGCGGAGGTGCTGCCGGGACTGGCCCCCGGTGGCCCAGCCCGGTTAGCCGAGGAACTGGAGCGCCTTGCGGTGAAGTACGCCAAAAAGGCGGAGACCGCCGCAGTAGCCCAGACGCTCCGGGGGGACGCCGAACGCTTCCGTACCGGCGCCGCCGTGGAAGGGCTGGACCGCTATTTGAGCCTTATCTACCCGGACGCCGTCTGCGGCGCGGACTATCTGCCGCCGGACGCCGTTGTGTTCTTCTGCGAGGGCGGGCGGCTGGACCAGCGGGCGAAAAATGTGCTGCTGCAGCTCCATCAGGACACGGAAACGCTGATGGAGGCGGGCCTCATGGCCGGGGACGCGGCGGAGGTGTGCCTCTCGGAAACGGCGCTTTATACCCGCCTTGCGGATTTCCCGGTGGTGATGCTGGACGCGCTGCCTACCTCCCGCCATCCCTTAAAGCCCAAGGGGCTGCTGGCCCTCAGCGCCCGGCAGCTCAGCTCCTATGGCGGCAGCCTTGAAACGGCGGTCAGCGATCTGGAGCATTACCGCAATACCGGCACCGCCGTGCTGGTGCTCTGCGGCGGCGAGGTGCGGGCGCAGAATTTGCTGCGGCTTTTGGAGGAACGGAGCATCCCGGCGGTCCTTGACCTCAAGGGCGCCGCCATGCCCCGGCCCGGCGAGCTGCGAATCACCGTGGGGGCGCTGTCCGCCGGGTGCGAGTGGCCGGCGCTGAAGCTGGCCGTGCTCACCGAGGGCCAGCTCACCGCCCCCACACAGAAAAAGCTGAAGCTGAAAAAGGACTCCAACCGCCAGAAGCTCCAATCCTTCACCGACCTCTCCCCCGGCGATCTCGTGGTTCATGTTCACCACGGCATCGGCCGCTTTGTGGGAATCACCCGCATGACCGTGGACGGTGTGGAAAAGGACTATATCAAGCTGGACTACGCCGGCGGGGACTGCCTCTATGTCCCTGTGACGCAGTTGGACCTTGTGAGCAAGTATATCGGCGGAGGCGAGGAGCAGGAGCGCACCCGTCTCAATAAGCTGGGCGGCACGGAATGGGCCAAGCAGAAGACCCGGGCCAGAAGGGCGGCCAAGGATTTAGCCGCCGGGCTTACGAAGCTCTACGCCGAGCGCCAGCGCCGCCCGGGCTTTGCCTTTTCGCCGGATTCCCCATGGCAGCGGGAATTTGAGGAGGCGTTTCCCTATGCCGAGACCAATGACCAGCTTCAGGCTGTGGAGGACATCAAGAAGGATATGGAGCAGCCCCGGCCCATGGACCGCCTGCTCTGCGGCGATGTGGGCTACGGCAAAACGGAGGTGGCCCTCCGGGCTGTGATGAAATGTATTTTAGACGGAAAGCAGGCCGCCATTTTAGTGCCCACCACCGTTCTCGCCCAGCAGCATTACGCCACTGCCTGCGGCCGGTTCCGGGACTTCCCGGTAAAAATTGAGGTGCTCTCCCGTTTCACCACCGCCAAGGAGCAGAAGCGCATTCTGGCGGCGGCAAAAAACGGCGGCGTAGACCTTTTGATCGGCACCCACAAGCTGCTGCAAAAAAGTGTGGAATTTAAGGATTTGGGCCTGCTGGTCATTGACGAGGAGCAGCGCTTCGGCGTGACCCATAAGGAGCGGCTTAAAGAGATGAGCCGGCAGGTGGATGTGCTGACGCTGTCGGCTACCCCCATTCCCCGGACGCTGAACATGGCCCTCTCCGGCCTGCGGGATATGTCCACCATTGAGGAGCCCCCCGCCGACCGTCAGCCGGTGCAGACCTACGTGCTGGAGCATGACTGGGCCGTTTTGGAGGACGCCATGCGGAAGGAGCTGTCCCGTGGCGGACAGGTCTATTACCTGCATAACCGGGTGGAGACCATCGACCTCACCGCCTCCCGTATTCAAAAGCTGCTGGGGCCGGAGGTCCGGGTGGTCACGGCCCACGGAAAAATGGGCGAACAGGAGCTTTCCACCGTGATGCAGGCCATGGTGGATGGCGAGGCGGATGTGCTGGTGTGCACCACCATCATTGAGACCGGCATTGACATCCCCAATGTCAACACCCTCATCATCGAGGACGCCGACCGGCTGGGCCTCGCCCAGCTCCACCAGATTCGCGGCCGCATCGGCCGCAGCACCCGCCGGGCCTATGCCTACCTCACCTACCGGCAGGGAAAAATTTTGCAGGAGACCGCCGCCAAGCGGCTGGCGGCCATCCGGGAGTATGTGGAGTTCGGCTCTGGCTTCAAGATCGCCATGCGGGACCTGGAGATTCGCGGCGCCGGAAATCTGCTGGGGCCGGAGCAGTCCGGGTATCTTATGACCGTGGGCTATGACCTGTATCTCAAGCTGCTGGAGGAGGCGGTTCTGGAGGAGCGGGGCGAGGAAAAGAAGATCGAGGCGGAGTGCTCCGCCGACCTGACCCTCAACGCCAACATCCCGGAACGGTATATTTCCTCTCCGGAGCAGCGGATGGACCTCTACCGGCGCATTGCCGCCATCCGCACCAATGACGATGCCTCCGACCTCATGGACGAGCTGATCGACCGCTACGGCGAGCCGCCCCGCCCGGTGCTGGCGCTGCTGGACGTGGCGCTGCTGCGCGCTGCCGCCGCCAAGGCCGGAGTGTCCGACATCACCCAGAAGCAGGACACGCTGCGCTTTACGCTGGCGGTGTTCCACCCTGAGGCGCTGGTGAAGGTGTGCGGCCTTGCCAAATATAAATTCCGCCTGACGCTCTCCGCAGGGGAAACACCCATGCTGACCCTGAAGCTCAAGCCCAATGCCGATGTGCTGGAAACGGCGCTGGAGCTGGTGGAGGATTTGAAGCTGGCCTCGCAGGAGTAATGCCACTGTACCGCTTTCATGGAAAATCAGTATAACAAAGCCCCCGCCGTTCGGCGGGGGCTTTGAGACTGTCGATAAAGTAGTAAATTCTCCGCGACGGTAAGGAAGGGTGTGCGCGGGAAACCCAAGAGGGGTGTCCCGCGCCATTAAAATCCTAAGTTTTCAGAACTTTTATGAAGTTCTGAAAACTTGCTCAGCGGGGAGAAAAGACTTTTTCGACACGCTGAAAGCCCCCGCCGTTCGGCGGGGGCTTTGTTGTTCGCACGGCAGTCCGTCAGTCGGTGGGAGCCTCAAATACTTTCCTCCCAGCGGAATACACCGCCCGGAGCGCATTCGGCTGCTGCCGGTATACCGCCCGCTCCAGCCGTTGGGCCGGGGTCAGGGACTTTCCATGAGGCAGTGCGCTGTCGGAGAGGACCATGGCGTGCAGGGCGTTGCCGGGGGCGAAGCCCGGCTGTTCCCCGAACCACTCCGCCCCGGTGGAGGTGGCCAGATACCACGCCTCCGCCACTGTCAGCGGCGCCGGGACTGCCGGGTCCGTCATGCGGCGGATCTTGGAGGCCCGGATAGCGGCGGCGGTGACGTCAAACATATCCAAATGATCGCCTCCGGCAATGTCACTTCCCAGCGCCACCCGGACGCCCCCGGTCAGCATCGTCCGCACCGGGGCGGTGCCGGAGCAGAGGTTCAGGTTGGAATCCGGGCAGTGCACCACGGTGACACCGGCATTTTTCATGGCCTGCCGCTCCCACTCATCCGACCAGACACAGTGGGCCATGAGGGTGCGGTCATTCCAAAGGCCGTATTTGGCATAGGTCTCCCAATATTGCTCACAGTCCGGGTGCAGCTCCCGGACCCACTGTATTTCCGCCCGGTTTTCCGAGAGGTGGGATTGTACCGGCAGGCCTCGCTCCGCCGCCAGCCTTCCTAAAAATTCCATGAGCTTATCGGTGCACGAGGGAGTGAACCGGGGCGTCAGGATAGGACGGATGCGACAGGTGTCTTGACACCTGTCAAGCCAGCGCAGCGTATCGCGCATGGAAGCCTCCGAGGTTTCCTCTAACACGCCGGGAAGACCGTTGCGGTCCATATTCACCTTGCCGACGTAGCCGGTGACGCCTGCGCGCTCCAGTTCCTCCATTAAAATCAGTGTGGCCTCGGTGTGGAGTGAGGAGAACATACACACCCGTGTGGTGCCGTGGGCGATGAGCTCCCGGGATAGCTGCCGGTAGACCGTCCGGGCATAATCCGTGTCCGCGAAGCGGGCCTCTGTGGGAAAGGCGTAGGTATTCAGCCAGTCCAGCAGCGGCAGGTCCATGCCGGTGCCCAGCATGGGATACTGGGGTGCGTGGAGATGCAGGTCGGCAAAGGACTGGACAATGAGATCGTCGCCATAGTCCTCCACCGGCGCGCCGGCATACTGCTCCGGCAGCACTGGGTATATGCCGGTGATGTGTCCGTTCTCGGCGATGAGATAGCCGTGCTCCGTGGTCTCCAACCGGCCCAACGCCGGGGCGGAGACGATGCAGCCCTTTAAAATCATAGTCATGAGTCGGTTCCTCCCGAAAAAAATAAATGAGCGCCCGAACGGGCACTCATAGCGGGGCCTTAGGCGGTCCCATAGAAACTTCCGCGCCCGGACAGTACCCAACAGCGGAATTATATGAGCATATACACTTTACAATACTATTGTATCACAGCGGCGGAAAAAACGCAAGCCCGTCACCCGAGACCCCGGCGGCGCTTATACTGTCATACGGGCGGAGGAACGCCCGAAACCATGGAGAAGGCGTTGATTCGTATGCTGCAAGCCTTGAGCCGGGCCGCGCTGGGTACCGGCTTTCCCTTTCTGATGACAACGCTGGGAGCGGCGGTGGTGTTTTTCTTCGCAGAGGCGCCCCGGCCCCAGTTTCAAAAAGCCATGCTGGGCTTTGCCGCCGGGGTCATGACGGCGGCCAGTGTGTGGAGCCTGCTGCTGCCGGCCATTGACCGGGCGGCGGACGTTGGACTTCCCGGCTGGCTCCCGGCGGCGGTGGGGCTTTTGTGCGGCGTGGTGTTCCTTGCCGCGCTGGACGCCGCCCTGCCGAGACTGCGCCGCGGCAGGGACGAGGACCCGTCCCGGCGGCAGAGCACACTGCTCATGGCGGCCATTACGCTGCATAACGTGCCGGAGGGCATGGCGGTGGGGCTGGCCTTTGCGCTGGCAGAGGCGGGCGAGGGCATGGCCGGTGCCGCCGCGCTGGCCATGGGAATTGGAATCCAGAATTTCCCGGAGGGCGCGGCTATCTCTCTGCCGCTGCGGCAGGAGGGGTATTCCCGGCGGCGGTCTTTTGCGTTGGGAACGCTCTCCGGCGCGGTGGAGCCCGCGGCGGGAATCTTGGCAGCGCTGGCGGCGGCCGGAGTGCGGCCGGTGATGCCGTGGCTTTTGAGCTTTGCCGCCGGAGCCATGCTGTACGTAGTGGTGGAGGAGCTGGTGCCCCAAGCCCATTCCCGGACCGGGACCTGCGGCTTTGTGGGCGGCTTTCTGATCATGATGATACTGGATGTGGCGCTGGGATAGGGCGGCTTGTCAAAAAGGAAACTTACGTTGCCTCATAGGAAAAAGTCTGCTATAATCGTGCCGACCTGCCATGCTGCATGGCAAAATACAAAGGAGAGCGTTTTTATGGAAACGAAATTCAGGGGCAGCGAGCATTATGTGGCGTCCCGGGAGCTGATGGAGACCGTGAACATCGCCGTGGCGCTGCAAAAGCCGCTGCTCATCAAGGGCGAGCCCGGCACGGGCAAGACCGTGCTGGCGCAGGCCGTGGCGGAGGCACTGGGGAAAAAGCTCATCATCTGGAATGTGAAATCCACCACCAAGGCGCAGGACGGCCTGTACGTTTACGATGTGGTGCAGCGGCTCTATGACAGCCAGTTCGGCGGTCAGGGCGTGGACGATATCAAAAAATACATCAAGCTGGGTAAGCTGGGCGAGGCGTTTTCCGCCGAGGAGCAGGTGGTCCTGCTGATCGATGAAATCGACAAGGCGGATCTGGAATTCCCCAATGACCTTTTGTGGGAACTGGACCGGATGGAGTTCTACATCCCGGAGACCAAGGAGACCATTCGGGCGAAACAGCGGCCCATCGTCATCATCACCTCAAACGCGGAAAAGGAGCTGCCGGACGCCTTTTTGCGCCGGTGCGTGTTCCACTATATCGAGTTCCCGGACCAGGAGCAGATGGAGGCCATTCTCCGGGTGCACTTCGGCGATCTGGACGAGAAGCTGGTAAAGCAGGCGCTGGCGGCATTCTACTGGCTGCGGGAGCTGCGGGGCATTGAGAAGAAGCCCTCCACCTCTGAGCTGGTGGACTGGATCCGGGCACTGGTGGCCGGCGGCGTGGCCCCGGAGCGCATTGAGAGGGAAATTCCCTTCGCCGGTGTTCTGCTGAAAAAGGATAAGGACCTGCAGACCCTTGGGAAAGCAAGGAGATAAGCCATGTTCGCCGCGTTTTTTTACCTGTTGCGCCAAAGGGGGCTGAATGTTTCCCTCAACGAGTGGATGACGCTGCTGGAGGGCATGGAAAAGGGACTGCACCACTCTACTCTGACGGGGTTTTACCACCTGTGCCGGGCGGTGGTGGTGAAAAGCGAAGCGGAATTTGACCGCTTCGATCAGGTATTTCTGGAATTTTTCAAGGATGTTCCCTATACCGGTGAGCTGCCGGAGGGCTTACTGGACTGGCTGAACCATCCCAGCGAGGATTTGAAGCGCACCATTGAGGACCTCCGTTCCGCCGGATTCCCGGACGAAACATTGGAAGAACTGCTGAAAATGCTGGAGGAACGGCTGAAAGAGCAGACAGAGGAGCATAACGGCGGCAATTATTGGGTAGGCACACAGGGCCGCACCCCATGGGGTAATAGCGGCTGGCACCCCAACGGTATCCGCATCGGCGGGCAGAGCCGCCACCGCACTGCCATGATGGTGGCGGGGGAGCGGAAGTTCCGGGACTTCCGCAAGGACAACACGCTGGATACCCGGCAGTTCCAGATGGCGTTCCGCACCCTGCGGCAGCTCTCCGCGCAGGAGCGGAGCGCCGAACAGGAGGTGGATGTGGACGCCACCATCCACGATACCTGCGAAAACGCGGGCGTGCTGCGGGTACGGTATCAAAATCCACGGAAGAATATGGTGAAGGTGCTGCTTTTAATGGATTCTGGCGGCTCCATGGACTATTATGCCGGTCTTTGCAGCAGGCTTTTTCAGGCGGCTACCAAATCCAATCATTTCAAGGAGCTGCACACGTACTATTTCCACAACTGTATCTTCGGCAATGTGTACGAGGGGCCCCGGCTGTGGCAGGACGGCCGGACACCTACGGAATGGCTGCTGCAAAACTTTGATGAAAGCTACAAGGTGATCATTGTAGGGGACGCCGCCATGAACCCCTATGAGCTGCGGGAAAAGCAGTATGACTGGAAAACCCAGCGTTACGGCCCGTCAGGGGCGGAGTGGCTGACGCTGCTGAAGAAGCACTTCCCCTATCTCATCTGGCTGAACCCGGAGCCGATGCCGGTCTTTCAGGACTTCTGGACGGTGACGCATCTGGAGCTGGCGAAGATGTTCCCCATGTTCGATCTCACCGCCGAGGGACTGGAAGCCGGCATGAAGCGCCTCATGGCCAAGCGATAAGCCCGAACAAAAAATAAAGCCGCGCCCTCTGTGAAAGCAGAGGGCGCGGCTTTTGCAAATACAGTTATTCGGCGGTGAGGGAAAGCGTACCGCTGCCGGTACTCAGGCACACAGAATCCGCGCCGAAGCAGCGCAGAAGCTGCTGCCGCTCCGTCAGGGAGCGGCCATTGAGATACCAGAGTGTCAGCTTGCCGGACTGGGTGTAGGCGCAGGCGTAGCGGTCGGAGTAGTGGGTACTTCCTTGTGCCAGCACGGCGGTGCGGGTATCGGCGGTGGGGGCGTAGGACTTGTTCCCCTCAAGGCAGCGGCCCTCCACGGTCAGCCGCAGCGAGAGCTTTTCGGCGCTTACCTGTCGGGTGAGGATACTGAGAGCATAGTAAACGGTCTCCGGCGGCTCCATGGCGTACACCGGCACCGCCGCTTCGGAATCCGTATAGGCGGGCAGACGCAGCACCAGCCGGTCCGCCGCCTTGCCCAGCGCCGTGTAATCCGGCACGGTCTGTCCCCGGGCAGGAGCGTCCGCCGCCACATAGAGGAGCTTATCCGGCATGGCGGTGCGGAGACGCTGGACCAGCGCCCCCAGCGCGTGGCCGTTGTCATTGGCGGGCTGGCCAATGTCCAGATACAGTCCGTCATAGCCGCCCTCTGTCACGGCCAGCGCCAGACGCGCAACGGATTTGGTATCCGCCGATAGTGTGCCGGACTGGCCGGTCACGCCCAACAGCACGGTCTTGCCGTTTTTCTGCGCCAGCGCGGCAGACTGCGCGGCGGAAAGGGTCACGGAAAGCTGGGCACTCTGTCCGCCGGTGAGGGTCCCCACCATGAGGACAAGGGTGGTGCAGTCCGCAGTCTCCGGCAGTGTCTCGCTGCCCTGCAAAAGCAGAATCGTCTCGCCGCTTCCGGCGGGGTGAAGCTTATGATAAAGGCGGCTGAGCATCACCGCCGCCTGCTCCCGGGTAGCGGCGCGGTCGGGGGCAAAGGTGCTCTGGCCCGTGCCGCTGACCAGCCCCATGGCGTAGGCCATGGCGATGTGGCCCCGGTTGGTGGTCACATCCCGGAAGGGCAGTGTGTCCTCACCGGCAAGTCCGGCAATGGGACCGTAGCCCAGCGCCCGAATCAGCGTGACAGCCAGCTCCTCCCGGGTCACGGCGTCGCCGGGACGGTAGGTGCCGGTCTGCCGAGTCACGGCTCCGTGCTCATAGCAGGCCCGGAGGGCCGGCTCGTACCATGCCCCTTGGGGCACATCGGAAAAAATCTGATAATAGGCGCCGCTGCTCTGCCAGCCGAAAAACCGGCTCAGCACCACGGCGAAGGCGCTCCGGGTCATGGGTTGGCCCACGCCGAAGGTATCGGCGCTCTTGCCCTGAAACCAGCCCTGCGTCACGCATTGACTGATGGCGTCCGCCGCCCAGTGACCGGCGGGAACATCCCGGAAGCCGGCGGCCCGGGCCGGGACGCACAGCCCGCCGGAGAGCACCGCGCACAGGCACAGACAGGCCAGCGCACGGCGGAACAAATTGCGTTTCATAGTGGTCCTCCTTGCCAAATTCGGAAGAATTTACCGCCTATTGTACCAGAACAGGGGCCATCCGTCAAATTTTCCGCCGGAATTTCTCTGAAAACGCCGCAAAAATCCCGGAATTTCTCTTTTCCTCAGCCGAAAAATGTGCTATCCTATCAGGTGAATTTTAAACGTTTTCAACGGAGGAACGATATGAACAACAATGAAATGCTGCTTTTGAAGCTGGGCGAGGTGGTGCTCAAGGGGCTGAACCGCCGCAGCTTTGAGGATAAGCTGGTGAGCAACGTCCGCCGCCGCATGAAGCACTGCGGCAGCTTTCAGGTCTATATCCGCCAGAGCACCATCTATGTGGAGCCGCAGACGGAGGAATGCGACATGGAGGCCGCCTATAAGGCGGCGCGGCAGATCTTCGGCATTGTGACCGTGGCCCGGGCCGTGCCCTGCGACAAAACTATGGACGCCATTGTGGAGACCGCCAAGACCTATCTTGCGGATGAATTTGCAAAAGCCAAGACGTTTAAGGTGGAGAGCCGACGAGCGGACAAGCAGTTCCCCATGAATTCGATTCAAATTTCCCAGTATGTCGGCGGCGAGCTGGCGCAGTTTTTCCATAAAAAGGCGGAGATGCACACGCCCGACCTTACGGTATACGTGGAGATTCGGGAAAAGCACGCCTACGTTCACGCCCCCTCTGTTCCCGGCGCAGGCGGATTGCCTATCGGCATGGGCGGCCGGGCGGTGAGCCTGCTCTCCGGTGGGCTGGACAGCCCTGTTTCCTCCTATATGATCGCCCGCCGGGGCGTGGAGCTGGAAATGGTACACTTCGTCTCCCCGCCGTACACCTCCCAGCAGGCGCTGGACAAGGTGCTGGAGCTGGCGCGGCTTTTAACGGTGTACTGCGGTCGCACCATCGTCCATGTCATTCCTTTTACGGAAATTCAGGAGGAGATTCGCCGCAAGTGCCCGGAGGAGTATTTCACTCTGATCATGCGGCGCTTCATGATGCGAATCGCCGAGGCCGTGGCCCGAAAGTCCCACGCCTCCGCCCTTGTTACCGGCGAATCTCTGGGTCAGGTGGCAAGCCAGACCATCAAGGCGCTGGGCGTCACGGAGGATGTGACGAAGCTGCCCGTGCTGCGGCCCCTCATCGGTACGGACAAGGTGGAGATTATCCGCATGGCCCGGGAAATCGGCACCTACGATACCTCCATCCTGCCCTATGAGGACTGCTGCACGGTGTTCACCCCCCGGCACCCCGCCACCCGGCCGGTGCTGGAGGACGTGGTGAAGGCGGAGTCCGTGCTGGACGTTGATGCGCTGGTGGAAAAGGCGCTGGCAGGCGAAAACTGGGTGCGAGTCAAGCCGCAGTAAAGGGGAGGACAGCATGGAAATTCGGAAAGCGACGCCCGGTGATTTAGAGGGCATTCGGGCGGTCTATGCCGCCGCCAAGGCGTTTATGGACGCCCACGGCAACGCAAACCAGTGGGAGCCGGGGTATCCCGACAGCGTGATTCCCGGCGACATTGCAAACGGCAACTGCTACGTGGAGACGGAGAACGGCGTGATTCACGGCGTATTCGTCTGCATTTTGGGCGAGGACCCCACCTATCGGGTCATCACCGACGGTGCGTGGCGCAATGACGATCCCTACGCCACCATTCACCGGCTGGGGAGCGATGGTGCGCTCCCCGGCTTTACCGGCCGGTGCTTTGATTTCTGCAAGGGCCTTTGCCCGGACCTCCGGGCGGACACCCATGAGCATAACACCGTGATGCAGCACCTGCTGGAAAAGAACGGCTTTCTGCGCTGCGGCACCATCATCACAACCAATGGAACGCCCCGCATCGCATATCATTTTGTGGGCTGAGGAGGGAAAGGGTCATGTCACATTCCGCTGAGATCATTGCCGTTGGCACGGAGCTGCTTCTCGGCAACATCACCAACACCAATGCCCGGGACATTTCCCGGGCGCTGTCGGCCGTGGGCGTGAACGTGTTCTGGCACACGGTGGTGGGCGATAACCCGGAGCGGCTCCGGGCCGCGCTGGACATTGCCCGCAATCGGGCGGACATCATCATTACCACCGGCGGTCTGGGGCCCACCTATGACGATCTGACAAAGCAAACTGTCTGCGCCGCCTTCGGCAAGCCGCTGGTGCTGCGGGAGGATGTGCTGGAGGGCATCCGGGCGTATTTTGCCCGGAACGTGCACCTGACCATGCCGGAGAACAACCGCCAGCAGGCGGAATTCCCGGCGGACTGCGTCATTTTTGACAACCCGGTGGGAACGGCCCCCGGCTGTGCCTTTGAGGCAGAGGGCACCCATGTGCTCATGCTGCCGGGGCCGCCCTTTGAGATGCTGACCATGCTCCGGGACCATGCCGTGCCCTATCTGCGGAGCCTTTCCCGGGAGGTCATTTTGTCCCACGATATCATGACCTTCGGCATGGGAGAGAGCGCCATTGAGGAGCTGATGCGGGAAAAAATCGCCCGCATGGAAAACCCCTCTCTTGCCACCTATGCCCGCCCAAGCGAGGTGCGGCTCCGGGCCACAGCCAAGGCGGAGAACGCCGAGGCGGCGGAGGCGCTGCTGGCACCGGTGGTGCGGGAGACGGTAGCTTATCTGGGAGACATTGTTTACGGCGTGGATGTTCCCAATCTGGAAACGGCCTGCATGGCGGCACTGAAGAAAAAGGGCTGGACGTTTGCCACGGCGGAAAGCTGCACCGGCGGACGGGTAGCCGAGCGCATCACGGCGCTGCCGGGGGCCTCCGAGGTGTACCGGGGCGGCGTGGTGAGCTATTGGACGCAGGTGAAGGCGGACGTGCTGGGAATCGATTCGGCGCTGCTAAAGGAATACGGCGCGGTGTCGGAGCCCTGTGCCCGGGCCATGGCGGAAAATGTCCGCCGCATTACCGGGGCGGAACTGGCGGTGTCCGTCACCGGTGTGGCGGGGCCGGACGCCGATGAGCGGGGCAATCCCGTGGGGTTGGTGTTCGTGGCGCTGGCCGCGCCGGAGGCCACCTACTGCCGGAAGCTGGACTTGGGGAAGCGCCGCCGGGACCGGATTCAGGACATGGCCAGCAACCATGCCTATGACCTGCTGCGGCGCTATCTGGCGGGTCTGCCGGTGGAGCCGGCCACGCCGGGAAAGCACTTGGAGCGGCTGTAAAGCGTAAAATAAACAGAGAAGCGGGAGGCCAAGCCTCCCGCTTCTCTGTTTATTTGTCCGTTTCTGCCGGAGCGGTGTCCGGTACGCTGTGGGTCCTGAGATAATCCAGCCAGCGTCCGCAGCCCGCCCGGTTCAGGTGCACACCGTCAAAGCTCAGCTCCTCCGGGAGACACCCGTTCTCGTCCGTCAGGGCCTCTGCCACATTGAGGTAGGGGCAGCCGTATTGCTGCGATAGCTCCATCCAGACCTGATTGTAGGCTAAAATGCGCTGGTTATTGACGTAGGAGCCCTTTTCGTCCTGCGAAGCGGTGACGGGCAGCAGGGATTGAATCACCAGCTCCGATTCCGGCGCGTCTGCCAGCAGCTTTTGCACCAGTGTCTCAGCGCGGCTGCGGAAAATCTCCGTGCCGTTCCAGCCCAGCTCGTTGACGCCCAGCATCAGGTAAATTTTCCCGCAGCCGGAGCTGGCCACGGCGTCCGCAAGGGAAATTTTTCTGCCGCTGTCCGTTTTCCAGTTTTGCTGTTCCACGGCGGAGGACACCGTTTCGCCGGTGACATAGAAATACGTGCCCCGCTCCAGCCCGCTGTACAAGCGGAAGCCATCGGTGCGGGAATCGCCCACAAAGGCCACATCGTCAAAGTAATCGTCGGTGACCGGGGCGGATTCCGCCACCGGTGTCCAGAGGGGCTCCTCCGGCTGCAATGCCATGTCCGGGGACTGTTCCTCCGGCGCGTCCGGGACAGTACCCTCTGTATCAATGTTTACGGTATCTGTCGGAGCGGGCAGAGCCGTGCCCTTGCCAGAGATCGGAAGAGCACACGTCTGAACTCCAGTCACGGCTACATCTCGTATG
>UQMC01000012.1 GCA_900542115.1 uncultured Oscillibacter sp. | reverse complement strand
ACCGAGATCTACACTCTTTCCCTACACGACGCTCTTCCGATCTATTGTTTTCTTTTTCAAGAGCCGTAGCGCTGTCCTCGGAGGTCTTCAGCTTGTCCTCGGCTTCGTCCCGCTCCTTTTCCACCGCGTCTACCTTTTCCTGCAGTTCAATGATCTGCTCCTGTGTAGCCTGAATTTCCTGAATGGCGGAAACGGAATTCTGCAGCTTTCCCAGCGCCTCTGAATTGCTGCGCTGGTGCGCTAACAGGGAGAGGAACATCAGCAGGAATGCTGCCAAAAACAAAATCAGGATGTAGACGATCACTGGCTTTTTGCCAGTCTCCTGCGGCTCCTGTTCCGTGGGTGTTTCCCCGGCGGCAGCGCGTTTTTCAAATTTCATGCCTGTGATGATCCTTTCGATGTTTTTTTGACCTTCATCACCGACAGCGCCTCCAGCAAATCGTTGAGGTCATCCGTGCCGTAGTATTCCAGCTCGATTCTACCCTTTTTGCGCCCCGGAACGATTTTCACACCCCGGCACAGCCATGCCTTCAAATCGTTCTGCGCTTCAGTGAGATAATCCACTGTGTCCGCGTCCTTCGGCTTTTTGGCGGGCTCTGCCTCGGCGGAGAGCCGCTTTACCAGCAACTCTGTCTGCCGCACGGACAGGTTTCCCTTGATGATGGTGTCTGCGGCCCGCAGCTGCAAAGCAGGGGAAAGGGGGACCAACGCCCGAGCGTGTCCGGCGGACAGCTGCCCGATTTCGACCAGATGCCGCACCTCCGGCGACAGCGCCAGCAGGCGCAGCGCGTTGGTCACGGCGCTGCGGGATTTTCCCACCCGCTGTGCGGCCTCGTCTTGTGTCATGTGATAAGACTCGATGAGAGCCTGAAAGCCTGCGGCCTCCTCCATGGGGTTGAGGTCCTCCCGCTGAAGGTTTTCAATCATGGCCAGCTCAGCCGCCTTGCGGTCATCCGCCTCCATGACGATGACAGGCACCTCGGTGAGACCTGCCAGCCGAGCGGCGCGCCAGCGCCGCTCACCGGCGATGATCTGATAATAGCCGGAGGCCAGCCTGCGGACGGTCAAGGGCTGGATAATGCCGTGCTCTGTGATGGAATCCGCCAATTCCTGAAGCGACTCCGGGTCAAAGTGCTTCCTGGGCTGAGAGGAACAGCTCTCTACCTGTGAGATAGGCAGATAAAGGCTTCCACTGGACTCTGCTTTTACTGCATCGTCGCCCAACAGAGCGCCAAGGCCGCGGCCGAGGCCGGAGGGCTTTTTTGATGCCATAGAAACACTCCTTTCTATATGGACTCACTGCTTGGATAAAAATTCTTTTGCCAGTGCTGTATAAGCCTCTGCGCCCCGGGAGGAGCGGTCATAGGCCGTGATGGGCTTTCCGTGACTGGGCGCCTCGGAGAGCCGGACGTTGCGGGGAATCACCGTGGCGTAGACCTTGCCGGGGAAGTAGTGCTTCACTTCCTCCGCTACCTGCATGGCGAGGTTTGTCCGCCCGTCGAACATGGTCAGCAGCACACCCTCCAGCTCCAACCGTGGGTTCAGAGAGCGCCGCACAATGCGGACGGTGTTCATCAGGTCGCTGAGTCCCTCCAGCGCAAAGTATTCGCCCTGCACCGGCACCAAAATGCTGTTGGATGCGCAGAGGGCGTTGAGGGTCAGCAGCTCCAGAGAGGGCGGGCAGTCGATGAAAATGTAATCGTACTGCGGCCGCAGCGTTTCCAGCGCGTCCCGCAGCAGATATTCCCGGTTTTCCATGCCGATGAGCTCGATACCGGCTCCTGCCAGCGCCTTGTTGGAGGGCAGCACATCGCCGAACCGCGTGTGCGCTACGGCTTCTGCCGCCGGAATGTCGGAGACCAGCACCTCGTAAACGCCTTTGGAAACAGTTTTGTCCACGCCCATGCCGGAGGTGGAGTTGGCCTGCGGGTCAAAATCGCACAGCAGAACGCGCTTTTTCTGTTCTGCCAGCGCCGCGGTGAGGCTGACGCAGGTGGTGGTCTTGCCGACACCGCCCTTTTGATTGACTATGGAAATGATTTTTGCCACAGGCCACCTGCTTTCCGAGCCGAAGCTCAATTTTTACAGCAAGACTATTATAGCAAGCCGCACCTGACGTTTCAAGCTGAATCCGAAAACAACTTGTGATATGCAGATGGTTCGGATCGCAATGTTTCACGTGAAACATTGCGGCGGCAAAAAAGAGGACCTCTCCGCTGGGACGGAGAGGTTTCACGTGAAACATTTTGGAAACAGTGCAAAAAATGACGAATATTGCAGGGGGCACGGGTTGAGCGCGGAGCTATCTTGGTTGTTGTTGGGCTTGTGACTAAGACAAAAGTACAAGCGAGATGCGGAAAATGGAAAAAATGGGCGCGGCAGGGTGTTGCAGGTCTATGCGGCAAAATCAAACGAAGAAAAGCAATGCAATGTTCAGAGAGATGAGAATGGGCGAAAGACCTCAGACGAAAAACTGTAGTGTGATGTTTATAAGAAGTGCACCGGGAGAAATGGGAGAAAACGGCGATAAAGCGCAAAAAGAACGCAAAATTGCGGTGTGGTAGTCGAGGAGGAAAAGCGCAAAATTTTGCCAAGGATGAGAGGGGGGACAGCATCGGCGTACCGCCGGGGAGTGGAGCGGAGAAATCGCAGAAAACTGTCGCAGAGAAAAGTGCGGACGCAGCGTAAGCGGACACAATGACATTTTGGGAGGCATTGAGCGAATCTGAAGCAGGCATAGAAGTAATCGGAGCGGTGTCGAGCGCGGTATGAATTGGAACCGAAGTGGGCGCGGCGATATTCAGAGTGGTATTGGGCGCGGTAACGTTGACAGAGCTGAAAGGGGGCGTAGAGTCAGAAATTGGAGCGGAACAGGAAGCCGGTGCGGGGCGGCAGCGTCAGCGTGGCGCCGGAAAGCGGCGCGGGAAAATCGCCGGAATCCGACAAAGGGGAAAATGCGGATGCGGCACAAGTCGGCACAGCAGCGTTCGGGGCGGCGCCGGGCGCGGCAGAAATGGGCGCGATGGCAGTTCGGGTGGTATCGGGTGCGGCGGCATTGGCGGCGCGGTCAGGCGTGGAGTTCTCGGCGGCAGAGAGCGGGGCGGGAAGCAGATGCCCGCGAGTGGAGAGCAAAAGCTGCGCGGAGGAAAGCTGCGGCAGCGACACACTCTGTGGCATGTCGGCAGCGTTGACAGCGGTGATGAGGGAAAGTCCGCCCTGTTCTCGTGCAAAAATGAGAAGCGGCCCGGCAGTGTAGAGCCAATGGAGGCCGCCGCGCTGAAGGGCCGCTGTGCGGCGGCGAAAATTGGCCAGTGCGGAGAAATAGGCCTTCAGCTCCGCGTCCTCATGGCCGTAGGGATAGCAGGCACGGTTAAAGGGGTCCTCCCAGCCCTCCATGCCGACCTCGTCCCCATAGTAGACCGTGGGAACGCCGGGGAATGTGAACAGCACCAGCGCCGCGAGGCGCAGACGCTCCAGACCCAGTGAGCGTTCGGAGGGGGAGAGGAGGTATACGGCCCGCTCAGCTTTCTCCGCCGGAACGGCGGAGGCACCCAGCACCGTGAGAATACGGGGCGTATCATGGGTGCCGAGAAAGTTCATCAGGGAGAGAAACGCCTCCGGGGGATAGCTCTCCCGCAGAGCCTCCAGCGTTTCACGGAACGCATCGGCATCGACGCCGGTGAGATAGGCGATGAGGGCTGTGCGGAAGGGGTAGTTCATAACGCTGTGCAGCTCCCGGCCCAGAAGATAGCGGCGGCGCTGAGAATAGGCAATTTTTGTGGTGGCGTCCTCCCAGACCTCGCCGATGAGGGCGGCGTCCGGGTCTGTTTCCTCCACAGCGGCGCGGAGGGCGGCGATGAAATCATCCGGCAGCTCATCGGCCACATCCAGCCGCCAGCCGGAGGCCCCGGCCCGGAGCCAGCGGCGCGCCACGGCGTTTTCGTCATGGATGATGAAGTTTCGGTAGGAGGGACAGTCCTCCCGGACAGCGGGGAGGGTTTTGATGCCCCACCATGCGTCATAGTCCGTGGGCCACGGGTGAAAGCTGAACCAGTCGAAATAGGGGGAAGTTTGGCTTTGAGCCGCGCCGGTATCCGGGTAGAAGCCATCGGCGTTGAAATAGCGGCTCTGGGAGCCGGTATGGTTAAAAACGCCATCTAAAATGACGCGGAGGCCCAGAGCCTTTGCCCTTTGGCAGAGCCGCCGGAAGTCTGCCTCCGTACCCAGCATAGGGTCGATGGCGCAGTAATCGGCGGTATTGTAGCGGTGGTTAGAGGCGGATTCAAAAATCGGATTGAGGTAAAGGACGGTGACGCCCATAGCCGCCAGCTCCGGCAGGCGGGAGGTGATGCCGGCCAGTGAGCCGCCGAAAAAGTCCCGGTTGCGGACCTCGCCGTGTTCGTCCGGCCGCCAGTCCGGGCAGTCGGACCAGTTCTCGTGCACTGTGCGGTCTCCCACAAGGCCGGTGGGGTCCGGGACGGAAAGGCGGCAATAGCGGTCTGGAAAAATTTGGTAAATCACGCCTTGAGACAGCCAGCGGGACGTAGGGCATGGCTCGTAGACCGTGAGCTGCCAGCTTTGGGGTGTGCCATCGTCCCGCCAGCCGGAGCGGTCGAACACGCGGGTGGAACCATCCGGGCGAAACAGGCGGAAATAATACCAGATCAGCTCCGGCTCTTGGGGAACGGTGAGAACGCCGGAAAAGCGGGTGCGGTCTCCGTCCGTACCCTCCGGCATTAGCTCCAGCGTATCGGCGGAATTGGAAAATTCCCGCCATGCCACAAGGACACAGCGGGAATAGCCCTCCGCGTACAGCGGACGGACATGAAATGTAACACGGCCGCCGCAGGGGGCGGCACCGTAGGGGGATTTGCAGAATTCGCTGCGGGAATCGAATACAAAGGGGTCACGCATGGAAAACCCTCCCAAATCAAGGAATGAGCTCGTTGTCAGAGAGAATGGAGCCGGTGGACTCCCGGCTGAAGTAGGAATTGAGAATGGTCACGGCGGTGGAGGCCAGCGCCGCGCCGGCATCGCCCTTTTCCAGCACGAGGGCAATGGCGATCTCCGGGTCATCGTAGGGGGCGAAGGCCACAAACACGCCGTTATTTTTCAGGCCGCCGCCCAACTGGGCCGTGCCGGTCTTGGCACCGGCGGAAACGATGCAGTCCTTGAAGTAGGAATAGACCATGCCGCCGGGCTGGGTGTAGCCGTACATTCCCTTTTTCACGGCCTGAAGCGTAGAATCGCTGATGTTCAGGGTATTGAGCGGCGCGGTATCGCCGGTGGCGATGATCTCGGAATTGTCATAGGACTTTACGCTCTTGAGCAGATGCGCGGGGCAGTGCTGTCCGCCGGAGACCAGCGTGGCGATGTAATTGGCCAACTGCAAGGGGGTGTAAAGCTGATCTGCCTGACCGTAGGCCGCCCAAGGAGCCTGATTGCTGCCGCCCTCGTTGGTGGCCTGACGGCCGGTTTTCTCGCCGATCTCAATGCCGGTAGGCTCACCGAGACCCAAGGCGGAGTAGTATTCGTTCAGGGTGTCCAGCCCCATGCGGTAGCCCATTTCGGCGAAGTAATAGTTGCAGGAATTGGTGATGGCGGTGGTGGCGTTGACCTTGCCGTGGCCGCTGTGCTTCCAGCACCAGGTACCGCCGTTCCATGTGGTGCTGGGGTACTTCCAGTAGCCGGTATCGAACAGAGTTTCCGAGGGGGTAGTGGCGCCGGATTCCAGTGCGGCCACAGCAGTGGCGGGCTTCAGGGTGGAGCCGGGGGCGTAGGCGCTGGAGGCGGCGCGGTTGAGCATGGGAGTGGCGGGGTCCGAGGAAAGCTCGGCATAGTCCTGCCGCCATGTGGAAAGGTCAAAGGTGGGATAGGAGGCAAGAGAGAGAATTTCGCCGGTACCCACCTTGACCACGGCAGCGGCCGCGCCCCGGCTGTCCAGCCCATCCTTGGCGTTCAGGGATTCCACGGCGGAGGCCAGAGCGTCCTCCACCGACTGCTGAAGGTCCAGGTCTATCGTCAGCTCCACGGTGTAGCCGGAGCGGGGCTCTACGCTATAGTATTCGCCGGTGATCTTCCCGTCGCTGTTGACGGAGATCATCTGCTTTCCATCCGTGCCCCGGAGGTACTGCTCAAAGGCGGCCTCCACGCCGGTGAGGCCGACGGTATCGTTCATTTTGTAGCCCTGTGCCTTCAGCTCGTCCGTATAGTCGGAAATACCGCCCACCGTGCCGAGAATATGGGCGGCGTAGGTGGTGCTGTAGGCCCGGGTGGAGGAGCGGATGATGCGGGCGCCGCGGAAGTCACCGTCGCTGATAAGGGAGCAGAAGGGGACATCCACATTCTGCGCTAAAACGTAGGCGTTGTTGTTGGCACCCAGCTTGCGGAGCTTCAGCTCGTACCGCACGCCCAAAATCAGGCGGGCCTCCTCATCGGTATAGTCTTCGGAAAGGCTCATGTCCGCACGCATCCACTGCATCAAAAGCGCCGGGGTGAAGCCCATGTCCTCCAGCAGCGCGGTGGTGAGAAGGGAGGAGTCGATCTGCTTTGCAAGCTCCGCATCCTTTAAGAGCGTGAGGTCCTGCGGCTCTGAGCCTTCTGCCGGGGGCTTGAGCAGCTCGGTATGTGTCCGGGCGTAGGCGGCCAGAAGGGACTGGGCGGGCTTCAAATCCCGGAGATAGGCGAAAAAGCGGGCCTTCTGCGTGTCCGTAAAGCCATCCAGCGTGAACTGGGCCGGGGCGGAGAGGGACAGGGGGAGGTTATCCTCCCACGCGACGCCCTGCTCCCGGCAGAGGGTGACAAGGCGGAGAATGGCCTCGTTCTGGTCCTCGCCAGAGCGGAGAAGGGTGGGGTCAAACGTCAGGCTGTAGGTGTATTGATTGGAGACAAGGGTGCGGCCGGAACGGTCCGTGATGATGCCTCGGGAGGCCTTGACGTTTTCCACGCGGGTGATGGTCTGGATGGATTGAGCCAGATAATCCTCGTGGTGGACAACCTGAATATTGAAAAGCACCACCAGATAAACGCACAGCAGCGCCAGCGACAGCGCGGCGATGATGTGGAACCGGGTGATCTGAGTTGGGCGTTGATTCATGGAGATACCTCGCTGATCGGTTTAAGGGGAAAGGTCAATCGTCCGCGTGGACCCGACGGAAGACGCGGAGGAACAGCCATGTCATCGGAAGGCTCCACAAAAGAGAGGCGCACAGCTCCCGGAGGGTAACGGACATTCCGGCGCTCCAGGCGGCGTGGCCCTGCGCCCAGAGGACGATGCAGTGGAACACGCCGGTAAGAAGATAGGCCGGGAGGGCCGAGGCGGCGGAGCAGAGATAGCCGGCGGGGATGAGGCTCTTGGACAAAAGGCCGGCAGCCAGCCCCACCAGCGGGAAAATCAGGGTATAAAAGCAGGGGAGGGACGAGGGCAGCAGCAAATCGCAGACCACGCCCCAGACGAGGGCGTACACCGCGCCGGGGGCGGGACCCTCCAGCGTGGCGGGAATGGCGGCCAGAAGGGGATAGAGAAAGGGGAGGACGCCGAACACCGAAAAGTGCCGGAGCACGGCGCCTTGCACTGCGGCCCAGAGCAGACCGGCCAGCGCGTAAAGCGTCCATTTAAAAATCGTGGCGCTGCGGGCCAGCATGGAAATCACTCCTTTTCGGGAAATCGGGGGAAGCGGTCAGTTGACCACCTCAAAGGATTTGATGATGCAGACCTCTGTTAAGGACGCGAGGTCCGCGGCGGGGGTGAGCACAGCGTAGACGGTGGTGTCGGAATCCTCGGCCCGGAGCTCTGTGACGGAGCCGATAACAAGGTCGGGGGGGATATAGCCGCCGAAGCCGGAGGTCACCACCAGATCGCCCTCTAAAAGCTGGGCGGAGGCGGGAAGGGAGTCCAGCTTCAAAAGACCGTCTCCCATGAGGGCAAAATCGCCGGCGGCGATGCCGATGTCCTGTGTGCGGTAGACCCGGGCACCCAGCGAGGTGTCCGTATCCACAACGGTCAGTACCGTGGACCAGTTGTAGCCCACCCGCGAAACGCGGCCAACCAGCGCACCGGCGCCGTCAATGACGCAGTCGCCCACCTCGACACCGTGGGCGGAGCCCTTGTCCAGCGTCAGAGAGGACGTCCAGTTGGTGACGCTGCGCTCCGTGACGGTGGCGGTCTCAAAGTCGCTGAGGTCTCGGCGCTGCTGGCGCAGGTCCAGCAGGTCCCGGAGAAAGGCATTTTCCCGGCTGGCGGCCTCGCCCTGCCGGACAGTGGCCTCCATCTCCGCGATCTGCTGCTTCAGCGCTTCATTTTCCTCCTTCAGCGATTTGTTGTCGGCATAGTAATTCTGCTTATCCGCAAACCAGCCGGAAACGGAGGCGGAGACCGCCCGGAACGGGGCAGTGACAGTGTTCGCCAAATTCACCAGCGGGGAGGAGTTGGTGCTGAAGTAGGACAGCAGCGCCAGAGCCACGGCGATGACCGCCCCGGCAAAGAGAATCCAAAGCCCATTGTTTTTCAGAAAGTCTTTCAAATGAAGGTCTCCTTCAAAATTTCAGGAAAAATGAGCGGGAACGCGCTTACAGCAGGCGGATGCCGAACTGCGCCAGCATCCGGCTCAGACGAAGGACAGGGAGGCCCATGACGTTGAAAAAGTCCCCCTCCAGCCGCTCCACCAGCAGAGCGCCCTTGCCCTGCACGCCGTAGGCCCCGGCCTTGTCCATGGGCTCGCCGGTGGCGATATAGCTGCGAAGCTCCGTCTCTGTGGCGGGACGGAAGATCACGGCGGTGGACTCGCTTTCCGTCAGGCTGCGGTTCCCCTGCCGGACGGTGACGCCGGTGCAGACGGTGTGGCGGCGGCCCTGAAGCGCCGTGAGCATTTCAAGCGCGTGGGCCTCGTCCCGGGGCTTGCCGAGACGCTGGTCATCTAAAAAGACCATGGTATCGGCGGTGATGACCACTTCCTCTGGGGTACAGAGCTTTACGGCGGCGTCCGCCTTTTCCCGGGAGATATATTCTACAACGCCTTGGGGCGTCAGCCCGGCGGGATAGTGCTCATCGGTCCGGGGCACCCGAATGTCGAACTCCGTGACGCCGATGCGGCGCAGAAGCTCCTGCCGCCGGGGGGAGCCGGAGGCCAAAACGATATGCGGCATACGCTCCTCCTTATTTGCCGGTGGAGCCGAAGCCGCCCCGGTCCGGGCCGGTGAGGCGCTCCACCCGGGTAAAGACCAGCGCGGGCTGGTTTTCCATGATGCGGAACTGGCAGATGCGGGTATTTTTGTCGATGTGGACATCCCGGGTGGCGTACATGGGAACGTGCCACTGGTCATTGTCTCCCCGGTAGGTGTAGTCCACCACGCCCATGGAATTTGCTTGCAGCAGGCCGTAATTTTTAAACGTAGAGCTGCGGGGCACCACATGGGCCTCGTACCCCTCCGGCAGCTCGATGGCCACGCCTAAGGGAATCAGGCGGAACTCACCGGCCTTCATATCCACGTCCTCGGCGGCGTGAAGGTCGATCCAGTCCGACTTTCCGGCCACGTAGCACAGCTCGTCGATACCGTCCACAAAATATTTTACCTTGATCTCTTTCATATGAAACTCCAAAATTGAAAACTTTTTGTATTATAACGTATATATTATACGGATAGAACTGAAAGGGCGCTGAAAATACAGCAGTTTGCTGTAGGAAGTGCCGCGAGGCGGCACACGAAGTCAGGGGGATATTCTCTTTTGAAAAGAGAATGTCCCCCCGACCCCCGAAAGAGAAACATGGGGGACGCCGCCGCCCCCCATACCCCCTCTGGGCACAAAGGGGCGGGCGGCGGCCCTCCCCTTTGGAAACCCCTCCCGGGGATAGGGGATGATCGGTACGGAGTGGCGAGAAAATCCAGAAGTCTACTACCGGCTGCGCTGGTAAATGTTCCGCGAAGGGGTGTACGCCCGCAGTTGGGAGGGCGGTTGAAAATTGGGATGGAGAATCGGACTTGATTCAGCATAGCTTTCCGCGCTTTCCGCTTCGCTAAGCGCTGGTCTGTACCGCGGGATAGACAGGAGCGGCAGCGGAAAGAGTAGTAGCGTGTGTCCTCTTACACCCCGGAATCTGATGCTTTATCGTCACGGTGTACCGGGCCGGAAAAAATTTGCACCCCGCCCGTGATTTAGCAGGCAATTCTTCATCTGCATAGCAATTCTCACAGAACACGTTTCCCCAAACTTGCACAGCGGTGCAAGTTTGGATATAACATTTTTTCTTTTCCACCGTGCACGGCGTATTTTCTTTTTGATGTCTCAAAAAGAAAATGGGGGGTGCATTTCTGCGGCGAAACGCCGCATTCGCACAGCGAATCGCTGGATGTTGCCGGGCAAAAGAAAATGGGGGTGCAATTTTGTGCCGCATGGCGGCACTTTGGGCAGGTAAGGCCCGCAAAGAGTCAATCCACACCGCGGTAGTACAGCCCACGGGTAAAGGCGGCGGGGGCGGGAGCGCCGTTTTCATAGGCCCGGAAAATGGCGGCGCAGTCTGCCGGAGACTCCGTTGTGAAGCGGAGGCGGGCAAAGCGAAGGCCGCAGTGCCGCCAGTCCGGCTTGTCCGCAAGCCAGAGGGGGGCGCTGTTTTGCAGCTCCGTCCGGTGGCCGTAGGCCGGGAGAAGAGGAAAGCGGGCGCCGGTGCGGTCCTGAAGGTAGTTGGGTTTGCGGCAGGGGGCGTCCTGCGGAACGGCGGCGCCGCGTTCACTGAGGCGGCAGCCGGTACCGTTCTGCACGAGGCAGTTTTCCGTGATCATCAGCGGCAGGCGGCCATAGACAATGGCCTCTGCCGGAATCACCTTCTGCATATCCCGCATTTGGGGGAAGCGCAGCTCAAAGGACAGGCAGGCGGCGGCAAGATTCTTGCGCCGGAGATAGTCCAGAGCGCGGCTGTTGAACACGTTGAGGCCGAAATCGCCGGAAACGGTCAGGCCGCTGTCCCGCAGCAGCGGCAGGTGGCCGAGGTTACCCGATAGCGCGGCGGTGACACCCATGGCCTTGGCGTGGGCCAGCCACGCGCGGAGCTGCGGTTCGTCAGAATCCCGCCAGACGCGGGGGAAAATGGCGCACCATTCCCCGGAAAAGGCGGGGAGGGCCGTTTGCTCCGCCAGAATTTCGAGGGGGACGCAGAGCCGTGCGGGGGAAAGGGGCAGCAGCGCTTCGGCCTGTGCCCATGAGGCGACGGAGACCGTCAGGGCCGGGGAGGGGGCGGCGCAGTCCAGGTCCGGCAAAGGCGGCACCGGCAGCTCCCGGCGGTGCGGCACGGCACAGCGGGCCTCCTCCAGCGCGGAGAGGGCGTCCCGCCGGAGGGCGTTCAACGCCCCGGCGGAGAGGAACAGACCGCCCGCGACCTGTGCAGCGCAGTCCGCGCAGCGGAAGGCGGTGCCGCCGGTCTTTTGCAGACGGGCGGAGACCTCGGCGGCGGTCAGGGCCTTGTTTTGGGCCAGCTCCGGGGTGGGGCCGGAAACGGTAACGGTGTGACCGTCTCCATCCGAAACGGTGAGAGAGGCGGGGGTCTCCGCCGCTAAAATACAGGAAAAGTGAACGGGGACCGTCCGGGCATCGTCCTTTTCACAGCGGGCCCGGGCGGCGGCAAACAACTCTTTCGGCTCCGGGGTATTTTCCGGCCGGGTGCCGAACATGGCAGGGCCATGGCGGCCCAGCCAGTAGTCCTCCGTAAAGCCGGAGCGGGAAAAGGCCAGCTCCAGTGCCTGTGTTTCGGCGGGGGTGGGGCGGCGGCGCTCGCGAATCAAGCGGGCGTAGATGTCCGTGACCACTGCCACGTATTCCGGGCGCTTCATGCGGCCCTCTAACTTGACGCAGGAAACGCCCATGTCCGCCATGTCCTCAAGACGGGAGGCAAGGCAGCTATCCTTCAGGCTGAGGGGGTAGGTGTTTTTCGCGGGGGCGTTGAAGCCGTAGGGCAGGCGGCAGGGCTGGGCGCAGGTGCCCCGGTTGCCGCTGCGGCCGCCGATGAGGGCGCTGAAAGCACACTGGCCGGAATAGCACATACAAAGAGCGCCGTGGCCGAAAACCTCCACCTCGGCAGGACAGGCACGGCACACGGCGGCGATGTCCTCCCTGGAGCACTCCCGGGCCAGCACCACCCGCTCACAGCCATCGTGATACACCTCGTTGGCGCCGCCGGAGGTGAACAGGCTCATTTGCGTGCTGGCGTGGAGGGGGAGGTCCGGCAGCGTTTCCCGGAGCAGGGAAAAAAGGCCCCAGTCCTGCACGAGAACGGAATCCACCCCCAGACGGCAGGCGGTGCGGGCGGCGTCCAGCGCGGCGGGCAGCTCCCGGTCCGTTACAAGGGTATTCAGGGTGAGAAAGACCCGGACGCCCCGGACATGACAGTACCGAATGGCGGCGGCAAATTCCTCGTCCGTGAAATTTTTGGCGCCCCGGCGGGCGTTGAACGCGCCCCAGCCCAGATACACCGCGCCGCAGCCGCTCTGCACGGCGGCACGGAGAGCCTCCGGCGAACCGGCGGGGGATAGAAGCTCCAACGCCATTACTTCCGGGCGTCCAAGCGCTGCTGGAGGCGGAAAACCTCCCGCTTGAGCTCGCTGACCTCGTTCTGCGCCTTGGAGGCCTCGTCCAGATAGCCCTTGATCTGCACCCGGAGCTGCTCGGCGGCGGTCTGGGACTTGAACAGCTCGTCCGCCAGATTTACGGCGGTGAGCACCGCCGCGTCGGTGCGGGCGACCTTGGCGCCCTCCAGCACCTCCGTCATCTTATCGCTGACATAGCTGCCGACCTTCTGCATATAAGCGGAGGATTCGTCCGCCACAAGGGTGTACTCCTCTCCGCAGATCGTGATGGTGACACGGTTTGCCATACGCGCTTCCTCCTTCTATCCTTCTGTGCGGAAAGCACATGATATTACAGTTTCCAGTATAACATGATTTAGCGCAGCGTTCCAGTAAAATCAGCAAAAAATGAAAAAGTTTACAACCGGGTGGGAGATACTTGCCCCGGAGGAAAATTTCGTGTAGAATAGAAGACCGAAGAAACAGGCGGAAAGGAGGGAGCGGCAGATGGCAAGTATTCTCATCCACACGGCGGAGGAGCCCGTCACGCTGACAGCGCAGGCCGCAAAGCGGCTGCTGGAGCGGGGCGACGGCGACGCGGCGCTTTTATATCTGGCGCTCCTGCGGCACCACGGCAGCGTACAGCCCCGGTCACTGGCCGGTGAGCTGCGCTGGGAGCGGAGCCGCATCGAGGCTGCGGAGAGCGTTTTGCGGGAGCTGCGGCTGCTGGCCCCGGCTGCGGAGGACGTTCCGGAGCCGGCGGACGAGCGGCCGGATTATCAGCGGGAGGACATTGCCCGCCGATTGGAGAGCAGCGAGGAGTTCCGTATGCTCACCGCCGAGGTGGAAAAAAAGCTGGGCAAGCGCCTCACCACGCCGGATGTGGGCGTGCTGCTGGGACTGAACGACTATCTGGGCCTGCCGGCGGACGTTATTTTCCTGCTGGTGAACCACTGCGTAGAGCGCATTACCCGGAAGTACGGCGCGGGCCGGCGGCCCACGCTGCGGCAGATCGAAAAAGAGGGCTACGCATGGGCCCGCAGAGGTATCGACACCCAGCGGGCGGCAGTGGAGTACCTGAAAAAGTATACGGAGCGGCAGGGAGCCATCCCGCAGTATATGCGGGCACTGGGCCTTGGCGAGCGGATGCCGGTGGCGTCGGAGGAAAAGTATCTTGCGGCGTGGCAGGAGATGGGCTTTCCGCCGGAAACGGTGGCGCTGGCCTGCGACAAGACGGTGCTTAAGTGCCACGAGCTGAAGTGGGCGTACTGCAACGGTATTCTGAAGCGGTGGCACGAGGCGGGACTACATACGCCGGAGGACGTTCAGCGCGCGGACAGGCCCCCGGCAGGCAAGGCGCCGGTCCGGGAGACCGGCGATGCGTGGAAATACGTGTAAGGGAGGGGCAGCATGGCATATGACGGAAGGCTGCTGCGCCTGGCGCAGGAGCGCTATGAGGCGGACCGCACCCGGCGGGAGGCGGAGCTTGCCGCCCAGCGGGAGGAAATTTATGCCCGCCGCCCCCGGCTGCGGGAAATTCAGGAGCAGCTGCGCCGCACGGCCAGCCGCGTGATGGCCGCCGCGCTGCGGCGGGGACAGGACCCGCTGCCGGAGATCGCGCGGCTGCGGGAGGAAAATCTCGGCCTGCAGGCGGAGCGGCGGCAGCTTTTATCGGAGCTGGGACTGCCGGAGGACGCGCTGGAGGACACCCCGGCCTGTCCGCTGTGCGGGGACACCGGGTTCCGGGGCGGCGAGCTGTGCCGCTGCCTGAAGACCTATTATGTGGAGGAGCAGCGCCGGGAGCTTTCCCGTCTGCTGGATTTGGGCGGGCAGAGCTTTGACACCTTTGACACAGACTGGTACGATGGGCAGCGGGCGCCGGGAAAGAGCAAATCCGCCCGGGAGCACATGGAGTGGGTATATGACACCTGTGTGGAATACGCCCATAATTTCGGGAAAAAACCGGCAAATCTGTTGCTGTTCGGGCGGCCGGGGCTGGGAAAGACGCATCTGTCCGCCGCTATTGCCCGGGAGGTCAGCGGCAAGGGCTTTTCCGTGGTATATGACACGGCGGGGCACGTTTTTGAGCGCTTTGAGGCTCAGAAGTTCGGCCGGGACGAGGCCGACCGGGATGTGGAGCGGGTCATGGGCTGCGACCTCTTGATTTTGGACGATCTGGGGACGGAGATGCTGACCGCCTTTGTCCAGAGCGCGCTGTACCAGATCATAAACGGGCGGCTGCTGGAAAAGAAATCCACCATTATCAGCACGAACCTGATGCCGGAAGCGCTGGGACAGCGGTACTCCGAGCAGATCGCCTCCCGCGTGGAGGGGGAATATCAGCTTTTGCCCTTTGTGGGCGAGGACATTCGGACATTGAAAAAGAAGCGGGGGCTGTAAGCCTCCGCTTCTTTTTTTGCAATGGAAAAATTCATGTCTCCGATGGAGAATCCGGTGTGACAACAATGGTGGGTGTCTCCGGTTCCGGGTCGGGAGTTGGGGCAGGCTCCGGCTGCTGGGGCGTTTCCGCCGGGGTATCCGACGGTGCGGGCGTGTCGGCGGGAAGGTCCGCCGGGGCGCTGCCGGGCGCGGCGGCAGGGGCCTGAAGCACCACCTTGTTCCGCACCTTATAGTCGCTGGCGGCCTCGAAATGGCTGTCGATCACGCTGCCGTTTTTATCGTAAATCGTCTGATAGGTCTTGACCTTATAGCCGGTGTAGGGCGTGACCTTCACCACGTCCGGTGAGCCGGGGGCCATGGTGGAATCCTCCTGATAGACCGTTTCCCACGGCGTTTTGGAGAGAACCTCGTTGGTCATCTTCACCCGGATACCGTCGATGTTGGTGCCAAGGAGCTTGATGGTAAGGTAGCCTTTGCTGTATTCGGTGACGATCTTCACCGGGTAAAGGGTGTTATTGGTGAATTTATAGTCCGGGCCGCCCCACGAAACGGTGGCGTCCATGCCCCAGTCGATGTAAGCGGGGACATAGCGGTGGGCATAGCGCTCCGTGATTTCCATGTTGCTCAAAAGGCAGGCTAAGTACAGTGTGGAGGACGTCTGGCAGATGCCGCCGCCCACCTCGTCCACAGTCTCGCCCTTGACATAGGCGGGAGCGGGCTTGAAGCCCCGGGCCTCCGTGCGTTTGCCGACAGAATCGTTATAGGAGAACGTATCGCCGCTGTTGAGGACGATGCCGTTGATGAGCTTGGCGGAGAGCTTCACGTTGCCGATGCGTCCGGCGGAGCCGGAGACATGGGTGCGGGCCTCGCCCAGCACGTCCCGGAACAGGAGCATCTTCAAATCGGAGGCGGTGACCTCAGGTTCTTCAATGACGGCGGGGACGGAGACTGTTTCGCCGGGGGCGGCGCCATCCAGCGCGGTCTGCGCGGCGGCAACGTCAAAATCCGCGCCGAACTGCTCGGGCACGATGGAGCCGGAGGCGGCATCGTAGGAGGCGTTTTTCATTTCGCCATGGAGCCGGTCATGGAGCTGCTGGGCGGTGAGGTCCTGCGCGGGAAGGGTCTCAAGGGTAACGGGAATCGTGTAGCCGCTCTGGCTGTACGAGGCGATGTCTGATAACAGAGGGCGGAGAGACTCCGGGGCGTAACCGTCATGGGCCTTGGTGATGCGGAGGGTCTGACCGTCCAGCTCGCCGGAGGTGTCAGCCGGAGGCTCCGTCAGCACCTCTGTCAGGCGGGCGACGGTTTTTGTGAGCACGGCCTCGTCCATGTCCGGCCAATGAGCGCCGCCGGGCCAATGGCCGGACAGCGTGGCAAGATAGGCCCAGCCCCGCCGCAGAAACGGCGTGTCCCGCTCCGCGTCCATCCAGAACTGCGCGTCCCCAGCAAAGGACTCTGCCGTATAGCCCAGCTCCGCCACGGTGAGAGTGGTTTGAAGCTGCCGTTCCTCGTTGACAAGGATGATCGTCTGCGCCGGGAGCCGGGTTTCCAGCGCGGACTGGGCCTCGCTGACGGTGAGGCCGCCTACGTCAATGCCGTTGATATGGCGGTTGGGGTAAAAAGTATCGAGAGAGTCGGCGTAGGCGCACAGGGCCAGATAGGCCGCAACCAGCACTGCCGCAATAATCACGGCGATCATCCATGGCCGCTTACTTCCGCGTTTTTCTGTTTTCTCCGCCAGCCGCTTTCCCGGCTGGGTCTGCACATCGGCTTCACGGATCGGTTCCATAGGGAAGCCCTCCTGTTTCATGGTTGTGTGAAGTGGGGACCATCATTTACCCCTGTCAATGTTGGTAACAATCTCCCATTTAACGCTATCATACCATTCTTTTTGGAAAAAAGCTGTTACAATCCGGTAACAGTACAGGCGGGCAGAGGGGAAAATGCGAAAAAATCACGGGGCGGGCGGGTGTCCGGCGGCCTTTGGGATGCGAATAGTGAGTAAAATGGCGTCCTCCGTGTCCTCCCGGCGGGATTCCGCGCCGACACCGGCCTCACGAATCAATCGAAGGCCCCGGTCCAGCGAGTTGAGGAACAGGCGGACATCCTTCAGAAGAAAGATGCGGCGGCCCGCCGGGGGCGTGGCCTGAAGGCGGGCAAGGTGCTTTTCAATGTACTGCTCCGTCTGGGCCACGTTGAGATGGCCGCGGATCATGTGACGAAGGGCGTCCAGCCGTTCCTCCTCGTCCTCCAGCCGCAGCAGCGCCCGGGCGTGGCGCTCCGTGAGGCCGTTTTCCACCAGCAGGCGGCAGCATTCCGGGGAGAGCCGCAGCAGCCGCAGCTTATTGGCAAGGGCGGAGGGGGAACGGCCCAATCGGGCGGCGGCCTCCTCCTGCGTGGCGCCGGAGCGGCGGAGATAGGCGGCGATGGCGGCGGCTTCCTCCAGGTAGTGCAGGTCCCGGCGCTGGATATTTTCGATAAGGGCCAGCAGGGCGGATTCGTCTGCCTCCGCCTCTACCCGGAGACAGGGGACGCTTGAAAGGCCCGCCAGCTTTGCCGCCCGAAGGCGGCGCTCGCCCGCTACCAGCTCCCAGCCCGCCTCCGTCCGGCGGACGGACAGGGGCTGAAGAATCCCGTGGCGGCGGATGGAGTCTGCCAGCTCGGAGAGGGGAACGGGGTCAAAGTCCCGCCGGGGCTGGGCGGGATTGGGGGCGATAGCCTCCACCGGGAGCCAAAGTACCTGCGTGTCCAACATACAAAAATGCCTCCTTTCTGCTGATAAGGCGATTATACAGCGGAAGGAGGCGGGAAATGGCGGGAAAACTGTCGGGAAATTCCGGAAAACTATCAAAGCGCGGAGGAATCCGCGCTTTGAGGGGTGTTATGCTTCGTTTTTTCCGGCTGCGGGCGTCCGCGCACGAGAAAGCGCATGGCAATCGAAACCGAAAGCTGGGAAAATACCGGGGAGATAGAGGGGGAGAACACCACATCGGCAGGGAAATACTGGGCGGCCAGCGCGGCTGCGGCGGAGTTATTGCGCATTCCGCTGCTGACGGTCACGGCAAGGCCGGTGCCGTAGGGCAGACGGAACAGCCGCCTGGCAAAATAGCCCAGGCAGAGGCCGATGATTCGCATGAGGATGGAGGCCAGCATCAAAAACAGCAGGGCGCTGTCCAGATGGTGCAGCTTATCGGCGCAGCGGGTGATGTTGGAGCCCACGATCAGCAGCAGCATCAGCTTGGAGGGCAGCGCCAGCCGGCGCTTGAGCCGGGTGCAGGGCTCCTTGCCCCAAAAGCGGCACAGCAGCATGGCAACGGCGGCGGGAATCACCACCATGAACAGCAGGCTGCGGACAAGGCCCATGGTGTCCAGCTCCACCACGGAGCCGCACAGCAGCCGCAGCGTCAGGGGCAGGACAATGGGGGAGATAAGAGAATCCAGCAGGACGGTGGAAAGGCACACTTCGGTATTCCCATCGCCAATGGTCATCCAGATGAGGGTGGAGACCGCTGCCGGGGAGCTTTCCACCAGCACGAGGCTCAGGGTATACAGCGGGTCCTGCGGAAACAGCGCCGAGCCGATTCCCAGAGCGATCAGGGGCATGAGCAGATGGAGGATTCCCAGCGTCAGCAGCACGGGCTTGGGGTGGGTCAGTGCCCGCCCGAGGTCCCGGAAGCCGCCGCCAAGACTGTTGGCAAAGGTCTGGAAGACCATCATCCAACTGACGTATGGAGAGAAGACGCCGAGCTGTTTTGGGAAAAGCAGGCCCAGAAGCAGAGCGCCTAAGATGAGAAAGGGAATATTTTTAGAGACCCAATCGTTGACTTTCTGCAGGTTCACCGGTTTAGGCTCATCTCCAATCAGCGGCAGGTGTAGGAATACCAGCCCTCGCCAGAGCGGGTATCCTCAATGGTCCAGCCGGCATGACGCAGAGCGTCCGCCACCTCGTCGGCGCGGGTATCGATGATGCCGGAGCACAGGAACAGGCCGCCGTGCTTCAAAAACTGCCGGACGGAGGGGGCAAGGCCGATGATGACGTCCGCCACGATGTTGGCCACCACGATGTCATAGCCGCCGCCAAGCTGCGCCTTCAGGGCGCGGTCGGACACGGCGTCTCCCACGAGAACGGTGTAGCGGTCGCGGCCGATGCCGTTGAGAGCCGCGTTTTCATAGGCAACGGTCAGGCACTTGTCGTCAATATCCACAGCGGCGGCGGAGGCGGCGCCCAGTGTCAGGGCAGCGATGGACAAAATGCCGCTGCCGCAGCCAAGGTCGAGGACCCTTTCCCCTCCGTGGACCGCCCGCTCCAGAGCTGTGAGGCACAGGCGGGTGGTGGCGTGGCTGCCGGTGCCGAAGGTCAGGCCCGGCTCTAAAATCAGGGGGACCTTTCCGGCGTATTTCGCCTGTCCGCGAACATTTTCCTGCTCCCATTCGGGAATCACCAGCAGGCGCTCGCCGATCTCCATGGGCTTATAATACTGCTTCCAGTTATTTTCCCAGTCGGAGTCCTTCAGGTTTTCCATGGTCATCAGCAAAGAGCCGTACTGCCCGGCGTGGGCCTCTTTAAAGGTCTGAAGGGCTGTGCGGAGGGCGCCCAGACGGGCAAAGCCCTCGTCGTCCGCTGGGAGATAGAATGTGATGCGGGACTTGCCCTTCATGGACGCCTCTAAATCCTCGTCCACATAGTCCCAGTATTGATGATTGTTTTCCAAAAAGCTCTGGAAATCCTGTTCATCGTCAATGACCACACCGTCTACGCCGTTGGCGGAGAGGAAAATCTCCAACGGCTCCAGACCGGCGTGATTCGTGTCAATGTGCAGCTCCAGCCATTCCATTGATATCGCCTCGATTTATCTCTGATTTTTGTGGGCGCCTCTCAGCGTTGGGTGCCGAGGAAGAACAGCGCCATGGTGCCGGGGCCGGAATGGTTGCCGATGACCGGTCCCACGTAGTTGATGTGAATTGTCCGGACGTTCAGCCGGCGGCGCAGCTCCGACGCTACAAATTCGGCGTCCTCCAGACAGTCGCCATGGCTGATGAATACGGTTTGGTTTGCCGGGTCGATGGCGGTCTGCGCCATGCGGTCCACCAGCGCCAGCAGCGACGCCCTGCGGCCCCGGGCCTTGCTGACGGGAATGAGGCGGCCTTCATCATCTACGTGCATCACCGGCTTAATGGAGAGCATGGTGCCGAACAGCGCCGTGGCGGCGCTGATACGGCCGCCGCGCTTGAGGTGGTTGAGATCGTCCACCGTAAACCAGTGGCAGACGTGGAGGCGGGCCTGCTCCGCAAAGGTCTTTACCTCGTCCAGACTGCGGCCCTTCTGCTTTTCCATGGCGCAGAGGTATACCAAAAGTCCCTGCCCCAAGGAGGCGCAGAGGGTGTCCACCGTTTCAATGCGCGCATCGGGAAATTCGCTTCGCAGCTCCTCCGCTGCAATGACGGAGGACTGGTAGGTGGTGGAGAGGGCGGAGGAAAAGCTGAGGCAGAGAATGTCCCGCCCGGTTTGCAGGAGGGCCCGCATTTTATCCTCAAATTCGCCCACGTTCACGGCGGAGGTGGTGGCCAGCTCCCCAGCGCGGAGCCGGGTGTAAAACTCCTGAAAGCCGATGTCCCGTCCGTCCGGGTAGTTGCGGTAGCTTTTTCCGCCCATTTCAAGGCTCAGGGGCAGAATCTCCACGCCCAGCTCTGCGGCCATTTCCGCGGAGAGGTCGCAGCAGCTATCGGTGAGCAGCACGTAATCACGCATGGTCCTTCCGCTCCTTTCCGGCCTTGGCGGCTTTGTCGACTGTGGGGGCCTGTGAGCGGAGCTGCGCCACATAATGCCGGCTCACAAGCCCGGCGGCATAGCTCAGAAGGCCGAAGTGCACGGCGGCGTCCGCCGGGTCGGCACCGGACTCATAGGGCTCCATCTCCTGCGCGGCGGCGGTGAGGGCGCTGTCAAGACTATCAAGAAAGGCGCCGTAGCCATCCTCCACGGAGCGGTCATCCTTCAGCTCGGCGCGGATGAGCAGGTCCATGTCCCGAACGGACATCACCTGCTTGAGAATGCAGATAAACGTGAGATAGGCCAGATGCTCCCGGTTGTATTTCTTGCCCTCGGCCCGGGGGAGCAGGGCATTTTTGGCGTAATTATTTACCATGGAGGCGGTGAGGGCGTCATCCTCATCCAGCCGGACGGTCTGCCGCTCCATATAGGAGAGGACCTGATCCATGTACAGCGGGAAATCAGGCAGATGCTCCCAGTCCGACGGGCGGCGGGAGGATAGTTGGCGGCGAAAATCGGTCATGTCTTCCATATTGGTGCTCCTTTCGTTGGAATCAAGGAAAGTATAGCACGGCTGTATGGTTTTGTAAACGAAATCATGCGTTCAATAAAATGCCGAATGAGGAGAACGGAAAACGTTTTCGGCAAAATCCGTTATTTTCCGACACAGAAGCGGCTGAATACCGCGTTTACGATCTCGTCCCGGGCGGTGCGGCCCGTCAGTTCGCCCACGGCGTTCAGGGCTTCCTCGGCGTCCGTCAGCACGGCGTCCGGCGTCAGGCCCGTTTTCAGCGCGGCGGCGGCGCGGCGAACGGCCACCAGCCCCCGGCGAACGGCGGATTCCTGCCGGACGTTGGTCAGAAGCGACCCGGCCTCGGCGGGAGGGCCGGCGGGGAAGCAGCGTTCTATGGCGCATATCAGCGGCTTCAGGCCCTCCGGCGTCACGGAGCTGAAGGTCAGAACGGCCTCCGGCGGGCGCAGCCCCTCCGGGCAGCGGGGCAGCGGGGCGGTGGGGTTCAGGTCATTTTTGCTGACAGCCAGAATCCAGTGGGGGGCCTTGGCAGCAAGGGAGAGAATGTCCGGGTCAACGGCGGGGACAGACTGTCCGCCATCCGCCACGGCAATGACTAAATCGGCCGTTTCCGCCGCCTGCCGGCTGCGGTCCACGCCGATCTGCTCCACGGCATCGGCGGTATCGCGGATGCCGGCGGTGTCAATGAGCCGCAGGAGCACGCCGCCGCAGGTGACGGTTTCCTCCACCGTGTCCCGGGTGGTGCCGGGAATGTCAGTGACGATGGCGCGGTCATAGCCGGCCAGCGCGTTGAGCAGGGAGGATTTCCCGGCGTTGGGGCGACCGATGATGGCGGTGCGGACGCCGTTTTTCAGTACCCGGCCCCGTCCTGCGGTGTCCAGCAGGGCGGAAAGGGTGCATTCGGCCGTGTGAAGCGCGGCTTCGATCTGCTCTGGGCGGATATCCTCGATGTCCTCGTCCGGGTAGTCCACCACGGCGTAAAAGCGGGAGGTGACGTCAATAAGGGCCTCCTGCACTGGTTCTAACCGGCGGCGGAGACCACCGTCCAACTGGGCGGCGGCGTTTTTCACGGCGGCGGCGGACTGAGCGTCAATGAGGTCGATGACCGCCTCTGCCTCCGTCAGATCCATTTTGCCGTTCAAAAAGGCGCGGCGGGTAAATTCCCCGGCCCGGGCCTGCCGGGCTCCGGCGGCGAACAGGGCGGAGAGCAGCTCCCGGAGCACCACCGGGGAGCCGTGGCAGTGGAACTCGGCGGAATCCTCGCCGGTGTAGCTGTGGCTTCCGTCAAAGCGAACGGCAAGGCCGCGGTCAATGACCGCACCGGCGGAATCCAGCATTTCACCGAACATCAGCCTATGGGAGGGCTGGTCGGCGAAGGGTCTGCCGTTCCGGGGGCGGAATACCCGGTCACAGGCGGCAAAGCACCCCGCGCCGGACACGCGGACGATGCCGATGGCAGTGGTGGCGCTGCCGGTGGCAATGGCGGCGATGAGGTCCATAGAGTCAAGTCCTTTCATGTGCTTCCACCCGCCGGAGCAGACGGAGCAGGCGGTAACGGTTGTAGCGCTGGATAGCGGCAAAGGGCAGATTGCACAGCCCGATGAACAGGGCTATGAGAAAAAAGAGGGGCAGCCAATCCAGAGGGCGCTCACACAGCAGGCAGAAAAACAGGGAGAAAAAGCCCAGCAGGGCGATGAGCTCGTGGATAATTTCGGCGTGGCAGGTAACGCCCAGAAATTCCCGCAGATAGGCCGGAGTGAGAGAGGCGGCCAGATGGCGCTTATCAAACTCCGGGTTGAACTGGGGTAAACGGTCCTTCCAGCGGGGGAGCCGGAGGCGGCGGTACAGGGTCATTTCCTTTTCGGACACATGGAAAAAGGGCCGCTGCCAATCGAAAAGGCGGTGCTGGACGTCAAGAGGGAGATGTGTGACCAGCTCCGCCGTGCCGAAGTGGAGCGCTGTCCAGAAAACGGTGTTGAGCAGGGTGATCTCCAAGGCAGAGTGCATAGGCGGCTCCTTTTCTCGGGAGGTTGTGGGGCGGGCTGTGCTGCGCCGAAACGGAAAAGGACGGGGCGGGCGAACTGCCCGCCCCGTCCGGCGTTTTGCTGTTTTGATAGAGAAAAATTACTTCACGCGCTCGCCGACGGCTTCCTTGGCGGCGATCTCACGCATGGCATCCTTATGGGAGAGGTTCACACGGCCCTTTTCGTCAATGTCCGTGACCTTGACCCACATCATGTCACCGATCTTGCAGGCGTCCTCCACCTTTTCAATGCGGTGGTCGGCCAGCTTGGAGATGTGCACAAGACCGTCCTTACCGGGAGCCAGCTCCACGAAGGCACCGAAGGTCATCAGGCGCACCACGCGGCCGTAGTACAGCTTGCCCACCTCGGGGACGAACACGATGTCATCGATGCACTTCTTGGCGGCATCGCAGGCGGAGGCATCCGCCGCGGCGATGTGGATGGTGCCGTCATCGTCAATGTCGATCTTGGCGCCGGTATCGGCCACGATCTTCTGGATGACGGAGCCGCCCTTGCCGATGACGTCCCGGATATTGTCGGGATTGATGTGCATGACGATCATCTTGGGTGCGTAGCGGCTGACCTCCTTGCGGGGCTCGGAGATGACAGGCAGCATGATCTGGTCGAGAATCTCGCAGCGGGCGTCATAGGTGATGTCCAGCGCGTTCTTGATGATCTCCATGGTCAGACCGTCATTCTTCAGGTCCATCTGGATAGCGGTAATGCCCTTCTTGGTGCCGGCCACCTTGAAGTCCATTTCGCCGTGGAAGTCCTCCACGCCCTGAATGTCGATAAACGTGGTGAAGCCGCCGTCATCGTCCTGAATAAGACCGCAGGAAATGCCGGCCACAGGAGCCTTGATGGGCACACCGGCATCCATTAGGGCCAGCGTGGAGCCGCAGATGGAGCCCTGAGAGGTGGAGCCGTTAGAGGAGACAACCTCGCTCACCACGCGGATGGCATAGGGGAAGTCCTCCACGGAGGGAATCACGGGCAGCAGGGCGCGCTCGGCCAGAGCGCCGTGACCGATCTCGCGGCGGCCGGGAGATCGGGCGGGCTTGGCTTCGCCGACGGAGTAGCCGGGGAAGATCGGAAGAGCACACGTCTGAACTCCAGTCACGG
>UQMC01000011.1 GCA_900542115.1 uncultured Oscillibacter sp. | reverse complement strand
AGATGTAGCCGTGACTGGAGTTCAGACGTGTGCTCTTCCGATCTGTGACGTTCTTGGTCATCGCCTACCTCCGCTCCGGGGACGCCGCCACGCTGGCGCTGATCTGCGGCGGTGCGGCGTTTGGCGCGGGAATCATTGTGAAGTTCAAGCCTTACATTCTCAGCCGCTTCGCGGTATGGGGCCATGCGTGGGAAGCGGCGTCAACCAGCGGCTATCAGCAGACCCGCACCATGTCGGCTGCGGCCTCCGGCGGATTGCTGGGGATGGGCGCGGGTGAGGGCTGGCTCCACCGCATCCCTGCCGGGGATACGGACCTTGTGTTCGGAATGCTCTGTGAGGAATGGGGACTGGTCATCGCACTGCTGGCGGTGGGCTGCATCCTGACACTGGCGTGGTTCGCGGTGCGAGCGTCGCGGGTGGGACGCTCCAGCTTTTACTGCATTGCGGCCTGCGCGGCAGGCTCGCTGCTGGTGTTCCAGACCTGCCTGAACGTATTCGGCTCGGTGGACATTTTGCCGCTGACCGGCGTGACGTTCCCGTTTGTGTCCAACGGCGGCTCCGCCATGCTGTCGGCATGGGGGCTTTTGGCTTATCTGAAGGCCATGGACACCCGGCCCAATGCCAGCTTTGCCATTGACCGCAGCGCGGAGCGGCGGCTCCGGGAGGAAACGGCGGTCCGGCTGGCGCCGGCGGAGGACTTTACAAAGGAGGACGGTCATGCGGAAAATTGAAAAGCGGACCGTGATCTGCATGGCGTTGGCTATTTTGCTGGCGGCGGGAATGGCGGTGTTCCTTATCAAATATTTTGCCGAGGGCGGAAAGTGGGCCTCCTCTGCCTTTAACCGTCACCTCTACGATTCCAATGGAATCCTGATTTCCGGCAGAGTGCTGGACCGGGATGGGGATGTACTCAGCGATGTGGAGGGCGGCAAGCGCACCTACTATGATAACGTAACGGTCCGCAAGGCAACGCTGCACGCGGTGGGGGACCTGTACGGCAAGATCGGCACCGGGGCTCTGAACGCCTTTGCGGACAAGCTGACAGGCTTTGACCTTATCAACGGAGCCTTCGGCGCGGAGCAGGGGAGCGACCTGTACCTGACCATTGACGGGCGCTATAATTATGAGGCGTATCAGGCGCTGAACGGCCATGCCGGAACGGTGGCGGTCTATGACTATAAGACCGGTGAGATTCTGTGCATGGTATCGGCCCCCAGCTATGATCCCCTGAATATTCCAAGCGACCTTGAGACGAATGGCCGCTATCAGGGCGCGTATGTCAACCGCTTTTTGTCCTCGGCCATTGTGCCGGGCTCTGTATTCAAGACCGTGACGCTGACCGCAGCGCTGGAACAGCTCCCGGACGCCATGAGCCGGACATGGACCTGCACCGGCAGCGTCCAGATAGGCGAGGAGACCATCACCTGCTCCGGCGTGCACGGAGAGCAGACATTGGAGGAGGCGTTCGCCCATTCCTGCAATGTGGCCTTCGCGCAGATCGCGGAGGAGCTGGGCGCGGATACGCTGAAAAAATATACGGAGCAGGCGGGGCTGACGGACTCTTACTCCGTGGACGGTCTGCCAACGGCCAAGAGCACCTTCGAATGGGAGAATCTGACCGACGGAGAGCTGGGCTGGGCCGGTGTGGGCCAGTACCGCGATCAGGTGAATCCCTGTGCGCTGATGGTGTGGATGGGCGCAATCGCCAACGGCGGCAAGGCGGCGCAGCCGTATCTTATTCAGAAAACAGAATCCGCGCTGGGAATCCTCTCCCTGCCCCGTATAACCCGCCATACAGGGCGGCTGATCAGCAAAAAAACAGCGGAGACGGTGGCAGAGCTGATGGCCAACAATGTGGAGGTCACCTACGGCACAAAGCGCTTTCCCAATATGCAGCTCTGCGCCAAATCCGGCACGGCGGAGGTGGGGGGAGACAAAAAGCCCCATGCGTGGTTTGCCGGTTTTTTGCAGGACGAGGAGCACCCTTATGCCTTTGTGGTGCTGGTGGAAAACGGCGGCGGCGGAAATGCCGTGGCCGGAACGGTGGCGGGCAAGGTGCTGGACATCATTGTGAACGGATATTGAGAGAATACGGAAAGGAAACAGAGAGACTATGAAAAAAAGCATTTGGCTGAAGCCGGGAAAGCAGCTCAACAGCGGCGCTATCGTGGGGGGCATCGGATTTGCGCTTTACCTTGTGCTGTCCGCGCTGGAGTGGAGAACGGCGGCGCTGATCGTGGCTATTGGCTTTGGTATCGAGGCGGCATACACCTTTTTCTCCGCCGTGGACTGCCGGGAAAAGGACAAGGACTCTGTAAGCTATAATATTCTTTGGGGCACCGGTGCGGTGATGATTTTGCTGCTGGTTCCGGCGGTGCTGACGATTCTGAGGTGAGGGCCTGCGCCGGAGATGACCGGCGCCGCCGCAGAATCCGCCGTGACGCGGCAGGCAGAGGCGGCAAAGCCTGAAAAGCTGGGGGCGACGGAGCACTTGGAGGTAATTTCAGCTCCGGGCATTGAGGAGTTGGGCCAGACACCGGAGGTGTCAAAAAGTGCGCTGCTCATCGAAAAGGTCCAGTTTTCTGTATGGAATGAAGAAAAGACCGCTTTGCTGACGGAAACAGAGGACGGCTCCGCCGCCCTCTATGCACTGCCGGGGGAAAATCTGGATGGCGGCGTGCTGTTGCGCGGGGACGATGCACTGGTAAAATTCCCATGGCGGTATGCCACAAATTACCGCGCTGAGCCGAAACTGTGACTGCGGGACATGGATGGAGACAGAACGAAAGAACTGGTGGTAAGCTGCCAGATAGGCGGCGGTACCGGCGTCAACTACGAGGAGCTTCATGTGGTAAAAAAGACAGAAAATGGGAATCTGAGCGCCTATGCGGTGCCGTAGGAGCTCTGGACCTCCCTTGCCTCCGCGCTGAAGCTGGTGGAAAATGACGGGCGGCTTTATGCTGTGCTTGGACAGGAGCTGGTGGACCTATCCTTTATTACGGAAAAGCTGGAGGAGGACAATGTGCCGGAAAGGCTGGGATGCGGAGATTGGGTTCGTTTTGCCGCATCGGCGTGGTCGGATACAGGCATTGAAGTAGAGGCCGGCGTCTGGATGGCGGGGGAGTTGCTTCCGGTTTTGGCCTGCTATGTAGGAAATGTCCGGGGCTACATCACCTTCCGGGACGGTGAAGTTTCTTTAGATGACCTTCATCTGGACGTATGGGAGTAAGTAAATATAGGGCGTGTCGGTTTTTGCGGATGGGATATTCCTGTCCGCATTATTTCTTTGTAAATTCTCTCTTGACAAATACCCTATAGGGGTATATAGTAGCAACCGAAATAGGAACAGGAAATTTGGAAAACCTAAAAGCAACAGACAAAAAAGGAGGCCCCTATGCGGGAAGAAGTTTATGATATCTCCGGGATGCACTGCGCCGCATGCAGCGCATCCGTGGAGCGGGTCACCCGGAAGCTGCCGGGCGTAGAGCGCAGCGATGTGAATCTGGTAGCAGAGCGGATGACCATTGTTTATGACGAAAATCAGGTGATGCCGGAGCAGATCATTGCCAAGGTGGAAAAGGCGGGCTTCGGGGCCAAGCTCCATCAGGAAAAGCAGGAAGCGGCTCCGGTCCAGACCGGCGAGGACCCGGAGGAGGCGGAGCTGCGGCGGAAAAAGCGGGAGCTGATCGTCTCCGCCATTTTCTCGGCGCTGCTGCTGTATGTGTCCATGGGTCAGATGCTCCCCTTCGGTCTGCCCAGCCTGCCGCTGCCGGATTTGTTTTCCATGCACACGCACCCCATGAACTTTGCGGTTTTACAGCTGCTGCTGGCTATCCCGGTGCTGTACTGCGGACGGAATTTCTTTATCAACGGCTTCAAGGCGCTGTTCCACGGCAATCCCAACATGGACTCGCTGGTGGCCATCGGCTCCGCCTGCTCGTTCATTTACAGCGTGGTCATGACGTTCCTTATCACTGATGATGTTCACGGCCATGTCCACAATCTCTATTATGAATCCTCTGCCGTGGTGCTGACGCTGGTGTCGCTGGGCAAGTTCATGGAAAGCCGCAATATGCGGAAAACCAAGAGCGCTATCACGGCTCTCATGCGGCTGGCACCGGACACCGCCCTTCTGGCGGACAGCGGCAAGGAGGTCCCCACCGCGTCTGTGAAGGCCGGGGATGTGCTGCTGGTAAAGCCCGGTGCCCGAATTCCGCTGGACGGTGTGGTGACGAAGGGTGAGAGCAGCGTCAACGAGGCCATGCTCACCGGTGAGAGCCTGCCTGTGGAAAAGACGGAGGGCAGCGAGGTCATCGGCGGCAGCGTAAATGAAAACGGCGTGCTGTATGTAAAGGTCACCCGGGTGGGCGCGGACACCACGCTTTCTCGAATCATCCGCTTTGTGGAGGACGCGCAGGGCAAAAAGGCCCCCATTTCCCGAACGGCTGACAAGGTCGCGGGCATTTTCGTTCCCACGGTGATTTGTCTTGCGGCGTTGGCGGCTATCGGCTGGGCCATTGCCGGTAAGGATTTCGCCTTTGTTCTGCGGGTATTCACCTCCGTGCTGGTCATTGCCTGCCCCTGTGCGCTGGGACTGGCGACTCCTACCGCTATCATGGTGGGAACCGGCCTTGGCGCGAAGCACGGTATTCTGATTCGCTCCGGCGAGATATTGGAGGTCACGCACTCCGTTGATACCGTGGTGCTGGATAAGACCGGCACGGTGACAAAGGGCGAGCCTGCCGTAACGGAGCTTTGCCCCGTGGGCGGCACGGAGGAGGGACTGCTGACCATCGCGGCGGCGGTGGAGTCTGTGTCTCAGCACCCGCTGGCAACCGCTATCGTCAAGGCTGCCGCCGACAAGGGGCTGGATACCGACCACAAGCCGGAAACGTTTGAAAATCTGTCCGGCCGGGGTATTCGGGCGGTGCTGTCCGGGCGGACGGTGCTGGCAGGCAACCGCCGGCTCATGGAGGAGAACGGAATTGAAATCTCTGCACTGACAGATAAGGCCGAGACACTGGCGGGACAGGGCGAAACGCCCATGTACTTCGCGGCGGACGGTGCGCTGCTGGGCCTGATTTCCGTTGCGGACCCCGTGAAGGAGACCAGCGCCGCCGCCATTGCCCGGATGAAGCAGCAGGGAATCCGGGTAGTGATGCTCACCGGCGACAGCCGCGCCGCCGCAGAGCATATCGGTGCGCTGGTGGGCGTGGATGAGGTCATCCCGGAGGTGCTGCCGGAGGAAAAGGCTATTCATGTGCAAAAGCTGGAGGAGCAGGGCCGCAAGGTCATGATGGTGGGCGACGGTATCAACGATGCCCCGGCGCTGACCGCCGCCACGGTGGGCTGCGCCATCGGCAGCGGCAGTGATATTGCCATTGAGTCCGCCGATATTGTGCTGATGCGTTCCGATTTGGAGGATGTGCCCCGGGCACTGCGGCTGTCCGCCCTGACGCTGCGGGACATCAAGCAGAATTTGTTCTGGGCGTTCTGCTACAATACCATCGGTATTCCCATTGCGGCGGGACTGCTGTATCTGTTCAGCGGGCCGCTGCTCTCCCCCATGTTTGCGGGCGCGGCCATGTCGCTGAGCTCTGTATGTGTGGTGGGTAACGCCCTGCGGCTGGGTACGGCGAAGCTGTAAGGAGGAATGGACATGGCAGAGGAAAAAAAGGCTTGCTGCTGCTCCGGCAGGCGGAAGGTTCGGGAACGGACAGAGGAGGAGGCCCTTTTGCAGCGGCTCAGCCGCATTGAAGGGCAGGTGCGGGGCGTGCGCGGTATGGTGGAAAATTCCGCCTACTGCACGGACATTCTGACCCAGGTCTCCGCCATCCAATCGGCTCTCAACGCCTTCAACCGTGAGCTGCTGGCACGGCATATCCGCACCTGCGTAGTGACAGATATTGAAAAGGGCGATCTGACGGTGGTGGATGATCTGGTGGCCACCATCCAGAAGCTGATGAAATAAAACCATATTTTTAGGAGGAAATGAAGATGACAACGATTAAGGTACCCGACATGATGTGCGAAAACTGCGTCAAGCGTATCACCAATGCGCTGACCGCCGCAGAGCTGAAGTTTCAGGTGAGCCTCGCGGACAAGAATGTGACCATTGACGGGTGTGAGAACTGCGTCAAGACCGCAGTCAGCGAGCTGGAGGACTTGGGCTTCACCCCGGAGGTTCAGGCGTAAGGCGTAAATAGGAGACAGCCCCGGTGTCCAACAGGACGCCGGGGCTTTTTCATGTAAAAATGGTTACAATCTGTAATTTTTGAAAATGAAATTGGAAAAATATGGAAAACAAAATCTGCGGATTTTTCAGAAATGTGGGTGTTGAAAATCGACAGGAACCGCAAAACTTGACAAAAGTGGGGCGTTGAGGTATACTATGACTTGTTTTTGGATAGATTACAAAAGTAACAATTTAGAAACGGCGCTTCGGCGCCGGTTCGGGAGGTTATTGATTTGAGACATTTACACACCCATAGGGCGGCATGGCTGGGCCGCTGCCTGACATGGATGCTGCTCTTGTCTGCGGTATTGGCGGGCGGCACCGGCTGGGCGCGGGCACTGTATCTCTACAGTGACAGCAATGCCTCGGCTGCGGCACTGGATGAGAGCCATCCGGGCATCAATTCCGTGCTTTTGAACTTGGAGACCGGCAAGAGCGGCGAGAACGCCATGCTGACTGCCGGAACGCTGGTAACAGTGCGCCGGGGCGGCGAGACCATCACCGCTACCGCGCAGGCGGAGACTGTGGAGCAGTTCTTGTCCCGTATGGACATCATCCCCGGTCCGCTGGAAATGGTGGGTATCGAGTTAATGGAGGGCAGTGTGGCGCTGACCATCTCCGACCACCTGACGGTTTACGAGCGGGTCACGGAGCAGGCGGAGCACGGAACGGTGTACCGCTCTACGCCGGATCTGCCCAAGGGACAGGAGCGGGTGGCCCGAAAGGGCGTGGACGGACAGCATACCGCCATCTACGAGCAAACGTGGGTCAGCGGCCAGCTGGTCACCAGCCAGTATGTGGAGGAGATCACCTCTACCAGCGTGGATGAAATCGTGGAGCAGGGTACCGCTGTTACCTCCGTGGACGCGGATGATAAGGTGGTCAACGTTACCACGAATGCCGACGGTTCCGGCTATCTGACCTTTGCCTCCGGCGGCACCATGAAGTTCAGCAAGGCGGTGCAGGTCACGGCCACGGCCTATACGGCGGGCTATGACGGTGTGGACCACACCACGGCCACCGGCACATTTGTGCACAAGGGCGTAGCCGCTGTGGATAAGCGGGTGTTCCCTCTCGGCTCTGATCTGTACGTTATGGCAAAGGGTATGGAATACGGCCTGACAAAAGCGGAGGATACCGGCATGAAGGGCCAGAAGATCGACCTATATCTGGAGAGCTATCAGCAGTGTATCCAGTTCGGACGCCGCTCCGCCACAGTTTATCTGTTGGAGAATAGCTGAAAATCGAAAATAAAAACCGCGTCTCGCTGAAAAAGCGGGACGCGGTTTTTTACGTTTTATAAATTGGAAAGGGCATCGGCCAGAGCGGCAAAGTCCGTCAGCGTCAGTGCCTCGCCCCGAACGGCGGGGGGCAGGCCGCAGGCGGCGATAGCCTCGGCAATGGCGCTTTTTTCGCTTCCGGGCAGCGCTGCTGCCAGCGAGTTGGACAGCGTTTTCCGTCGCAGCAGGAAGGCACCCTTGATGACCTTGAAGAAAAACGCCTCGTCTCGCACCGTCACGGCAGGGCTTTCCCGGCGGACGCACCGCAGTACGGCGGAGGTCACCTTGGGGGAGGGGAGAAATTTTTCCCGGGGAACATCAAAAAGATAGCTGACGTCCATGTAATATTGCAGAAACAGGGAGAAGGCGCCGCCATCGGCGCTGCCTTGGGGCGCCGCCAGCCGTTGGGCGACCTCCTTTTGAATCAGGACGGTGACGCTCTCAATGGCAGGGGTCTCAATAAATTTTGTCAGCACCGGCGTGGTGATGTTATAGGGGAGATTGGCGCAGACAATGGGATGCAGTCCTTGGAACCTCTCGGCAATCAGTACGTTCAGGTCCAGTTTCATCACATCGCCGGGGACGATCTCCACATTGGGATATTCCGCCAGCGTCTCCGCCAAAATCGGCAGTAAAGAGCGGTCCAGCTCCACAGAGACCACCCTCCCGGCCCGCTTTGCCAGCTCCGAGGTCAGCGGACCGATGCCGGGACCGATCTCCAGCACACCGCAGGCAATATCCGCCTGTGAGGCTGCGGCAATGTCATAGGGGATCTGCGGGTCGATCAGGAAATTCTGCCCCATGGATTTTGAAAAATGGAAGCCGTGACGCTCCAGCAGCGCACGGATTGTAGCTTCATCGCAAAGGTTCATGGCCGTACCGCCTTTTTGAAAATAGATTGAGGACAGTATACCTGATTTTCCGCCAAAAGGCAACAGCAGAGGCTGTGGAGGTTTACTGAAACTGCTTTTATTTGAGTGGTTTCTGCTTGATAGGGGGATAGGGGCGGGGATCGGCGGTTCGCCCGGCCAGATAATCCATGCTTGTTTCCAGCGCGTCCGCAATGCGGCGGCACTGTTCAAAGGTCATGTTTCGTTTGCCGGTTTCGATTTTGGAGTAGTCGCTCTGGTCAATGCCGGTCAGCATTTGCATTTTGACCTGAGAATATCCCTTCTCTTTGCGGAGCTGTTTCATTTGTGTCATTTTTTATCACCCTGCGAAAATTATGCCCTGCTGACCTATTTAAAATAGGGTAAAATAGACCTGTAATGATAAGGGGGTGAACTAAATGAGAAACGATTTGGATTATAAGGAAGCATATTTAACAATGATGCGGGCATCGGAGCAGGCGATTCGAGGATTGGAAATCTTACAGCAGGGAACGGCTAAAATTATGCTGAGTCTGATTCAAGCGCAGCAAAAAGCAGAGGAGCTGCTGCTGGAACAGGATGAAGCACCAGCGCCCTCGGATGAAGATTAAATAGATACGGCGGTCCGTATGGACGAGGCGCTGCTGGCTCTGCTGGAAAAGAAGGAGTTTGCCTATATCACGATTCGGGAGCTGTGTGCGGCGGCGGTCAACCGTTCCACCTTTTATCTCCATTATCAAAATATGACGGAGCTGCTGGAGGAAAGCATCGCCTATATGAACCGGCAGTTTTACGAGTGCTTTCCGCCGAAGCATGAGGATACGGCGAAGGCGCATTTCCTTTCACCCGCTTATCTGGAGCCGTACCTGACCTATGTAAAGGAGTACCGGCGGCTGTTTCGGACCGCTCTGCGGCAGTCCGCCGTGCTGCGCTCCGAGGAGCAGTTCCGCTTTCTGTTTCAGGAGGTGTTTTCGCCGTATATGGCGCGGCTTGGCATCCCGGAGCGGGAGCGGCCCTACATGATACAGTTTTATCTGCACGGAATTTTGGCAATTGTAGAGCTGTGGCTGGAGCAGGACTGCCGGGAGCCGGTGGACGATATCATAGAGATGATTTTGCGGTATACGCACACCGGGGAAGCCACATAGAAACGCCGGCCCGGAGTATTCCGGGCCGGCGCTGCGGTCACTTGCGGTCGTTTTTTTGGTTCTTCTGCTCACTGGGCTCCTTCTGAGCATTCTTCTGATTGCTCTCGCGGTTTTTCTCCTGCATGGAAGGTACCTCCTTTCCCGGTCTGCGTACAGGGATAGTGTTGCCGCCGGAACGGAAAATATGTGCAGCGGACACAAAAATCTTAAATTTTCTATTGACACTGCCGTGCGGCTCTGGTATACTATCTACGCAAAACAAAGAAGGCTGAATGCATCCGCCTCACCTCCAGCAAAAGCGCAAAGAGGTCAACAGTGTTGTTATCAGACTGCCAAGGGGCAGTTTGCTGTCACGCGGATGCCGAAGCGGTGTCCGCGTTTTGTGATTTTAGAAGGAGGTGCTTCGACCATAGCTAAGCAAGTGCATGAACTGAATGAGGACATTCTCGACAAGGAGATCCGCCTCATCGGCGCCGAGGGCCAGCAGTTGGGCATCATGAGCTCTCAGGAGGCTCTGAAGATCGCGGATGAGCAGGGATTGGACCTTGTGAAAATCTCTCCGCAGGCTGTGCCCCCTGTCTGCAAGCTCATGAATTACGGCAAGTTCCGCTTTGAGCAGAGCAAGAAGGAAAAGGAAGCCCGCAAAAATCAGCACGTGGTGGAGATCAAGGAGATTCGGATGTCCCCGGGCATTGATGTGGGAGACTTCAACACGAAGCTCAAGAACGCCCAGAAGTTCATTGCCGATGGAAACCGCGTGAAGGTCTCTGTCCGCTTCCGCGGCCGTGAGATGGCACACACGGACATCGGCCGGGATCTGCTGAACCAGTTTGCTGAGCAGTGCGCCGAGGTGGCCGTTCTGGATAAGACCCCCAAGCTGGAGGGCCGCATGATGTCCATTTTCCTTTCCCCCAAGACTGGCAAGTAAATCGTAATATTCAATACACGGAAGGAGCAACCACAATGCCGAAGCTGAAAACTCACAGTGGCGCCAAGAAGCGCTTCAATCTCACCAAGACCGGCAAGGTCAAGCGCGCCAAGGCTTTCAAGAGCCACATCCTCACGAAGAAGGACACCAAGCGCACTCGTCGCCTGCGGGCCGGCGGTTATGCCGATGCGACCAATATGGACGCAGTCCGCAAGATGATTCCTTACAAGTAAGTAACGAGACGTTTGAAATAGGAGGCTACAACAGATGGCAAGAGTTAAGGGCGCGATGATGACGCGCAAAAGAAGAAATAAAGTTCTGAAGCTGGCGAAGGGCTATTGGGGTTCCAAGTCCAAGCACTTCAAGATGGCCAATCAGGCTGTTATGAAGTCCCTGACCTATGCTTACACCGGCCGTAAGCTGAAGAAGCGTGACTTCCGCAGCCTGTGGATCACCCGTATTTCCGCTGCCTGCAAGATGAACGGCATGAACTACTCCAGCTTCATGCACGGCCTGAAGGTTGCCGGTATCGAGATCAACCGTAAGATGCTCTCTGAGATGGCTATCTCCAACCCCGCTGCATTCACTCAGCTGATCGAGATCGCCAAGAAGGCTTGATTACACAGTCCTTCAAACAAAAACCTCTTCGGGAAACCGAAGAGGTTTTTTGCGTGTTGAAAAATAGAGGAGAGGGCTGTCTTTACAGAAAACAGCAAAAGGACGCGCCCATCGGCGCGTCCTTCCATTCTTATTCCGCAGATGCTTCCTCGGCGGGTTCTGCTCCTTCCGGAACTTCTGGTTCTTCCCAGTCTACCATAGTGCCGACACAGCGGTTGATGGGCTGGCCCTGCTCGTAGAATTTGGCCTCGTAGTCCGTCATGACTCCCACCGGGCCGTTTTCGTGGAGATTACGGGTGACCTCGGAAAGCTCGAAGCCGAATTTTGGCAATTCCTCCACGGAAAACTCAAATAAGGGCTGGTTGTCGGTTTTGAAGTGGATTTGCCCGCCCATTTTCAATACCTGACGGTACAACTTCAGGAAGTTGCCGTGGGTCAGGCGGCGCTTGGCGTGGCGATTGCTGGGCCACGGGTCGGAGAAGTTCAAATAGATGCGGTCTACCTCGCCGGGAGCGAAGAACTGGGGAAGCTGATCGGCGTTGGCGTCCACAAAAAACACGTTGGTCAGTCCGGCGTTGACGCACCGCTCCATGGCCACCACCATGGCGTCCGGCACCAGCTCCACAGCGATGAACAGCACATCCGGCTCTGCCTGCGCGGTCCCCAGCGTGAAGCGGCCCTTGCCGCAGCCCAGCTCCAGCCGCAGCTCCCGGGCTTGGGGCATCAGCTCCCGCCAATGGCCCCGGCGGTCATAGGGGTCCCGAATCAACTGGGCGGCACAGCGCTCCATGCGGGGAATCAGGTTTTTTTTCTTTCGCATTCTCATATCAAAGGGCCTCCGGCAGTCAAATTTTCAGTGAAAGAATTATAGCATAAAAACCGAAAGCTGTAAACGGGAGCAGAATGTTAATGAATTAACGTTAATTATTTAACGGATTTGTAAAAAAATTAACGATGCCTTTGTGTGAAGTGCAGAAAATTGTGAAATATGCAAAAGAACCCTTGCGAAATCACAGGTTTGACCATATAATAGCAGTCAGATGAAGTGACATCCGCCGGGGCGTTCGGCCCGGTGACCCGTTCCATTTAATTTTGAAATTACAGGAGGAACCTAAAATGAAAGTTGCGATTTTCGGCGCCGGTACCATGGGCAGCGGCATTGCTCAGGTTTTCGCTGCGAAGGGCCATACCGCTTTGATGTATGCAAGCTCTGTGGCTTCCGCCCAGAAGCATAAGGATAAGCTGGCCGCCTCTCTTGCCAAGCGCGTTGCCAAGGGCAAGATGACTCAGGAGGCTGTGGACGCTCTGCTGGCCAACATTCTGATTGAGGAGAAGTCCGCCTGCGCTGACGCCGACCTCGTGATCGAGTGCGTGAAGGAGGATATGGCGACTAAGAAGGAACTGCTGAACGAGCTGGATACGCTCTGCAAGCCCGAGACCGTTTTCGCCTCCAACACCTCCTCTCTGTCCATCACCGAGATGGGCCACGGCCTGAGCCACCCCGTCATCGGTATGCATTTCTTCAATCCCGTTCCCAGCATGAAGCTGGTGGAGATCATCCGCGGCGCCAATACCACGCAGGAGACCTTCGACTTTGTCTATAAGCTGTCTCAGGAGATCGGCAAGGACCCCGTTGAGGTTGCTGAGGCTCCCGGTTTTGTTGTCAACAAGATTCTCATCCCCATGATCAATGAGGCTATTGGTCTGGTGGAGACCGGTGTTGCTTCTGTGGAGGACATCGATAAGGCTATGCAGTTGGGCGCCAACCATCCCATGGGCCCCTTGGCTCTGGGCGATTTCATCGGTCTGGATGTGTGCCTTGCCATCATGGACACCCTCTATACCGAGACCGGCGATCCCAAGTACCGCGCCGCTCTGCTGCTGAAGAAGATGGTTCGCGGAGGCCTGCTGGGCAAGAAGTCCGGCAAGGGCTTCTACGATTACAGCAAGTAAGTACATCGTTTTATGAGCTTTGCCGGGAGGGCAGGCGGTACGCCTGTCCTCCCGGTTTTTGTCAGAAGGGCGAAAAGGCACTGTAGTGACCAGCAGGTACGTTTAGCCGACCTTCCTTAAAAGGGCAATCGGGCCGAAAAAAGGGAATATTTCGGCGAATAAATTCCGATATGTGACTATATCACTGAAAATAGCCTGTTCTTTGGGGAAATTCGACAAATGCCGCAGTGCTTTTCTGTCAGAATTTATAATTGCAATTTGCTAAAAAAATAACTATAATCAACCTGTAAAAAAGCTGAGCACCCCGCTTGTTTGCGTATCCTAGCGATGAAGCGTTATGTTCGCTTTTTTCTTTTCCATTATTTCGTGCTCGTGCACGAAAATGAAAATCCGCAGTTTGACGGCACCTCTTGCAGAATGCTGCGTAAATAGAAAGACCGGGAGGATGCCGTGTGACAACGATCGAGATCATAGCGAAAAAGGCCGGCGTATCCCGGGGAACGGTGGACCGTGTCCTGCATGACCGCGGACAGGTGAAGCCGGAAACCGCAGAGCGGGTCCGGGCGGTGATGGAGGAGATGGACTTCCAGCCGAATGCGCTGGGACGGGCCTTTTACCTCTCCCGCAGGAAAAACAAGATCGGCATTCTGGTGGCGTTCCGTGAGCCGGACTTCCAGCAGCAGATCGCATCGGGCATTGAGGACGGCATTGTCTACGCACGGCAGCACGGAATTGAGATCGTGACGGAGATCGCGCCGCCGGATGATGACCGAGGCTACCTTGCGGCGCTGGAGCGGCTGCTGAGCAGCGACATACAGGGCCTTGCCCTCCGGGGAAACGGCTCCGAGGCAGCTTATGATATTCTGCGGTCCCTGCCGGAAAATCATATCCCCATTGTAGCCTACAATCAGGATGTTCCAAAGAACCTGCGAAGCTGCTTTGTGGGGCAGGACTCCTACCGCAGCGGCGCCTGCGCCGCTTATCTCATGCGGCAAATCGCACCGGCCGGAGGCAGAATCCTCATCGTCGGCGTGGATTGGCTGCATTACTCCAGCGAGGACCGTATCCGGGGGTTTGCGGACCGGCTCCGCGATTGCATGGAGGTCTCCGATGTGATGTACGGCAAGGGCAGCCATGAGCTGGCCTACCGGCTGACACGGGACAAGCTCCGGGAGCTTCCAGACCTGACGGGAGTATTCGTCAGCGGTGCGGGACTCAGCGGCGCCGCGCAGGCGGTAGAGGACACGGACCTGACTGGGAAGGTCAAGGTTGTGGGCTATGACCTGACGGAGTCCAACACGAGGTTTTTGGAAAAGGGGACCGTTCAGTTTTTAATCGATCAGGGGCCATATGCACAGGGTTATCGCTCTGTTCAGCTATTGACGGACGCGGTCTTTCAGGATAAGCCGGTGGAAACGGAGCTGTATGATACCGGTATTTTGATAAGGTGCCCCTATAATTGCTGAGACTTTCCGGTAAGATCCGCCCGCGGGCGCGGTGCGAATTGAATAAAATTGCTTTTGAGACCTACGCATGACGAATGCAGTTGAAAGGAGAAAAAAGAATTTATGAAAAAAGTAATCCGCAGCACCAATGATCTGCTTCTGGCAATTTTGATGGCCGGTGTGTCCATCTTCCTGCTCAGCAGCGACAAGATCATCACGGGTGTGGAGAACGGACTGGGTGGCTTCTGGGCGCAGGCAAGCTCCTACATCACCCTGCTGGCCGGTATCCTGCTGGGCCTTTCCGTCCTTCAGCTGATCTATGCTATCAACTTCAAGGGTGTTGGTGAGCATACCGGGCTGCACATTCCCATTTCTAAGGAGATTGTTATTACCGCCGTGGCACTGGTACTGTACGCCCTGCTGCTGCCGGTTCTGACGTTTTTCCCCTGCACGCTGGTTCTGAACATCGTCCTGTGCGGCACGTTCGCTTTGAAGGAAAATCAGGGCAACGAGGAGCTCAAGGGCAAGCTGCCGAAAAAGCAGGTCCTCAGCATCGTGATCTACTCCGTGGCACTGACCGTCTGCCTGTGGCTGCTGTTCACGCAGGTTCTGAAGTGTGTCCTTCCCTGATTGGGATTTGGAACAATAGATCGTAAACTCAATATTATAAAAAGGAGAAAATGTACATGAAAAAGGCTATGTCCCTTGCTCTTGCAGCTTTGATGCTGATGGGCACCCTGACCGGCTGCGGCAGCTCCAATTCCAACAGCTCCGACGCCAACAACACCAATACCGACAGCAATGCGGCTGAGACCACGCAGTTGGACTATCCCAAGAAGGATATCCAGATCATCATCCCCTACGCTCCCGGCGGCGGCTCCGATAACCTCGTCCGCGGCATGATGCAGTATCTGGATCTGGGCGCTACCACCGTTGCCATCAACGTGGATGGTGCTTCCGGCTACATCGGCGCTCTGCAGGGCTACAACAGCAAGAACGATGGTTACACCATCATGACCCACAACGAGATGGACCTGATCTCCTACTCCATGAGCGGTCAGGCTACCGAGCCCCTGTATGAGAATCTGGAGTACATCTGCGACGTTGTGACCGACTACAACCTGCTGTGCACCAGCCCCGACACCGGTTGGACCACCGCTCAGGAGGTCATTGACTACGTCAACGCCAACCCCGGCACCGTGACCGTGGGCTGCACCGGCTCCAACAACGTCAACTACGGCACCACCATGGAACTGCTGAAGGCTATGGGCATCTACGATAAGGTCACCATTGTGCCTTACGATGGCGGCGCTGCCAGCGAGACTGCCCTGCAGGGCGGCCACATTCAGCTGGAGGTCAACTCTCTGGCCGACACCTCCTCCTACATCGCTGCCGGCACCAACGTGCCCCTGATGATCTGCAATGACTCCCGTATCGATGCATATCCCGATCTGCCCACCACTGTTGAGAACGGCTTCAATGTGACCTATGGCAAGCCCCGCGGCTTCTTTGCTCCTGCCGGCACCGACGCTGCTGTCCTGAGCTACATCTCCGAGAAGATGGCTGAGGTCTGCGAGATGCCCGAGTTCCAGGAGGCTATGGCCAATCTGGGCTTCACCGTGGCCTATGTGGATGGCCCTGCTGCCAAGGAGCGCGCTGTTTCCTGGGCTGAGAGCCTGACCCCTGTTTTTGAGGAGATGGCCAATATCGGCGGTTAATTCGCCCTTGGCTTATCGCTTCAAACCAGCAGAAAGGTAGGGATGACGGTTGTCAACGATCATTCTTGGTTTCCAGTACATCTTCGGTGACCCGATGTGTCTTCTGATGTTGGCTCTGGGCGTGTTTGTCGGCATTATTTTCGGCAGCATCCCCGGACTGACCGCGACCCTCGGCGTTACCCTCTTTATTCCCTTTACGTATACGCTGGCCGCTGTGCAGGGCCTTACGCTGCTGATCGCCGTCTATGTAGGCGGCATCAGCGGCGGCCTCATCACCGCGACCCTCATCAATATCCCCGGTACGCCGTCCTCTATCTATACCTGCTTTGACGGCTATCCCATGACGAAGAAGGGCAAGCCTGCCGAGGCTCTGGCCATCGGCGTGTTCTGCTCTCTCATCGGCGGCTCCTTCTCTGCACTCGCTCTGATGGGCATTGCCCCTCAGTTGGCTAAGGTGTCCCTGAGCTTCGGCAGCTGGGAGTATTTTGCCATCGCTCTGATGGGCCTGTCCGTGGTGGTTGCCATGTGCTCCGACTCTCTTATCAAGGGCTTGATCGGCGCCGTGTTCGGCCTGCTGATCGGCACGGTGGGCATTGACTCCATCAGCGGTGTTTCCCGTCTGACCTTCGGCTTCTGGCAGCTTCAGGGCGGTATTTCTTCCACCGCTCTGATGATGGGCCTGTTCGCCATCACCGAGGTTTTCAACCAGTCTCTTGAGCTGGACAAGCCCCGGCCCAAGATCGAGTTCAAGAAGACCACCCTAATTCCGCCGCTCTCCGAGATGAAGAGCTGCTGGAAGGCCATCGGCATCGGCTGCGTGGTCGGCACCGGCATCGGCATTCTGCCCGGTATCGGCCAGAATGCTTCGACACTGATCTCCTACAACCTCTCCCGCACGGTATCCAAGACCCCGGAGGAGTTTGGCCACGGCTGCCCCGAGGGCATCTGCGCCTCTGAGACTTCCAACAACGCCACCAACGGCGGTGCGCTGATTCCTCTGGTGTGCCTCGGCATTCCTGGTGACCTGACCACCTCTGCCCTCATCGGCGGCCTGATGATTCACGGCCTCCAGCCCGGCCCTCTGCTCTACAGCCAGCATCCTGAGCTGGTGGGCGGCATTATGGCGGCCTACTTCATGGCAAACGTTGTCATGTACGTTATGGAGCTGGGCTTGATGAAGGCATTTGTCCGGATGGTCAACGTGAAGCTATCCTATCTATTCCCTGCCATCGTGGCCTGCTGCGTTCTGGGCGTTTACACCCTGAATAACCGTATGTTCGATGTGTGGGTGATGATCACCTTCGGCTTCGTCGGCTATCTGCTGATCTGCCTTGGCATTGATATGGCGCCTGTGATTCTGGGCTTTATTCTGGGGCCCCTGATCGAGAAGTATATGCGTATGGCCCTGATTTCCGCCAACGGCAACTGGGGTGATATCATGGCCCGTCCCGTGGCTGTGTTCTTTGTCATCATCGCGGTGCTGTTTGTGGTGGTCCCCATGATTCGCAAATCTACAAAAGCAACTAAAAAAGCACAGTAAAGCTCTCAAGAGCTGCTGGCAAACATAGGCAGGCAGCTGAGGCAATGGCGCCGCAAAGCACAAGGTCTTTGCAGTCATAACTCCGCTGCCTGCTTTTTTAACGGAGATGACCATGGAGCTTACCTACCAAGTCCCAAGAGACGCCTATGTGAATCTGCTGGAGAGCATGATTCGGAAAAATGACCGCCGCCCCCTGAAAATGCTGACAGCGCTGCTGCTGACCGTGGGTCAGATGACAGCCGTGATTTTGCTTTGCATCTTCAAGCTGGAGGGGAGCCAGAGGATATTTGTCCTTGTCTGGTCCCTGTTGGTGGCGGGTATCACCGTCCTGCGGCGGTGTACGGCCCGTCAACGGGCCAAGGGCACCTTGACCCGTTTGGAATATTCCGGACAACTCCCGGAGGACTACTGGAAAAAGCACCGCCTGACTGTGGCAGAGCGGGAGCTGCGGCTGAGCTACGGCGAGGCGCGGCTAAGCTGTCCGCTGAACGCGGTGGGGCCGGTGGAGCAGCGGGGAGACGCGCTGTATCTCTACTGCGGCGGCACGATTTTCGACATCGTACCCAAATCCGCCTTCAAGAGCGAGGGGGATATGGCAGCCTTTGCCGCGTCCCTGCGGGAAAAGGTAGCCCGCGCGGAGGCCCCCACGGCCCCTGGCAAAGCGCAAAAGCGCACGGACGGGTTTGCGTGGCGCATGGAGGAACGTGACTTTGAGGAGGGTCAATATCTGGCCTACCGTACGCTCTATTACCGTTATCGCTTTTTACGGAAAGCGACCTTTATCCGTCTGGCTGTCAGCGTGGCGGCCATGATCAATCTGATGAGCAACCGCACGCCGGTGAATATCGGTGTCTCTGTGCTTATTCTGCTTCTGGCGAACTTAGAAAATATCTCCATGATTCCCTTTGTCTGCCGCCTGCGGATTCGGCGGGAGGTAGGGAACTGGAAAAACAGTCATGAATTTAACCTTGTGCCTGCGGAGGAAACGCTGATTTTCAGCTCCGAGCACGCAAGTGTGGAGATTCCAATACATAAAATCAACCTTTGCGAAAAAATCGGCCCTTACAGCGTCATTGCGTGGAATAATTTTCCGGCAGTGGTGCTGCCCCAGACAGTGGCCGATGCTTCCCCGGAGCTGACCGCGCTGCTGACCCGGCTGCGGCCGGAGACCGAAAAGCGGTAAACGCAGAGGCAGGAGGAAATAAAATGAACGCAATGATTATTGATTCCAAGGACAATGTGGCGGTGGCCATCGAGCCTATCGCCGCAGGGGATACGGTGACGTATTTGCGGGATGGTAAGCCGGTATCCCTGAAGGCGGCAGAGGACATCACCATTTACCACAAGATCGCCACCCGCGACATTCAGAAGGGCGAGCCTGTGGTGAAGTACGGTGAGCACATCGGCGTCGCCACGGAGCTGATTCCGAAGGGCGCTCATGTTCATGTGCACAATGTTGTGAGCATGAAGGAAAACCGCCGGGATATGGAATAAGGGAGGACCAAGAGATGACATTTTACGGATATCGCCGCCCGGACGGGCGCGTGGGTGTGCGGAACCGGGTGCTGATTTTGCCTGCCAGCGTATGCGCCTCGGATACGGCCCGCATCATCGCCCAGCAGGTAGAGGGCGCTATCAGCTTCAATAACCAGCAGGGCTGCTCTCAGGTGGGGCCTGACCAGCAGTTCACCATGGATGTGATGGCCGGTTATGCGGCCAACCCCAATATTTACGGCACGGTGGTGGTATCTCTGGGCTGTGAGAACTGCCAGATGGACTTGGTGACTGCCGCCATCCGGGAGCGCACCAACAAGCCGATGGAGCAGGTCATTATTCAGGAGGCTGGCGGTACGCTGAAGGCTGTGGAGATCGCCGTTCGCTACGCAAAGCAGATGGTGGCGGAGGCCGCTCTGCTGCAAAAGGAGGAGTTTCCCCTCTCCGAGTTGATCGTAGGTACGGAGTGCGGCGGCAGTGACCCCACCAGCGGCCTTGCGGCCAACCCCGCTATCGGTGCCATGAGCGATCTTGTAGTAAAGGCCGGCGGTACCAGCATTCTCTCCGAGACCTCCGAGTTCATCGGTGCTGAGCATATTCTGGCCCGCCGCGCCGCCAATAAGGAGGTCCATGACCGTATTTACGAGATCACCACCCGCTTTGAAAACCACTTCCACGCGGTGGGCGAGGATGTCCGGGCGGGCAATCCCTCTCCCGGCAACAAAGCCGGCGGTATTACCACGCTGGAGGAAAAGTCTCTCGGCTGCATCCACAAGGGCGGCCACAGTACCATCAACGCCGTGTATGACTATGCAAAGCAGGTAAAGTCCAAGCAGGGCCTGGTCATCATGGATACCCCGGGCAATGACCCCGCCTCTGTAGCGGCTATGGTGGCCGGCGGCGCGCAGGTGGTGGTATTTTCCAGCGGCCGGGGTTCACCGGTGGGCCATCCCATTGTTCCCGTGGTGAAGATCACCGGCAACAAGCTGACCTTCGCCGCTATGGAGGACAATATCGACTTCAGTGCCGCGCCGCTGATCTACGGTGAAAAGACCGTGGAGGAGCTGGGTGAGGACCTTCTCAAGATGGTGATTGAGACAGCCTGCGGTAAGCAGACCAAGGCAGAGGCCCTCGGTTTTGTAGAAACTGCTATTGCCAGAATTTGTAATTACGTTTAAAATAGAAATGTTACTTTGAAAGCTGCGTTCACGGTATCAGAAAGGACGTTTGAACATGGAAAAGAAAGTTGTTCGTTGGGGTGTACTGGGGTGCTCCGGCATCGGCAAGGCCCGCACGATTCCCGGTATGCTGGCGTGTGACAATTCCGAGCTGTACGCCATCGCCGGACGGAATGCGGAAAAGCTGAAGGCATATGCCGCGCCCTTCAAGCCGCAGAAGACCTATACGGACTATCAGGCTTTGTTGGACGATGAAAATGTGGATGCGGTTTATCTGCCGCTGCCCAACGGTGTGCACAAGGAATGGGTGCTGAAGGCTGCCGCGGCCGGTAAGCACATCCTTTGCGAAAAGCCCATGTCGCTGACGGAGGCCGATGTGCGCGAGATGTTTGCCGCGGCCAAGGCTCACGGTGTGCTGCTGGAAGAGGCGTATGCCTACCGCCACGCTCAGCTTGCCCAGAAGGTGAAGGAGATCGTGGACAGCGGCGCCATCGGCCGCATCCGGTATATTGAATCCAAACATTCCACCTATGACACCAACCGCTCCGGCATCCGCTACCAGAAGGGCAACGGCGGCGGCGCGGTTTATGATGTGACCTGCTACAATATCAGCCTCGCGTCCTATCTTTTGGGGAAGGACCCCACTGATATGCACGTTTACTGCGGCTTTGACAAGGAGACCGGTGTGGACACCTCCGATGCCGTGCTGATGCGGTATGAGGAGGGAGTCAGCGCCATGCTGTATGCCGGACTGGACGCCTATCCCCGGGGCTGCTTCTCCATTCTCGGCGATACCGGTCGCATTGATGTGGACCATAAGTTCAACAGCCGGGGCGTCTGCCACATCCGCGTGGCGAAAAATGCCCGGCCGCAGGGCGCCGAATATGTGGACGAGGTCACCACGGACTATAACATCTGGGTGGACGATAACTACCAGATGGAAATTCATCAGTTTGCCGATGCGGTTCTTAACGGCACGCCCCTGACCATCTCTGAGGAGGAGTCTCTGCGGACCGCCCGCGTGTGCGATGCTGTCCGCAAGGCCGGCGGCGTGGATTAAAAGGTAATTACGGCATTTTCAAATACGCAATACAGAAAACGGAAGGAAAGAACAAAATGGGAAAGAAAAACTATGTTGTCATGGATGGCAACACGGCGGCGGCGTACAGCGCCTATGCCTTTACAGAGGTAGCGGCGATCTACCCCATCACCCCGTCCTCCCCCATGGCGGAAAAGGTGGACGAGTGGTCTGCCAAGGGCAAGAAGAACCTGTTCGGCTCCACGGTGGACGTGATCCAGATGCAGTCTGAGGCCGGCGCTGCCGGCACCTGCCACGGTTCCTTGCAGGCAGGCGCCCTGACCACCACGTTTACGTCCTCTCAGGGCCTGATGCTGATGATTCCCGCCATGTATGCCATGGGCGGCCAGTTCCTGCCAAGCGTCATGCACATTGCGTCCCGTGTGGTGACCTCCAACCACCACTCCATCTTCGGCGATCATACCGACTTTATGACCTGCCGCACCACCGGCTATGCCATGCTGATGTCCTCCTGCCCGCAGGAGGCAATGGATCTGGCCGCCGTGGCTCATCTGTCCGCCATCAGCGGCCGGTATGCCTTCATGCACTGCTTTGACGGCTTCCGTACCTCTCACGAGATGCAGCGCATCGAGGCACTGGATTATGAGGACCTGCGTGGCCTTGTGGATCAGGAGTCTCTGCAGGCGTTCCGCCGTGCGTCCCTGAACCCGGAGCACCCTACCAACCGCGGCAACAATGTCAACCCGGACGTCTACTTCCAGTGCAAGGAGGGCGCTAACGTCAAGGCCAACGCCCTGCCCGATACCGTTCAGCACTATATGGACGAGATCAACAAGCTCACCGGCCGTGACTACAAGCTGTTCAATTACTATGGCGCGCCCGACGCGGAGGAAGTCATCGTAGTGATGTGCTCCGCCAGTGAGACCGTGAAGGAGACTGTGGACTATCTGAACGCACAGGGCCGCAAGGTCGGCATGGTACAGATCCACCTGTTCCGTCCCTTCTCGGTGAAGCACTTTGCCGCCGCTATCCCCGCCACCTGCAAGCGCATCGCCGTGCTGGACCGCTCCAAAGAGACCGGCAGTGTGGGCGAGCCTGTGTACTTGGACGTGGTGACCGCGCTGAATCAGGCCGGCCGCGGCGACATCCGCGTGGTGGGCGGCCGGTACGGCCTCAGCTCCAAGGATACCACACCCGGTCAGATCGTGGCCGTGTACGATAACCTCAAGCAAGCCCAGCCCAAGAACAACTTCACTATCGGCATCAACGATGATGTGACCCACACCTCTCTGGATTATACGGAGATTGAGCTGCCCCATCCCGGTGAGATCAGTTGCAAGCTGTGGGGCTTGGGCGGCGACGGTACTGTGGGCGCCAACAAGAATGCCATCTCCACTATCGGCTTTGTGGGCAACAAGTACGCACAGGCATATTTCTCCTATGACACGATGAAGTCCGGCGGCTTGACCCAGAGCCATCTGCGCTTCGGCGATGAGCCCATCCGCAGCACCTATCTGGTCTCCTCTGCCGATTTCGTGGCCGTTCACGCGCCCACCTATGTCAAGAAGTACGATACTACCGAGGATTTGAAGGATGGCGGCACGTTCCTGCTGAACTGCGCATGGTCCGTGGACGAGCTGGACGCTCAGCTCCCCGGTAAGATGAAGCGTGACCTTGCCCGCAAGCACGCCAACTTCTACATCATTGACGCTGCCAAGCTGGCGCAGCAGATCGGCCTCGGCAAGCGCACCAACAATATCCTGCAGGGCGCATTCTTTGCACTGACGAAGGTCATCCCTATGGACCTGGCCATTGAGGATATGAAGAAGAACAACTACAACTCCTACTTCAAGAAGGCCGGACAAAAGATCGTGGACCTGAACGATCAGGCCGTGGATCTGGGTGTCAGCGCCGCCGTGAAGGTGGAAATTCCCGCCGCGTGGGCGGATGCACAGGATACCCCTGTGTCCGAGCCCAAGGGCGTGACGCCCTTCGTCAGGGACATCGTGATGCCCATGGACCGCCAGAAGGGCGATCAGCTCCCTGTGTCTGTGTTCCAGAAGTACGGAGTGCTGGATGGTACGTGGGAAAACGGTACCTCTGTGTTCTCCAAGCGCGGCGTGGCCACCAAGGTCCCCAAGTGGGATGGCAGCAAGTGCATCCAGTGCAACCGCTGCTCTATGTGCTGCCCCCATGCCGCTATCCGTCCTGTGCTGCTGACGGAGGAGGAGAAGAAGGGCGTGCCTGCCGGGTTTGAGACCGTGCCCGCAAAGGGTCTTGGCAAGGACGCTCCCGCGTATTCCTTCCGGATGCAGGTCTCTCCCTATGACTGTCTTGGCTGCGGCGTGTGCCTGACCGCCTGTCCCGCCGAGGGTGCTCTGACCATGACCAGCTTTGAGAGCATGAAGTCCGAGCAGGAGCTGTTCGATGATGTGGCCATGAACGAGGCGTATCTCAAGAAGGACGTCATCAACGATAAGAGCGTAAAGAACGCCCAGTTCGCAAAGCCTTACTTCCAGTTCTCCGCTGCCTGTGCCGGCTGCGCTGAGACCACCTATATCAAGTTGGTGAGCCAGTTGTTCGGCGACCGGCTGTATGTCGGCAACGCCGCAGGCTGCTCCTCCGCTATTTCCGGCGGCGCGCCCATCCTGCCCTATTGCAAGGATTGTCAGGGCCACGGCCCCGCGTGGGAGCACTCTCTGTTTGAGGACAACGCCGAGTTTGCCTATGGCTTCTTCCACGCACAGGATGCCATCCGCAAGGAGCTGCTGATTCGTCTGGGCGCCATCAAGGCCGCCGGTATTGCCGTGGAGGCCGTGGAGGCCTACGAAAACGGCTGGAAGGACAGCAGCAAGTCCCGCGCGGTCACGGACGCGCTGCTGTCTGCCTTGGAAAAGGCGGAGCAGACCAAGGATGTGAAGTATGTCCTTGCAAACCGCGAATTCCTCGCCAAGAAGTCCGTTTGGGCCATCGGCGGCGATGGCTGGGCTTATGATATCGGCTACGGCGGCATCGATCATGTCATGGCGCAAAACCAGAACGTGAACCTGCTGGTTCTGGACACAGAGGTGTACTCCAACACCGGCGGACAGTCCTCCAAGTCCACGCCCACCTCTGCTACCGCCAAGTTTGCTGCCAGCGGCAAAAAGGTTGCTAAGAAGGACCTTGGCGCTATGATGATGCAGTACGGCTATGTGTATGTTGCACAGGTGGCCATGGGCGCCGATCAGGCACAGACCCTGAAGGCGCTGCGCGAGGCGGAGTCCTATGACGGTCCCTCTATCGTCATCTGCTACTGCCCCTGCCTGGAGCAGCACATCAAGGCCGGTATGGGGACCTCTCAGGACGAGATGAAGAAAGCTGTTGAGTGCGGCTATTGGCATTTGTACCGCTATGATCCCCGCCGGATCGCCGAGGGCAAGAACCCGTTCCAGCTGGACTCCAAGGAGCCGGATACCTCCAAGGTGATGGACTTCCTGATGGGCGAGAACCGCTTCGCTTCTCTGAAGAACAACTTCCCCGACAAGGCGGATGCTCTGTACGCCAAGGAGGTCGAGGACGTCAAGGCCCGTTATCTCAAGTACAAGAAGCTGGCTGAGGACTGATCTGGAAATATCCCGCGTATCAAATAAGAAAACGGCTGTGTCAGTTATCTGACACAGCCGTTTTTTTGCGCTCAGGCGCTTACAACGCTCGAATTGGGCGGATATATTTGAAATACTGCCCCGGGTCG